>CAMKSZ010000072.1 GCA_946415525.1 uncultured Prevotellaceae bacterium | reverse complement strand
TGGTGGTGTTCATGCCCGACGCCATCTACGTGATGGAACTGAAGTTGAACGGCACTGCGCAGGACGCCCTCGACCAGATCCGCGACAAGGGCTATGCAGCCCGCTATGCCACCGACGGCCGCCGCATCGTGAAGGTGGGTATTGGCTTCTCTGTTGAGAAGCGCGCATTGACAGAATACATCATTGAGGAGTAGTGAAAAACAGGAGCATCACAATGCGTTCATTGTGATGCTCCGTCAATCTAATAGCCCCGTTTCTTAAACGTCAGCCATTTTCAGGGTGTTGCCCTCGACCTTTAGGATGCCCTTCAGTGCCAATCGGGTGACAGCGGTGCGTATGGCGTCATCGACCTTGGGCGAACGGCGACCGAAGCCCAATAGTTTTGCTATCAGTCGCATCAAGTCTTCGAGAGGTACGGAAACTTGTTGACTGACAGCCAATTTCACGGCATTGCAGATTTCCACGATAGGCATTTCCTCTGCGGTGCGATCTTCGGCTTTCCGATAGGTGTCGTAGCCCTCCGCATCTGCCTTGCTCATCCAAAACACTGGGTTGTCGGGAAGAGACATCGGATCGACATAGGCAAATTCCACGCTTTTTTGCAGGATGTGCGTCAGTCTGTCGGTACTCCGCTGCTGTCCGTAGAGATACATGATGCGCTTGCGGATGGTGCTGAGGCTGACAGGCTGTTCTGCCTGGATGATGCTCTTGATGTCGCTGTCGATAAGGCGGCGCTTCAGCAACAGGATGTCGGCGGATGCCGATTGTTGGCGCTGGCTGATGGCTGCCTTGACATACGGCACCTCCTTGTCGTTTTCTGGTTCGCCGACGAGGATGTCGTCGGGATCTACTTCAAAGGGGATGTGGGCGGTATTGGAAGTACCGGCATTTTTCGTTTCGCCCTTGGCGGCAGGGGCTGCCTTCGGGGTGGAAAGGAGCGTGGCAACGGGAGCCTTGGGTGCATTCTTCTCTTTTTCTGCTTCTTTTTCTCGGTCGGCGAGGATTTGTTGCAGGCGGTCGATGATGCGGTCGGTCACTTGTTCGCGACTGATAAACCAGTCGGTGGCCCATACCCTCATGAGTTCCCATCCAAGGCCCTTGAGGACGCCAGGCTGGCAAATCTCGCGGTCGCGCTGTGTTGGGGTGCGGTAGTAATTCTGTCCGTCGCAGAGGATGCCCATCAGGTATTTGTCGGGCGACGTGGGGTCTATCACGGCGAGGTCGATCTTGAACTGCGACCTGCCCACCTGCGTGTCCACTTCGTAGCCATGGGCGCGGATGGTCTCGGCGATGGAGTTGATGATGGTCGTGTCGGTTTCTTCCTTGATCTGGGTCGAAAGGATGGGCATGCGGCCATTCTTGGCAAATTCCAGGAATCGTTTCAGGCCTTCCACGCCACGGGCGCGACTGCGGTTGAGGTCGATTTGCTCGGGCTGCATGGTGGAGAACACCATCATCTCATAGCGGGCACGGCTGACGGCGACGTTGAGGCGCCGCTCGCCACCGGCATTGTTGAGCGGACCGAAGTTCATGGAGACGCGTCCTTGCTTGTCGGGACCATAGCCTACGGAGAACAGGATGACGTCGCGCTCGTCGCCTTGCACATTCTCAAGGTTTTTCACGAAAATGGGTTCCTCGCAGTTGTAGGCGCGTTGGTCGAGTTGGGGCTGTTTGCTCAATTCATCGACAAGGAGGTCCTCAATGAGGTCCTGCTGCACTTTGCTGAACGACACGATGCCGATGCTGCGCTGCGACAGCACGGGGTCGGCAAGCCGGCGCAGCACTTCCTTGACGATGGCCTCTGCCTCTGCCCTGTTGCAGCGGGTCTTGCCCATGTCGTAGGTGCCGTCGATGGGGATGAAACTTACCTTCGTGGCTCGGTCGTCGGACGACGGGAAGGTGTAGAGTTTGCCCTCGTAGTATTGCGAATTGCTGAAGGCGATGAGGCTTTCGTGGCGGCTGCGGTAGTGCCAGGTGAGATAGTGCTCGGGCAGCGACAGCGTGATGCAGTCGTCGAGGATGCTCTCCATGTCGTCGATGTCGGCTTCGCTCTCATCGACGGAGGTGGTGGTGAAGAAACTCGTCGGGGGCATCTGCTTCGGGTCGCCCACCACGATGAGGGCCTTGCCGCGCGCGATGGCGCCCACTGCCTCGCTGGTCGGCATTTGCGAGGCTTCGTCGAACACCACGATGTCGAACTTGTCTTGTCCCAAGTCGATGAACTGCGCCACGGAGATGGGGCTCATGAGCATGCAGGGACAAAGTTTCGGGAGCAGCGTGGGAATCTGGTCGATGATGTGGCGGATGCTGGCACCGCGGCCGCCGGAGTTGATGTAGCGTTTCAGTATGCCCATCTCGGAGTTGCTGGCTGCCGCAATGGTCTGCGAGGGGATGCTTGATGCCAGTTGGCAGTAAAGGGCGCGCTTGGTCAGGTTTTGGAACTCCTTGGCCAGCGTGCGGTATTTTTCGATGACGTCCTCGAATATGAGGCCGTTGAAGGCGCGTAATTGGTCGTTGCCGTCGATGATGTCCATCGCTAATTTCCTGTAGAGGCCGCGCTGCATCGCCTGACTGGCTTCCACACTCGTATGGCCGGCCTCGATGAAATCGACGACGGGCTTGAGGCGCTTGCCCAATAGGGCTTTGCGGCGGAGGCACCATTGCGACCAGTTGCGCACCTGCCCGATGTTCACCAACCAGAGTGGGGTCTTCTCGGTCAGTTCTTCGAGCGTCAGTTTCGAACTGACTGTGCAGAATGATGCCGATTCGCGCAGATAGTCTGAGAGTTGCCGCAAGGGCGTGGGGTCGATGCTGCGGGTGGCGGAGGGCGACAGTTTGTCGAAGTCCACGGCGATGCCGCCGTCGGCGAACAACTGACGGATTTGGGCTACCTGAGAAAGGCTTTCTTTCATCTTGCCCCATTGCTCGCTACCCTTGGCGCCATAGGTTCCGAAAATGCGCTCACTGTAGTCGCGGCGCTTCGACAGTTCGGCGGTGAGTTTCTTGATGTCCTCGAGTTGCTGGATGAGGGGGAAGATGTCGTCGTAGCCGATGTCGCTCCTATAGCCTCGAAGCATCTTCAGCACACTTTTCTTGGCGAAGTATTTGGGGATGAACCACTTGTCGTTGGCTTCGGCCCAGTCACGGCGCAATCCCACGAGGTCGATGCCGAGGATTTCGGGTTGATAGTGCTGTGCGAGGGCGTCGTTGAGGGCTTTTTGACGCTCGCCGGTGTCGATGTGGCGGAGCCACTCTTGGCGCAGCGACGGGTCGGCGGCGACAGAGGCGATGGCGGCATTGACATGGGTGGCACCGGACAGGGCCGTGGCCATTTGCAAAGCCCATTGGCATCCTTCTTGGGTCTCGGGGATGGTGATGCCGTTGGCACGCGACAGTTGGCGAAGGGTGTCGATGGCCTTGGGAAGGAGTTCCGACAACCGATGGAGGAAGGTGTTGCACCGCGTCTCGATGTCGTTGGTGTCGTGGACGAACAGGCCGAAGAGTTTGTTTTGGTTGGGAAGGCCGGTAAGTTGGAACACGGCGCCCAATTCCTCTACTGCGGCGATGGCGTCGTTGATGCGTGGGCCGTCGATGCCATTGATGAATTCTGGAGATGGCGGGATGGCGTCTTCGGTGTCGAGCGAGATGTAACGGGCAATGTAGTCGTAGAGCGACAGCCCGGTGGACTGTTGCTTGTGCAGGGTATCTACATAACCTATCAAGTGCTTGCGCTGCTCGAACAGGGCCTTCGACTCTTCCTTGTAGTCTTGCGGTGACTTGATGCGCGTGAGGTCGAGGGCTGACTGTAGTTGTTGCAGCAGGTGGCTCTTGGTCATCTTGTTGGAGTGCATCTCCAAACAGAAGGGGTCGAGGCCGATTTTCGCCAGTCGTTTCTGCACCACCTCGAGGGCGGCCATCTTCTCGGCAACAAACAGCACGCGGCGGCCGTGGAAGAGGGCGTTGGAAATCATGTTGGTGATGGTCTGGCTCTTGCCGGTGCCGGGAGGACCGTGGAGGATGAAACTACGCCCTTCGCCCGACTCGATGACGGCCTCCAACTGCGAGGAATCGACATCGACGGGGATGGCATATTCGCCGGGGAACATGGTGTGGTCGAGCCCGCGCACGTCGATGCTCGTATTGGCGGGCAGTTCTACAAGGCGATTCTGGAGAAGGCTGGCCACGACGGGATTCTCGCGCAACTTGTCGGCATTGTTGTGGATGTCGTTCCACATGACGAACTTGCTGAAGGAGTAGAGGCTGAGGACGTTTTCTTCGATGACGTCCCACCGGGCCTTGTCCTTGATGATGCTGCGGACAATGGCGAAGACCTTGCACACGTCGATGCCGGCATCGTCGAGTGGGAGCGGCACGACACCGCTCAGGTTGATTTCGTATTGTTGTTTCATCATCTCGATGAGTGTCGTGTTGAAGGTGGTTTCCTCTTCGCGAAGGCGGAGCACGTAGTTGTTGCCGCTTCTCCTGACGATATCCACGGGGACGAGGATAAGCGGGGCGTAACGGGGCTTGATGCTCACGTCGGTCTCATACCATTTCAGCAAGCCGAAGACCAGGAACAGCGTGTTGGCTCCGTTTTCCTCCAAGGCGGTGCGAGAGGCGCGGAAGAGCCCCTTGAGAGAGGTGGCAAGTTCGCTCTCTTTCAAATAGGAATACATCACGCCGCCTTTTATGCCTTTTAGCACGATTTCGCTCAGTTTGTCGCGGTAGGCCTGAGAATGGTAGATGCCGTCGGAGTCGGGAGAGATGCCGCCTTCAATGGGGAAGGGCTGTATCTTGAAGTCGTTCTTCTCTTGCAACTTGTCTTCCAGTTGGTTGATGTCGTAGGAGACGAAGGGTATCAAGTTCTTGCCGAGGCGCATGTTGAGCAGGTTGTTGCGCAGAGAGAAGTCAAGCAACTTGCGCTCCCAGATTTGCTGGCGGGTCACCTGGCGGCCTCCCTCTTGTTGGATGTCGTAGTGGCGCACCTCTTTCACTTCGCCGGAGGCACTGCCGTTGTCGGCGCCGACGAGGGCTTGGGCCTCCTCGCTGGTGGTGGGCAGCGGACGGATGCCGAAATGGCGGCAGGTGTTGACATCGACGGCTTGGATGAAGTCGTTGGGCCTGAGGTGGATATGGTCTTCTGCTGCCTTCACGGCCATCTCGAAGGTGGCGTTGCGCTGTGTCAACATGGTCGCCTCGACCACGGCAATCTCGCTGACGCCGTCGGCTATCGATTTGGAGATGAAACTGACGTCGTCGCAGAACTGGTGGGGATAATGCTTTTCTTCCAACCAGCAGCCCACGAACATGTGCCCCTTGATGACAAAGAGTATGGGATGGAGACCTATGCTCTCAAGGCAGGAGGCCATCAGGATGGTAAGGTCGGCGCAGGTGCCTTGCTTCTGGCTGAGCAGTTGGTCGGCCATGCGGATGCGCTGGCCGGTGTTCTCAAAACTGGCGGGTGGGGTGATATAGACGATGCCTTCGTCGTGAAGGGCTTCATAGACGGCGGCCATCATCTTGCGCACGCGGTTGGGGTCCTTGGTCTGGTAGTCGTTCAGCGCCGATGAACCCGTGAGTTGTTCGAGGATGCGGGCGGTGTTGAGCCGTATCTGGGCAAGGCTCGAGGCGTTGGGCGTGACGAAGGTGGTCAGCAGTTCGGGCTTGTAGTTGATGCCGGGCCATTGGTCGAAGGCCATCAGGCGCACGGGATAGTTGTGCTGATAGACTGTCGCGTCGCCGATTTTCACCGACAGCGAGAAGAGGGTGTCGGTGCCTTCGGTGATGGTGCGCAACTTGTCGATGTCGGGGATGATGTTCAGTCCGCCTACTTCGACGGTTTGGCCTTGTAGGATGAGGTCGAGCCGACTTTCGGCGGTGGTGAGAAACTCGCCTTCGATGGTGACGGTCACGTCGTGCCAGTCGGTGTCGTCGTTGTTTTGCAGTTGCACGTTGTTGATGCACTTGTCACCGCAGACGACGGTGGCGTAGTTGATGCGGGGGGTGTAGTCGATGCGAATGCTGTCCGCTGTCAGTTGTTCTATCATGGGCTTGATGTGTCGGTGAATAAGGGTATGTTAATAAGATGCGCTGCACTTGATGCCGGCTGCCTCTACTTCTTGGCAGATGCGGTCGAGCACCTCGCGTGGGGCTTTTCGTAGGTCGTGGTCGGGGGTCTCGCGGTCGATGGTGTAGATCATCACCTCGCGAGGGCGGATGCGCTGAAGGGCGGCTATCCACGGGCGGACGTAGGCGTCGCCGGTGTTATCGACATCGAAGCCGTGGGTGCTGCCTGTCATGAACATGGTCTGCACCACCACGTGGCCGTGGAATTGCTCCATCCAACCGATGATGCGCTCCACGTCGTAGGCGCCGGTGGGGCGGTCCACTTGGCGGATGTAGTCTATGTCCACCGTGTCGAGTTTCAGTATGTTGTTGTCGATGCGGGAGAGGGCGGCCCTGACTTCCTCCTTGTGGAGCATGGTCGAGTTGCTTAACACCGACACCTTGGCGGATGGGGCGAGTTCGTCGCGAAGGAGGAGGGTGTCGCCGATGATGGCGGCGAAGTCGGGATGGGCGGTGGGCTCGCCGTTGCCGGCGAAGGTCAGCACGTCGGGGCATTGGCCGTCGGCTCTCATACGCTCCAGCGTCTCGCGCAGCCGCGACGACACTTCTTCGCGCGTGGGGCGGCGCTGACGGGGACGGTGGGTGCCGTTGAACCCGCATTCGCAGTAAACGCAATCGAATGTGCATATCTTGCCATCGTTAGGCATCAGGTTGATGCCTAACGACAATCCCAACCGACGGCTATGCACGGGGCCGAAGATGGGGGATGGATAGATGATGGTGCTCATAACTTTGAACGCAAAGGTAATAAATTTTTTCGCCACTTTGCGTTAATAGTCGTTAAAGTGTTGCCGCGCCAAGGATTTTTTAGTAATTTTGCACCGATTATTGGCATTTTGCAATCATAATAATGGGAAAAACTAAGAATAGAACCCGCAACCGGCAAGGTTTGCAGGTCTTTACGTTGTGCATCAGCACGTCAATGGTGCTGATTCTTTTGGGTATGGTGGTGTTCACGGTATTCACGGCACGAAACCTTTCTTCCTATGTGAAGGAGAAACTTACCGTCACCATGTTGCTGAGCGAGGACATCACCGAAACCGAGGCAAAGCAGTTTTGCGACAATCTTGGTGCGAAACCTTATATCAATTCCTTGAATTATATTAGTAAGGAGCAGGTGCTCGAAGACCAGAAAAAACAACTCGGGGCAGACCCCTCGGAGTTTGCTGGCACCAACCCCTACTTGCCTTCTGTCGAATTTCAACTCAATGCGGGCTATGCCAACTCCGATTCGCTCAAGTTGATATCGGAGGAGTTGACCAAACTGCCTACCGTGACGGAAATCAGGTATCCCGAGGATTTGGTCGATAGTATCAACAATACGCTGCGCAAAATCAGCCTCGTGCTGCTTGTCCTTGCGGCTCTCTTGCTCATCGTCTCGGTGGTGCTCATCAACAACACGGTGAAATTGGGCATCTATTCCAGAAGGTTCAACATCCACACCATGAAACTGGTGGGGGCGTCGTGGGGCTTCATCCGGAAGCCGTTCCTCAGGCAGGCGGTCGTACTCGGACTGATAGCGGGCATCATCGCATGCGCCGTCCTCGCGGCGGGCATCTATATGCTCTACCAATACCAGCCCGACGTGATGGAGGTCATCACCAAGGAAGTGCTCATCATCACCGGGGCGACGGTGCTCCTCTTCGGCATCATCATCACCACCATCTGCTCTTGGATGTCGGTCAACAGGTTCTTGAAGATGAAGGCTGGCGAACTTTACAACATCTAAACATGACTTTTTCAATTTGATCATACCAATGGATAAAAGAAATTTTGCATTCGGACGCGCCAATTTCATCCTGCTGGGCTTCAGCATGGTGGTAGTGGTTCTCGGCTTCATCCTCATGAGTGGGGCTGGTTCCAATGGCGAGGCCTTCAATCCCAACATTTTCAGCCCCATGCGCATCAAGGTGGCACCGGTCGTGTGCTTCCTTGGATTTGTCTCCATGGTTTGCGCCGTGGCCTACAGGCCAAAGGACAGGGGACAGTCGGGCAACGTCAATAAACCGTCTAAGCAAGGAAAGGAAATCGTAGGGAAATGAACGAACTGCAAGCACTTTTGCTCGGTATCATTCAAGGGCTTACCGAGTATTTGCCTGTGTCCAGCAGTGGGCATCTGGCCATTGGAGCATATCTCTTCGGCGTTGATGGAGAGGAGAACCTCACTTTCACCGTGGCTGTTCATGTGGCCACCGTGCTGAGCACCCTCGTCATCCTCTGGAAGGAGGTCGTCTGGATTTTCAACGGATTGTTCAAGATGAAGATGAACGACGAGACCCGATATGTACTCAACATCATCGTGTCGATGATTCCCGTGGGCATCGTGGGCGTCTTCTTCAAGGACTATGTCGAAGAGGTCTTTGGCTCTGGTCTGTTCATCGTGGGATGCATGCTCTTGGTCACGGCATCCTTGTTGGCTTTCTCTTATTATGCCAAGCCTCGACAGAAGGAGGAAATCAGCGTGCGCGACGCGTTCATCATCGGACTGGCACAGGCTGCCGCCGTCATGCCGGGTCTTTCGAGGTCGGGCAGCACCATCGCCACCGGACTGCTGCTGGGCAATAAGAAGGAAAAACTTGCACAGTTCTCCTTCCTCATGGTCATTCCTCCCATCTTGGGAGAGGCGCTGCTTGATGTGGTGAAGGCCGCAAAGGGTGGGGCGGAGGCTGCCGTGGGCGACATCTCGCTAACTGCCCTGGCAGTGGGATTCGTTGCCGCTTTCGTGGCGGGATGCCTGGCGTGCAAGTGGATGGTCAACATCGTCAAGAAGGGAAAACTCGTCTATTTCGCCATCTATTGCGCCATCGTGGGCGTCTTGACCATCATCGGGAGTTTCATCTGATTTATGAATTTCAACGAAGGGGTCATCATCAGTATCGACAAACCCTACCGGATGTCGAGTTTCGGGGCCTTGGCGCACATCAGGTTCCTCGTCTCGAGAAAAATGAAGGTGAAAAGGGTGAAAATGGGCCATGCGGGAACGCTCGACCCATTGGCTACGGGCGTGTTGCTGCTATGCACCGGCAAGGCGACCAAGCAAATCGACCAGTTGCAGGCGCACACCAAGGAATATGTGGCGACCATGAAACTGGGTGCCACCACGGCGAGTTACGACAGGGAGCATACCGTCAATTTCACTTTCCCCACACGGCACATCACCCGTCAACTGGTAGAGCAGACGCTGACAGCGTTCGTGGGCGACATCATGCAGGTGCCGCCAGAGTTTTCTGCCTGTAAGGTGGACGGGAAGCGTGCCTACACGCTGATGCGCAAAGGGCGCGACGTGGAACTGAAGGCGAAGCCCGTGCGAATCGACGAAATAGAGTTGCTGGAGTTCGACAGCGACAACATGACAATGGCCATCAGGGTGGTTTGCGGCAAGGGCACCTATATTAGGGCGCTCGCACGCGACATCGGGGCGGCCTTGGGGAGTGGAGCCTTCCTCACTTCGCTGCGGCGGACGAGGGTGGGCGAATATCGGGTGGAGGACAGCATCACCCTCGACGACTTCCCACAGTGGCTCGACAGCCAGGTTTTAGAGAAATAAATGTTTCATTTTAGGAGACAAAAAATATGAAGTTATCACAGTTCAAGTTCAAACTCCCTGAGGAGCAAATCGCATTGTATCCGACTTTCCATCGTGACGAATGTCGGATGATGGTCGTTCACAGGAAGTCGAACCGTATCGACATGTATCGCACGGATGAAAACGGTGAGCCTATCTTGAAGGAGGACGGTACGCCGGAGTTCATCGAGTTCCGCCATCTCATCGAGTATTTCGACGAGGGCGACGTGTTTGTCTTCAACGATACTAAGGTCTTCCCGGCAAGACTCTATGGCACCAAGGAGAAAACCGATGCCAAAATCGAGGTGTTCCTCTTGCGCGAACTCAACGAGAGCCTCCGACTTTGGGATGTCTTGGTGGAACCGGCACGAAAGATTCGCATCGGCAACAAATTGTTCTTCGATGACAGCGGGACAATGGTGGCTGAGGTCATCGACAACACCACCAGTCGCGGACGCACGCTAAGGTTCCTTTACGACTGCCCGCACGACAAGTTCAAGAAGGAACTTTATGCGCTTGGGTCGGCTCCACTGCCGCACTATATCATCGACCATGAGTCGGAACAGGAGGTCGTCGATGAGCATGACCCGACAAAGAAACGCATCGTCAAGGTGAAGGACCGCCCCGTGACACCCGAGGACATGGAGGATTTCCAGTGCATCTTTGCTAAAAACGAGGGGGCGGTCACCGCTCCTGCTTCGGGACTGCATTTCAGCAGGGAACTCCTGAAACGAATGGAAATCAAGGGCATCGAGTTCGCATACATCACCTTGCACTGTGCCTTGGGCAGTTTCCACAACATCGAGGTGGAGGACCTCACCAAGCACAAGATGGACTCGGAGCAGATGTTTGTCGAGAAAGAGGCTTGCGAAGCAGTCAATGCTGCCAAGGCTAACGGCAAGCACGTCTGTGCCGTAGGCACCAGCGTCATCAAGGCGACGGAAACGGCAGTGGGCACCGACGGACAACTGAAGGAATACGAGGGATGGACCAACAAGTTCATCTTCCCTCCATACGAGTTCAACTTGGCGGACTCGATGATTTGCAATTTCTATCACCCGCTCTCCACTCTGCTCATGTCGGCATGTGCCTTCGGTGGCTACGACTTGGTGATGGAGGCTTATCAGAAGGCGCTCGACAATGGCTACCGCTTCGGATGCTATGGCGACGCCATGCTCATCCTCGATGACTGAAAGGGCGCATATCGTCTATCTGGGGCTCGGGTCCAACTTGGGCGACAAGTCGGGCAACATCGCCGAGGCCATACGGAGAATAGAAAGGCTGATTGGACGCGTAGAGCGCCAATCGGCTTTTCACGTTTCGGAGCCTTGGGGATTCGTGTCCGACAACTCCTTCGTCAATGCTGTCGTGACTTGTCGGACACATCTCACGCCACGACGATTGCTGGCGGCTACGCAGGACATTGAGCGCGCCATGGGGAGGACGCGGAAATCCCACGACGGAACCTACCACGACCGTGTCATCGACATCGACATCCTGCTCTACGACGACATTCACATCGACTATCCCGACCTGAAAATTCCGCATCCGCTGATGCAGCAGCGCGATTTCGTCATGATACCGCTTGCGGAAGTGATGGAATGACACACAAAAAAACTCCACACGGCACGCTGTGCCTGTGTGGAGCCAAGATCTTTTGCCCTGATGCTCGATTATCGGCGGAGGCCGAGGGCCTTGATGATGCTACGATAGCGCTCGATGTCGCGGTCGTAGAGGTAGTTGAGCAGGGCGCGGCGTTTTCCTACCAACTGGGTCAGCGACCGTGCGGTAGTATAATCTTTACGGTTCTTCTTCAAATGTTCCGTCAAATGGGATATACGGTAGGAGAACAATGCTATCTGGCTCTCGGGAGAACCAGTATCAGAGTTGGACTTTCCGTATTTTCCAAAGATCTCTTCTTTTTTTGCCTTGTCTAAATACATCTTGTTGGTGTTAAATGGATTAAATAAATACGTTGCATCAAATGCGGCTGCAAAATTAATCATTTTTTGCCACATGGCAAACTTTTTCCTTTTTTTTATTCTCATTTTTGTGCAATATTCCATTTTTATTCTTTTGTTACACCGATTATTCGTAATTTTGCAGTCGGTTTTCCGATTCCATGCCCTAACGTGCCTCTCTCGTGGCTTCCGAATAGGGCGGGAACGGCAACGACGTAATTTTTTAAGGTAAATAAAATGCAAGACATCAGAAACATCGCCATCATAGCCCATGTCGACCATGGGAAGACTACACTCGTCGACAAGATGATGCTCGCCGGAAATCTCTTCCGAGAGGGGAAGGAAATCGGCAACCAAGTGCTCGATAGCAACGACCTGGAAAGGGAAAGGGGCATCACCATCCTTTCCAAAAATGTTTCCATCAACTACAAAGGTGTGAAAATTAACATTATCGACACTCCGGGCCACTCTGATTTCGGTGGTGAGGTGGAGCGTGTCCTCAACATGGCCGACGGTTGCCTGCTGCTCGTCGATGCCTTCGAGGGGCCAATGCCGCAGACGAGGTTCGTCTTGCAGAAAGCACTGGAAATAGGCCTCAAGCCCATCGTCGTGGTCAACAAGGTGGATAAGCCTAATTGCCGCCCCGAGGAGGTCTATGAGATGGTCTTCGACCTCATGTTCGCCCTCAATGCCACCGAGGACCAGTTGGACTTCCCTGTGGTCTATGGCAGCGCCAAAAACGGATGGATGGGGGAGGACTACAACACGCCGACCAGCGACATCACTTACTTGCTTGATAAAATCGTGGAGGTGATACCGGCTCCTGAAGTCATCGAGGGAACGCCGCAGATGCTCATCACTTCGCTCGACTATTCCAACTACACCGGGCGTATCGCCGTCGGCAGGGTGCACCGTGGCACGCTCACCGAGGGCATGAACATCACCATCGCCCACCGCGACGGCACCAAGGAGAAGACAAAAATCAAGGAACTGCATACCTTCGAGGGCATGGGGCATGTGCGCACTCACCAAGTGGGGAGCGGCGACATCTGCGCCATCATCGGACTGGAGAATTTCGAGATTGGCGACACCATCTGCGACTTCGAGAATCCCGAACCACTGCCGCCCATCTCCATCGACGAGCCTACCATGAGCATGCTTTTCACCATCAACGACTCGCCGTTCTT
>CAMKSZ010000071.1 GCA_946415525.1 uncultured Prevotellaceae bacterium | reverse complement strand
CTTTTTTCAAAATTTCTTCTGATAATAAAAAATGTAAAAAAAATAAAAAAAGCACCCATCAGATATAACAAAATCGTTCTTTTTACGTCATATAAATTGTACGGACCGATGATGAAGTTTTTTTTATAAATGAAATCCATCGCCGTTCAATACTATGTTGGACTAAAATTGATTGAAAATGAAAATATTCAATGATATGAGTGCCTATATGGGCGACCTCACAAATCTTATTTGGAATTACATCAAGAATAGGGATCTTTATCCCGATAATGCAAAACTCGCTGTGCAACCGGAAATCATGGCAAATGTCATCGACGACCCCTCTTTGTGCAATTATTGCGACTTTTATGACCTTAATATGCTCATTAGTCAAGATGGCAAGGGAAAACTTGTCCCTAATCTGCACGCCATCGAGAATGTTGCCAACCGATATTACAAGGCGGGATAGCACAACGAGGGCAGCGGAAACGGCAAATCATGTGAAATATTTCTAAACTTTTGGTTTTTTAACGGCTTATCGCCGTATGTGTTTGCATATTCCAAAAAAAAATGCCACCTTTGCACCAAGTTTTCTAAACAGACCCTGACAACGCGTGGAAATGACGGAGGACAGGGCTGTGATTACTATTGCAATTGACATGAAAAAATTATTGACGACCGCCTCGCTAATGGTCTTTGTTATTGGTGCTGCCGCTCAAAGTGGCACCAGTTCTCCATATAGCCAATATGGACTTGGCTCACTGGCCGAACAGACCAATGGGTTCAACAAAGGAATGGGTGGAGTGGGCTATGGATACAGGGATGGAAAACAGGTCAATATCCTCAACCCGGCGTCTTACTCTTCTATCGACTCGCTTACATTCATCTTCGATGTGGGCATGTCGGGACAGTTGACCAATTTCTCGGAAAATGGAAAACGGCTGAATGCGAAAACGGCGAATTTCGACTATGCCGTGGCTGCTTTCAGGGCGTTCAAACATGTGGGCGTCAGTTTTGGCCTTGTTCCTTTCTCAAATGTGGGCTATAACTATTCTTTTAAACATGACATTGGCGACGCTGCTTCTACTACGTACACCAACACATACAATGGCAGCGGTGGCATAAGGCAGGCTTACCTTGGAGTGGGATGGCAACTGTTTAAGGGCTTCTCATTGGGTGTTAATGGCGCTTACCTTTGGGGAGAATACGACAAGTCGATTGTCAATAGTTATAGCGACACCCATGTTAACACGCTCTCGAAATATTACTCCGTTAGCATCACCAACTATAAATTGGATGCCGGAGCACAAATCTCTGTGCCGTTCTCTAAAACCAGCAATATGACCATCGGATTCACTTATGGATTGGGACACAAACTCTCTGCCAATCCTGAATGCAAGGTCATCTCGAGAAATTCACAAACTTCTGTGTCTGACACTACTTCGTATGAAGTGAAAAATGGCTTGGAACTGCCTACGTCAATGGGGGGTGGCTTGATGTTCAATTTCAACAATAAGTTGAAAATCGGGGCGGACTACCAGTTGCAACAATGGTCTAAGGTGGGGTTCCCGGAGTATTCTGTGGTGAACGACAAACCTTCTTATACCGTCAAGGAGCATTATTTCAAGGACAGACATAGGGTGTCTTTGGGTGGGGAGTATTGCAAAAATCAAATGTCGAGAAGGTTCTTCGATAGATTGCGCTTCAGGGCGGGTGCTTCCTATACTACACCTTATTTAAATATAAATGGGCAGGACGGACCGAAAGAAATCAGCGTGACCGCTGGATTCGGTATTCCGTTGGTCAATGTCTGGAACAACCGTTCGGTGCTGAATATCAGCGGGCAATGGGTGAGAATGGATGCGTCGAACTTGCTCAAGGAGAACACGTTCCGCATCAATGTGGGAATCACATTCAATGAGAGGTGGTTCATGAAATGGAAAGTGGAGTGACATTCAACGAATGAGAGACTTTCCTGTTTTGGCTTTTGTCTTGCTGGCCGTCGCTACTTTCGCTGCTTGCTCTGAAGAGAGGGAGCATCTTGCTCCTGCCGTCAATCCAAAGGACTCTGTGGCTACAATGGTGACATATGGGGTCAATACGATGATTTCCGACTCGGGGGTCATCAAGTATCGCATCGTGGCGGAAAAATGGGAAATAAACCAAAATAGAAACCCTTCAAGGTGGATCTTCCATAAAGGGCTTTTCCTCGAACAGTTTGACTTGGCAAAGCATGTGCAGGCGTACATTCAATGCGACACGGCTTACTACTACGATATGAGAAGGCTGTGGGAATTGCACGGAAGGGTTAGAATCCTTACCAAAAAGGGATTGAAGTTCAGCAGCGAGGAACTGTTTTGGGATGAAAGGCAGCATGAATTCTATTCCAACAAATTCTCGCATCTTATCACCGAGGACAAGGAACTGCAGGGCAACCGTTTCAGAAGCGATGAATATATGACCAAATATTCTGTCAAGATGACCAAGGGTTATTTTGACAAAAAGGACATCGGACAGTCTGACAACAATCAAACCCAAAACAACGACTCTACAAACCACTGGGGGCGCCAGCCTAAGCATCCAAGAAGAATACACAACAACTGATGATGAACTTGCCACTAATCATAGGAATTCTTGTCACCATGCTCTTCTCTGCTTTCTTTTCAGGCATGGAAATAGCATTCGTGTCCAGTAACAGAATGTTGGCTGAGATGGACAAGGACAAAAATGGACTTACGCAGAAGTTCCTGTCGGTTTTCTACAAGAACCCAAACCACTTCGTCAGCACGATGCTTGTGGGCAACAATATCGCCCTGGTCGTGTATGGCATTCTCATCGCCAAATTCTTCAACGAAACCATCTTCAAAGGGTATTCACCGGCGTTCACTGTGCCGGCTGACACCATCCTCTCCACCGTTATCGTATTGTTTACAGGGGAGTTCCTGCCTAAGACGCTCTTTAAGAACTTGCCCAACAAACTCCTTTCCTTTTTCTCGTTGCCGGCATTCATCTGCTATGTCGTGCTTTGGCCTGTGGCGAAATTTTCCACGTTCTTGTCGAAAATGCTGCTGAGGTGTGTTGGCATTAAAATGGATAAGGCTAAGGACGATGAATTGTTCTCTAAGGTGGACCTCGACTATCTCGTGCAGTCAAGCATCGATAATGCCAAGGACGAAAAGTCTATCAACGAGGAGGTGAAAATCTTCCAAAACGCTCTCGACTTCTCTGAAATCAAAGTGAGGGACTGCATGGTGCCGAGAACGGAAATAGAGGCGGTGTCGGAGCAATGCAGCGCGGCGGAACTCAACCAAAAATTCATCGAAAGTGGACATTCAAAAATCATCGTGTATCGTGACGATATCGACCATATCGTGGGGTATATCCATTCTTCGGAAATGTTCCGCAAACCGGAGGATTGGAGAACGGAACTGAGAAACATGCCCTTCGTGCCTGAGACCATGTCTGCGCGAAAGATGATGCAAATCTTTCTCCAACAGAAAAAAAGCCTCGGGGTCGTCGTCGATGAGTTCGGAGGAACAAGTGGCATCGTTTCTCTGGAGGATATCGTGGAGGAGATTTTCGGTGATATCGAGGATGAGCACGACAACTCAAACTATATTGCCAAAAAGGTGGCGGAAAATGAGTATTTACTTTCCGCAAGACTCGAAATCGACAAAGTCAATGAGATGTTCGACCTCCAACTACCAGAAAGCGATGATTACATGACTGTCGGAGGACTCATCTTGCACTATTACCAGAGTTTCCCAAAACTCAACGAAATAGTCAAAATTGACCAGTTCCAATTCAAAATTATTAAAAATACAATGACAAAAATCGAATTGGTGAAATTAATTGTGGGGCAATGATTCAATTTTCATCATAAAAATTCGCCTTTCTCCCAATTTCTTAGTAATTTTGTACGCTTTTTTGGACGCAACCGGAATATGTATGGCTTACATATCCTAAAAATGGCCTCCGGAGCATGATATTAATAGAGAAAATACAACAAAATAAAAATAACTAAAAAAAGTAATGGCAGCATTAGGTAAAATTAGAAGCAGAGGCACTTTCTTGATCATCATCATCGGTCTGGGCCTCTTTGGATTCATTGCTGGCGATATGTTCCGTTCCTGTGAAACCACGGGAAGAATGAGGAGCACTCGCGTCGGCGAGGTCTTGGGTGAAAAAATCGGTATCGAGGATTATCAAAACTACCTCAATGAATTTGTGGAATGCACCAAGATTGGGGCTCCGCAGGCCGATGAGGACCAAATCAGAAACATGGCTTGGCAGAATTATGTCCAGTCCAAGATTATCGAGAATGAAGCAGATAAACTCGGTCTCGCCGTGACGACCGAGGAAGTGAAGAACGTGATGGTTCAGGGTACCAACCAGGTGCTGATGGAGGTGGCAAACGTCACTGGCATGGTCAACCAGCAGACTGGAAGGTTTGACATCAACATGTACAACGAGTTCATCAACAACTACAATACCAATCGCAACACTTCGCCGCAGGCTGCTGAGTATTACGAGAAAGTCTATAAATATCTCGCCTTCAAGGTGAAGCAGTTGCGCCAACAACTTCTGGCTCAGAAATATCAGGCTCTGCTGGCTTCCGCTTCTCTCTCCAATCCCGTCGAGGCCAAGTTCTTGTTCGATGCTGAGAAGCAGGAGAGTGATATCGAGTTGGCTTATGTTGACTACAAGGCCATCAACGACAAGGATGTTCAGGTGTCGGAAAGCGACTTGAAGAGCAAGTATGAGGAGAAGAAGGAAATGTTCAAGATTCCTGAGGAAATCCGCTCCATCAAGTATATCCTGGTGAAGAAAGAGGCTTCTCAGGCCGACCGCACCGCTCTCTACAAGGCCATGGAGAAATGCGCTCAGCAGTTCAAGGATGGTGTCGAACCCGAAAAGGTGGTGCGTGAGGGTCGTTCCAACATCGCTTACCTTGGCGTGCCTGTCACCAAGAATGCTTTCACTTCCGATATCTCCACTCGCCTCGACTCCATGTCTGTGGGTGCCGTGATGGGACCGGTGGAAAGCAAGTTCGACAACACTTACAATGTCATCAAACTCATCGGAAAGAACATGCTTCCCGACTCCATCCAATATCGTACGATTGCTGTCGATACAAAGGTGAAGGCCGACAGCGTCTTCAATGCCGTGAAGGCTGGTGGCGACTTCGAGGCTATTGCCAAAAAGTACGGACAAGGTGGCGAGAAAGTGTGGCTCACTACTTCCCAGTACGAGAGGGCTTCCAATATGACTAAGGACAACCAGACCATCTTCAACGACATCAACACTTTGGCTACCAACGAGGTGAAGATTATCCCGATGGCTCAGGGCAACCTTATCCTTCAAGTGACCGACCGCAAGGCCATGGTGCAGAAATACGACGTGGCTGTCGTCAAGCGCGACATCACATTCTCCGACGAGACTTCTCACGCCATCAGCGACAAGTTCAAGCAGTTCGTTGCTGGTCACCAGACTATCGATGCCATCACCAAGGATGCCGCCAAGGCTGGCTATCAGGTGCTCGACGCCAAGAACGTGCTGACTTCACAGGGACAAATCCAGGGTATCGGCAACTCACGCGATGCACTCAAGTGGGTGTTCGAGGCTAAGAAGGGCGATGTCTCTGAGGTGATGACCGTGGGTGCCAACCGCGACGAAATCCTTGTCATGGGATTGACCGACATCTATCCGAAGGGATACATGGCAATGGATAACGAGGATGTGAAGAACTACCTGCAGCAGGAGGTGTTGCGCGATAAGAAGGCTGAGAAAATCATTGCTAAACTTCAGGGCGTGAAGAGCATTGCTGATGCTGTCAAGGCCGACAACAAGATTGTCAAGACTGACTCCATCAATCAAATCACACTCGCTGCTCCCACTTTCGTCGGTGCTGTGCAGTCGCAGGAGCCTGCTCTTAGTGGTGCTGTCGCCGCTACTCCGAAGGGACAGTTCTGCACTCACCCTGTCAAGGGCTACGGTGGCGTATATGTCTTCAAAGTCAACGACCGTCGCACACTCGATGGTAAGTTCGACGCTAAGGACTATGAGGCAAGGGCTGCTCAGCAAAATATGCAGAGCATCTCACGCTCGGCATTCCAGGAATTGTTCCTCAATGCTGACGTGAAGGACAACAGATACCTCTTCTTCTGATAGTTGATTAATTGCAATATAAAGAGGGCTTCCCATTGAAGGAAACCCTCTTTTTTAAAATGTCTTTTACCATTTAATTTTGGATAGGATAATGAAAAGAATGACAGTATTGCTCGTTTCGGCTTTGGTCGCAACGGCGCTCTTCACTGGGTGCGCCTCTACCGAGTCGGTGCAATCGACTTCTTCGCCGGCAAAGAGGGAGTTTAGGGGGGCGTGGATTCAAACGGTCAACGGACAGTTTATGGGCATGTCAACCAACGAAATAAAAAAGACGCTTTCTTACCAGTTGGATGAACTGTGGAAGGATGGTGTCAATGCCATCATCTTCCAGGTGAGGCCTGAGTGCGACGCGCTCTATCCAAGCAAGTTGGAGCCTTGGAGCAGGTTCCTGACAGGGCAACAAGGGGTGGCGCCAAGCCCTTATTGGGATCCTTTGCAGTGGATGATTGACGAGTGTCACAAAAGGGGGATGGAATTGCATGCTTGGATCAACCCTTACCGTGCGAGGACAAAGACGACAAGCGTTCTTGCTCCCAACCACATCGCTTCGAAAAGGCCTGACCTCATCTTCGAATATGATGGCTTGCTATTGCTGAATCCGGGCATTCCCGAGGCGAAGGACTATATTTGTAAGGTGGTCGATGATATCGTGACAAGGTATGACATCGACGGATTGCACATCGACGACTATTTCTATCCCTATCCTGCCGCTGGGGCTGTCATCAATGACGACCGTCAGTTTGCACGCTATAAAAATGGCTTCTCCAACAAGGCTGACTGGCGGCGTGACAATGTCAACGTGTTTGTCAAACAGTTGCATAAAACCATTCACGACAGAAAGCCTTGGGTGAAATTCGGCGTTTCGCCCTTTGGAATTTACCGCAATAGCAAGAGTGACCCAAGGGTGGGAAGTGCCACTTCCGGAACGCAAAACTATGATGACCTCTATGCTGATGTCTTGCTGTGGGTGAACAATGGATGGGTGGACTACTGTGTGCCGCAACTCTATTGGGAAATAGGCAACAAGGCTGCGGACTATAAGACTCTCATAGGATGGTGGAACAATCATTGTGGCAAGCGCCCTCTGTTTATCGGCGAGGATGTGGAGCGTACGGTGAAATATAGTGACCCCGACAATCCCAACTCGCACCAAATGGCGGCGAAATTCCGTCTTCACAAACAGATGCCGAATGTCAATGGCACTGTCCTGTGGTATGCGAAGGCGGCTGTGGACAATGTGGGAAACTATGCTAATTATTTGCGTACTTATTATTGGAAATACAAGGCTTTGCAACCGCTCATGCCTTTCATCGACGGGAAGGCACCGAAGAATCCAAAAAAGGTGAGCACGGTGATGACCGACGATGGCTATATGCTCATCTGGCAAGAGCCAAAGGGGAAGAGTTGGAAGGACAAGGCTGTGAAATATGTAATCTATAAATTCAACCACGACGAGAAAGTAAATCTCGCTGACCCTTCAAAAATCGTTTCTGTCACAACGAAAACTTATTATAAGTTGCCTTACACGGACGGTAAAAACAAGACGGTGTATGTCGTCACCGCTCTCGACAGAATGAGCAACGAGAGTCATGGAGTGGTGAAGAAAATAAAACTTTGATAACGAAAAACAAGGGAGCAGGTCTAAAGGCCGGCTCCCTTGTTTTATGACATTTTTCGCCAAATTCAGATGTCTTTCATCAAGTTCTCGAAGAAATTGTCAAGGTCTTTGTCCAAACCTTCCATCAGTTCGTTGTTGATGATGATGGTGTCGCCGTCGGCTATGTAAAGTTCGGCAATGCTCTCCTTCTCATCGTCTTCCAGCACAATGCTGAAAGGTTTCAGAAGACCTAAGGAATCAATGGATTTGCTTTGGCGTTTCAATACCTGACGAAGCACGGACGTCACATTCTCGTAGAAATTGTCGTCCTTGTTGTCTATCCATTCCTCCACCACACAGCGGGTTATCTCATTGTCGTCGTCGTCAAAGGCAAGCATCTCGCCGCTTTCTTGCGAAACCCTGAGATGGATGTCGGTGAGCAGCGTCGGTGTCTCGGTCGGGGGAAATTTCTGGCCGATTTTTCGAAGAGCGCGCTCAATTTGCTGCGTTGTCTGTTCTGATGCTTTCATGCTCGTATCGTTTTGGTTTTCGATTGTCTTGCTTTTTGAGATGGGTTAATGCTGGTTGAACTCGCGAAGGCGAATGCGGGTGAGAACTTGCTTGGTGTTGTAGGTGAAGTCGCCATTGAGAATCCAACTGTAATAGCCGGGGTCGCGATGGAGCACTTCCACTACGGGCTGACCCTTGTACTTGCCGAAATTGAACACTTCTTGCTTCACGACAAGGCCTTGCGCATCCTTCACCGGTTCTCCATGGCTGTCGAGGACTGGCTTCCAGACGATGCGGCCGGCAAAATCTACGTTGTCGTTCGTATGCGAAAGTTCGGCCAACTTGTCCATGTCGTTGACCAAGCGACGCTCTTCGTCGGGTTGCCGCTCGGCACTATACATGTCGAGTTGGCCTTGAAGAACACGGTAGGTGGCTTCCGTGTCATTGTCTGCCAAATGGGGCTTGAAATCGTCGGTAATCTTGCGCCCGCAATAAAATTGATAGGCGGCAGAGAGATTGCGTGGCTCCATCTTGTGGAAAATGGTCTGTACGTCAATCAGGCGGCTTTTCGAAAAGTCGAAGTCGATGCCGGCGCGGAGAAATTCCTCTGCCAGCATGGGGATGTCGAAATGGTTGGAGTTGAATCCTGCAAAGTCACAACCGGAAAATTGTTCGTTCAGCCGTTTGGCAAAATATTTGAAGGGTGGCTCTGCCATCACCATCTCATTGGTTATCGACGTGATGGCTGTCACCTCTGGGGGAATCTGAATGCCTGGGTTCACCAAGTAGTTGTTACGCTCTTCCTTGCCATCGGGATATACCTTGATATAGGCAATCTGGATGATGCGGTCTTTCACAAGGTCAAGCCCCGTTGTCTCTAAATCGAAGATGACAAGGGGCCTTTGGAGGTTCAGTTTCATGATCTGCTATTCGTCAAGTAAACTTTAGTCGTTGAGAAGGGTGGGCATGATGAGCATAAGCACTTCTTCTTGGTCGGGTTGTACGGCGGGAACCACCACACCGGCACGACTCGGGTCGGCAAGTTCTATCACCACTTCCTCACTGTCGATGTTGTTGAGTATCTCAGAGAGGGCGGGGCCTTTGAAACCAATGGCCATGGGGGCACCGTCGTATTCGCAAATCAAACTCTCACGGGCACTGGTGGCGAAATCGATGTCTTCTGAAGAAATGACCACTTGACCGGCATCTACCTTGAACTTCACCAACTCGCTGCTTTCACTGGCGAAGGGCATCACACGGCGCAAAGCACTGATCAAGGTCTTGCGGTCGATGCGGAGGTGGTTGGGGTTGTCCTTGGGAATCACGGAGTTGTAGTTGGGGAAGCGGCCTTCGATAAGACGGCAAATCAATACTCCGTCGGCAAAACTAATCATGGCATTGCGGTCGTTGAACTTGATGACTACGTCGCCGCCATCTTTCGACAATACGTTTTTCAGAAGGGTCGCGGGCTTTTTGGGGAGGATAAACGATGAGGGAACATCACTCTTGACGGTAAATACCCGATTGCGAACCAACTTGCAGCCGTCACTGGCGACAATGGCGGTGCTCTCGGGAAGAATGTCGAAGTAAATGCCGTTCATCACGGGGCGCAACTGCTCGGTGGCGGTGGCGAAAATGGTGCGGCTGATGTTCGACAGCAACACGCCGGAGTCGAAAATGAGGGTAGTCACATCGGTGGGCATGGCTTGCGTCTGTGGATACTCGTCGGCATTCTGAACGGTGAAATTGTAGGTGCCGTTCTGGTAGTACACTTTTACGGTGTATTCCAGGGTGTCCACTTCAAAGGTCAGTGGTTGCTCGGGGAGTTCGCGGACGGCATCGAGAATCGTGCTGCTGCTGACCACAAACTTTCCATTGCCATCACTTTCGCTAAGGGGGCATGTGGACTTCATCACATTCTCACTGTCGGAGGCGGTGAGCGTCAACTGGTTGTCGGTCACTTCAAAGAGGAAGCCTTCAAGGATGGGCATCGTGTTCTTGTTCATGATCACTTTCGACAGGACGTTCAGTTTGTTGCTCAGGGTGCTGCTGGATAAGGTAAATCTCATTAGTATCTGATTTTAATTGTTGATGTTCATGCTGTCGATGCGCATTATCGCTTGGGACTACAATGGTAGCCGTGCGCATTCATGACCACAAAATTACAAAAATCAAATCATATAGCAAAAAAATGAGGCAAAAGTTTCTTGGTTTGCACTTAATTTTGTACTTTCGCATTCGATTTTTACCCTCTAACGTCACAACTTTTAATTTAAAAATATCGCATTTTATGGAAATACAAGGTAAGATTATCGCTGCACTCGATGTGAAAACGGGTGTCTCGGCTCGTGGAGAATGGAAAGTGCAGGAGTTTGTGCTGGAAACGCTCGACGGACAATTCTCACGCAAGATGGTGTTCTCGGTATTCGGTGAGGATCGTTTGCAGAGATTCAACATACAGGTGGGCCAGGACGTGAATGTTTCTTTCGACATTGACGCTCGTGAATACAACGGACGCTGGTTCAACAGTATTCGGGCTTTCGACGTGAGGCCCGTCTCACAGGTCGCCGCCGTTCCTGGCGCTCCCACTCCTCCTCCTTTTGCCGCTGCTCCTATGGGGGCTCCGCAGGCCGCACCCATGCAACCGGGACAGCCCATGCAGCCGGGACAGCCCATACCGCCAGCACAACCGGGCGGCGCTCCTTATGGGGCTCCCATGGGCGACAGTGCCGACGACCTGCCATTCTAATTTGGCTCTAAGGTGGTGCTCATTACCAGAACTTACTTCGACCTGTATGATTGGATGGGGAGCAAAAGGATTAAAAGGTTTTCGGACATGCATAAAGTAACTACGACATTTTTGTACACGCCAAAGGGCCTGTTGCAACTGTAGGGACTTGCTTTATGCATGTCCGTACAAAATCACTTTTCAACCGTACAGATCTACTTACTTTTACCAAAAAGGGGCGACAGCAGAAAAATGTGCTGTCGCCCCTTTCGTTATTTAATGGTTTACTATTCCTCTATCTTCAGTTTCCTTATCACTCTGAATTGTCCGATGCGGCGGGTCTTCTTCTTGCGATCTACTGAATTGAGTGAATAGACGCCATCGGGCAATATGCGGATGCTGATGGTCTTCTCGGTCTTGGGACGGATGGTCATCACATTGCCGGCAAGGCTGGTGATGCTCAAGTAGTCGCAGTCGAGCGTTGGGTCGATGTCGGGCAACTGGAGTAAACGGCCGTCGTTGGGGAGCCACTCCACCGTGGGACGATAGATGCGCTCGCTCTGAACGGGGGCACTCTCATTGCCAAAGCGGTCGATGGCGGTCACGGCATAATAGTGGGCTCCGTCGTCGCCGTTGATGGTGATGCCCGACGTGGTGAGGTGATGGGCTACAAGGTTGCGGACGTCGCCAACATTGACTGGGGTGGTGGTGCTGGCATATACATTATACATAAGGTTGGGACCGCCACTGCGGTCGCTGGCACCCCACCAGCGGATTTGCAAGCGACCATTGTCGTTTTTGAGGCTCATGCCTTGGGGACGGGTGGGAGGAGTGGCTGACTCCCATGTCATCGGTGGGGTGAGGGCGGGGTAGAGGTCGAAGTCTTTCTCGACGTAGGTATAGATGCCTTTCACATTGTCGGTGAAGAAACGGCTGCGGAAATAGGTGTGGCCCATGCCAAGGTGACGGAGAACGTTGAGTTCGCGGGTGATGTCCATCAATGGCCAGTTGCTGCCTTCGCCTCCGCGTGAAAGCAACCAGATGCCAACGCCGGGGGCCAAGGTGCGGCCGTAGGTGTTCTCTGCCCAATCGACGGCGAAAGGATAGAAATTGTCGCCGCGGAAATACATCATCGGGTAGAGTTGGTCCATCAGACCTTCACGAAGCCAACCTTGGGCGTCTTGGCACACGGTCTCGTAGGCATTCCATCCACGACTCGAATAACGGGTTAGGTCGCTGTATTTGCCGACAGGGGAGCAACTTAACTTTACCCAAGGCTTCACGGATTTTATCGTCTGGTGAATCTTCCTCACTATCCGGGTGATGTTTTCTCTACCTTGTTGGCGACTGACTGTGTATTTCCAATTCTCTGGATACCTAATATAGTCGAGATGGATGCCATCGACGTCGTAGTTGTCCACTATCTCACGGCAAATCTTTGCTATGTAGTCGGCGGTTTGGCTCTTCTCGGGATTCATGTAACCTTCGTCTTCTTTCTTCATCAAAAGGTTGGGAATGCGGTCGCGAAGGCGCTTGCAACCAATGTTGTTCCATTTGCCTACGGGGATGGCTACTACCCACGCGTGCAACTCCATGCCGCGCTTGTGGCACTCGTCGATGGCGAAACGTAGCGGGTCGTAACCGGGATTGCGACCGCCGGTGCCGGTCAGGCAGGGGTCGAAGGGCTCGTATTGGGAGGGGTAGAGCGTTGTGGCGCGAATACGGGTCTGAAGCAGTACGGTGTTCACGTTCGTCCGTTGAAGACGGTCGAGTATCGACCTGAATTCCTGTTGTTGGCGTTCGATGGAGGAGGGGGTGGTGGCTTTGGCTGTGGGCCAGTCGAGGCCGTTGAGCGTGGTAAGCCAAACTGCACGTACTTCATGCTTGGGCACTTGGGCGTTCAATAACTGAAATACTAAGCATAAAGCGAGGGTAAAACAAGTTTTTCTTGCCATTATTCGATTGTGTATGTC
>CAMKSZ010000070.1 GCA_946415525.1 uncultured Prevotellaceae bacterium | reverse complement strand
TACCATCTCGACGAAGAACATGCGTATCAGCGAACTGGTGAAGATGGCTGGCGGCCTCAACGACCGCGCCTACCCCAAGGGAGCCCGCTTGGAGCGCCGCTACACGCAGGAGGAGCGGTTGAACGCCGTGGAAGCCCTGAAGAAAGCCCGCGAACAAGCCGAGGTGAACCTGCAAGAGCAGATTGCCCGCAGCGGCAACACCAGCCTCGCCAACATCAGCCAGTCGCAGCAGTTGCAGAAATACGAGGTGGGCGACACCTATCCCGTGGGTATCGAACTTGACAAGGCCATGGCCACGCCCGGCGGCGACGAGGACATCGTGCTGCGCGAAGGCGACCGCATCATCGTGCCGCAATACACCGGTACGGTGAAGATCAGCGGCGAGGTGATGCGCCCCAACTCCGTCGCCTACGAGGAAGGCCGCAACATCAGTTACTACATCGACCAAGCCGGCGGTTACGGCAACAAGGCGAAGAAGCGCCAGACATACATTATATATATGAACGGCAAGGTGGCCAAGAAAGGACACAACGCCAAGCCGATGCCTGGCTGCGAGATTGTGGTGCCCTCGAAGCCCATCACCCACACCTCCATCCAGGAGACGTTGAGCATCGCCACCTCCGTAGGCTCCTTCGCAGCCATCATCGCCACCCTCGCCAGCATACTGAAGTGAGCCAGAGCATGATGGAGCGATTCAAGAAGTTGTTGGGCAACGACCAACGCACCGCCCTGATGAGGAAGAACATCGCCGCATCGTTCCTCGTCAAGGCATGGTCGGGATTGGTGATGCTACTCCTCGTCCCCGCCACGCTCCACTGCCTCGGAGAATACAAAAACGGCATCTGGCTCACCATCAGTTCGATGCTCATCTG
Organism: uncultured Prevotellaceae bacterium; assembly: GCA_946415525.1. Taxonomy (GTDB): domain Bacteria; phylum Bacteroidota; class Bacteroidia; order Bacteroidales; family Bacteroidaceae; genus Prevotella. The sequence continues at coordinate 12,661 of CAMKSZ010000070.1, read as the reverse complement.
GATAGACAACCTCGACATCGGACTCGGCAACGGCCTGCGCAACCAACTGGCAGCCCAACTCGCTCACGACGACACAGCCAAGGCCCGCGAAACCGTTTCCACCACCTTCATCATGCTCGCCGTCATCATCATCCCCGTGATGCTGACGGCTGTCGGACTGGCAAACACCACCGACCTCTATGCTTTCCTCAACGTCGATAGCAAAGAGGTGGGCGACCTCACCAACGTGGTCGTCGTTTCCATCATCCTCGTGTCATCGACCTTCATCTTCAAGTTCATCGGCAATTTCTACTTAGGCATGCAACTGCCCGCCGTGAGCAACCTGCTCGTCACCATCGGTCAGACACTGGCACTGGTGGCCACATGGGTGGTCTATTACACCGGTAACGGCTCGCTGATGAACATCGCCATCGTCAACACTGCCGCGCCGCTCGTCACCTACCTCCTCGCCTACCCCTACACCTTCCATGTGCGCTATCCGCAACTCCGCCCTTCGTGGAGGCTTTTCAACAAGCAATCGGTGAGGGGGCTCTTCAGCGTGGGTGTGAAGTTTTTCGTGCTACAGATAGCCGGCATCCTTCTCTTCATGTCATCGAACATCCTGATTTCCAGGTTGCTCAGCCCCGCCATCGTCACTCCCTATCAAATTGCATACCGCTATTATAGTTTAGTGATGATACTCTTCACCATCATCAGCACGCCCTATTGGTCGGCCACCACCGATGCCTGGGAGCGGGGCGACCTGGCATGGATACGCCACTCCCGGCGCGACATGAACCGCATCATGCTCATGATGGGAGCCTTGCTGACTGTGATGACCCTCGTGGCGACACCCGTCTACCGCCTTTGGGTGGGGAGCGAGGTGGAGGTGCCCCCGATGCTGAGCATCCTCATGGCCGTTTATCTCTTCGTCATCCTGACAAGCATGAGTTATTCCTATTTCCTCAACGGCGTGGGAGCGCTCACCATCCAACTCATCTGCACCGTGACCGCCGCCACCCTCTTCATCCCCCTCTCCTACCTGATGGTGAAACATGTGCAGCACGACGTGTGCAGCATCCTGCTCACCATGATTGCCGTCAACCTACCTGGGCTGGTGGTCAATAAGATACAGTTCGACAAAATCATCAACTTAAAAGCCCATGGCATCTGGACGAGATAGGCAAGATACCAAAAGCCGGGGCGCCACGGCCATCCTCATGGCCACCTTCAACGGCGAGCGCCACCTGCGCGAGCAACTCGACTCGCTGTTCACTCAGTCGTCGAAAGAGTGGACGCTATATGTACACGACGACGGCTCCGACGACGACACACGGCAAATCCTTGACGAATATGCCAGAACGCATTCCAACATGCGGGTGCTCGACTATGAGAGTCAGCACGGCGCCTGCGCCAACTTTCTCAGTCTGTTGGAGAGAGTGGACGCCGAGCACTACTTTTTCTGCGACCAGGACGATGTGTGGGACACCGACAAGGTGCGGCTATCGCTCGAAGAGATGCACCGACAAGAGCGACTCCACCCGGACATTCCCATCGTGGTGCACAGCGACTTGTTGGTGACCGACGGAGAACTCAACGTGCTCGACACCTCGTTTCTGCGCTACACCGGACTCGCCCCAGAGTACCTGTCCACCTTTGACACCGCCGTGCTCCCCTTTGCAACAGGATGCACGATGCTGCTCAACCGAGGCGCACGCGACGCTGTGCTGCGACACAAGGGTCGCCCCACCATGCACGATGTATGGACGGTGCTCTGCACTCTTCGCGAAGGCGGGCGCGTGGCACTCATCCGGCAACCCCTCGTCAGTTACCGCCAGCATGGGCACAACACCCTCGGTGCCCGAGACATCCGGCAAGTGAACCTCAATTACCGCTGGCGACACCTGCGCGACATCGTGGGCGACAACGCCCGTCACTACGCCATGCTGCGCACCTTGGACTATGGCTCGCCCCTGAAATTCATCGCACAGCGCATCAAATACAAGTTGAAGAACAAAGGGTGAACCTTCGCCCCATCCCATACAAAGAAAACAAAAAGAGCAAAGACCATGGAAGAAAACAGGAAGAACAAGATAGGCATCGACCTCTTCGCCCTGCTCAAGGCCATCCGCGCCGACAAGCGGGCGATGTGCCTGACAGTGGCCGCCGCCGCCATCTTAGGACTCGCCATTGCCTTCGGCACCCCCAAGGAATACAAGACCTCGGTGATGCTCGCCCCCGAGTCCGCATCGAGCAACAGCCTGACCTCCAACATCTCATCGCTCGCCTCGATGGTGGGCATGGACATGGACTTCGGCAGCAGCAACGACGCCATCTACCCCGAACTCTACCCCGACCTCATCCAGTCGGCCGACTTCATCGTCAGCCTCTTCCCCGTCAAGGTGGAGACCAAGGACGGCAGTTTGACAACCAATTATTACGACTATCTGCGCAACCACACGAAGAAAGCCTGGTACAAATTGCCCGCCGAATGGCTCACCCGCATGGTGGAGAAGATGAAGTCGGACGACAGCGGCGCCCCCACCAACGAAGAGAAGGTGGACCCCTTCAGGCTCACCAAGATGCAATACAGCACCGCCCACATCATCGGCAAGAGCATCAACTGCACCGTGGACAAGAAGACCAGCGTCATCACCATCGAGGTGACCGACCAAGACCCCCTCATCTCCGCCACGATGGCCGACTCCGTGCGCTGCCGCCTACAGTCGTTCATCACCGACTACCGCACGCAAAAAGCCCGCAACGACCTTGCCTACATGGAGCAACTTTTCGCCGAAGCCCGCGAGCAGTATGTGAAAGCACGCCAGCAATACGCCGCCTTCAGCGACACCAACCAGGACTTGTTGCTACAGTCGTACCGTTCGAAGCAAGACGACTTGGAGAACGACATGCAGTTGAAATTCAACGCCTACACCCAAGTCTATGAACAGTTGCAACTCTCTAAAGCAAAGGTGCAGGAGCGAACGCCTGCCTTCACCGTGGTGCAGTCGGCATCCGTGCCCATCAAGCACATCAACAAGTCGAAACTCTCGGTGATGGTCATGGCGATGTTTCTCGGTGCCGCCCTGCGCGTGTGCATCCTGATGTGGAAGAAGCGCCGCGAGGTGTTCATCATCCATTAACCCCTTGGGAATGAGCGACGGTACCCCATCCAACAACCAGCCGACATGGAGCGCATGGGACACATGCCGCCAACATTGGCGTGCCTACGCCATCGCCGCCGCCACCGCCATCGCACTGGCCCTCATCGTTAGTGCGGGCATCCCACGTACCTATTCCGCCCAGGTGAAGGTGTCCAACGAGAACAAGGAGACCGACCTGCTCATCGGCCTCAACAACTTCGCCTCCTGGGCCAAAAGCGCCATGAACGACCAGAAAGGGCTGCGCCTGCCTGAGGTGTACGCCCACTTGGTGGGAGGGACCGACTTCGCTGACGCCCTGTCGCATGTGCGCATCGAAGGCCGCTCCACCGACTATTACCACTACCTGCGCGACAACCACCGGCTCTCGTGGTGGGAGCAAATCGGCGCCCTCTTCGCCGACTCCATTGGCGAGCGGGAGCGCATCCTCGCCCTCATCCATGACAACGTCCGCTCCAAATCGTCGTCGAAATACGGCACCATCGTCATTCAAGCCACCGACCAAGACCCTGTGGTGGCTGCGCTCATCGCCGACTCTGCCTGCCAGTTGCTGCAAAAGCAAATGGCCGACTACGCCCACGACCGCGCATTCCGCGACTTGGAACAAGCATCAGCCAAAGCCGACGAGGCCCTGCAGCGCTTCGAGGCAGCCCGCGACGCGTACAACCGCTTCCGCGATGCCAACAACGACATCCACTCGCCTCGCGCCGCCTCGATGGAAAAACACCTACAGGACGAGTATGCCAAAGCCTTCGACTTCTACAACAAAACCATGGAGCAATACCGCAGGGCAGAGGCACTGACGGGCAAGACGCCCCAAACCTTCGCCGTACTGCGCAGGGCTACCGTGCCCTTGGAAGCCACCGGCCCCGCCACCGTGGGCTATGTGCTCGCCTTCCTCTTCATCGCCCTTGTATTCACCACCTGGTGGGTGCTGCTCAGGCGCACCCTCTCGGAAAAAGCACTTCACAGCCCATGGACTTAGCACTCATCGTCATCATGTCGGTGTTGCTGGTCGGCTACATGGTGTTCAAGGCCGGCGACCTGTTCTCCCCGTGGACCATCACCACGGCCATTTGGCTCGCCATCGTCGTCATGTTCCAGTTTCAAGGCGACCTGCTCTACCCGCTCGGCAGCCAATTCCACACCAGTCTGATGCTGTGGCTGCCCATCTTCTGCGCCTCGTCGCTCATCACCTATTACGTCTATCCCAAAGGTTCCGACCCTTCTACGGTGTCGCGCCAAGTGCCCGACATCAACGGGGGCATGTTTACCGTGCTCTACGTCATCTCCATGGTCATCACCCCCCTCTACCTCTACAAAATCATGCAAGTGGTGATGATGTTCGATCCTGCCGACATGCTCAACAACCTGCGCATCCTCGCCGTCTTCGGCGACGAGAGTTACGGATTCCTCAACTACTCCTACGTGCTCAACCAGGTGCTCATCGTGGTGGCGTTGTGGCGCTATCCCCGCGTGCCGCTCTGGCAACTGCTCACCATCGTCGCCGCAGGCCTGATGAGTGCCTTCGCCATCATGGAGAAAGGCATGCTTTTCTTTCTCTTCTCCTCCATCATGTATGTGCTTTACGAGAAGGGCACCATCAAAGTGCGCTCTATCGCCCTCTCGGTCGTCACACTCGTCATCGTGTTCTTCCTCATCAATGTCGCCCGCGAATACACCGACGACTCCGACAGCACGCAATCGACCACCTTTCTCGACTTCTTCGCCATCTACGTACTGTCGCCAGCAGTGGCTTTCGAGCGCGTCACCGAAGACCTCAGCACGCAGTTCGGCTCCCACACCTTCCAAACCGTCTATCTGTTTCTCAACCGCTTTGGAGGAGACTTCGAGCAGAACATCAAGTTGCAGGAGTTCGTTTGGGTGCCCCTCCCCACCAACGTCTATACTGTTTTCCAACCTTTCTACGAGGATTTCGGCTACCGCGGCGTGGCCGTCTTCGCCATGGTCTATGGCTTCATCACCGGATGGGCTTACCGCCAGATGCGCAACGGCAGCGCATTCGGCAAATGCATCTACGCCTATGCCGTCTATGTCCTCGCCCTGCAGTTTTATCAAGAGAACGTGATGATGAGCATCGTGCAGGTGACGCAATTTGTCTTCTTCACCTGGCTCATCACGCAAGAGAAATATTACTTGAGGTTTGAAGCATTGAGGCAATAGATGCAATAATAAAGCCTCAAAACATGGGTCGGAGAGTCAAATCTAAGTGATTTGTTTGCTGTTTCGACAAAAAAGCAGTAATTTTGTCGGCTGAAGTCATCCTTTGCGGACATTCTTCAAGAAATGTCCGCAAAATGGACATGCTGAAGACCTAAGAAAGTAATGAAAATTCTATTTTGCGACAATACGCTTTGGGGGTTGGTCAACTTCCGTGGCTACATCATCGACCATTTTCTCGATGCCGGCCACGAGGTGGTGCTGGTGGCCCCCGAGAAGGAGGACGAGCAGATGCGCACCGCCCCTCCTGCGGCCGTGAAATACTATAACGTGGACATGGGGAGGACAGCCAACAACCCCTTCACCGACATCCGCTATTTCCTGAAACTGCTGTCGATTTACCGCAAGGAGCGCCCCGACTTCGTGTTCCATTACACCATCAAGCCCAACATCTACGGCACATGGGCAGCAAAATTGCTCCACATCAAGTGCTGCGCGATGATGGCGGGCTTGGGCTATACGTTCACCAGTCCCTCGCTGACTGCCAAGATTGGGCGTGTCATGTACAAGGCGGGCCTTCGCTTCACCGACCACCTCATCCTGCTCAACCGCAACAACTACGACACCGTCATCAACAAACATTTCTGCAAGGCAGAGAAAACCATCCTTCTGCCTGGCGGAGAGGGTGTCAGCCTGAGCGACTTCAAGTTCTGCGACAACAGCAGCGACGGTCCCACGACGTTTCTCTACATCGGCCGCTTGTTGGAGGAGAAAGGCTACCATGAGTTTGTGAAAGCAGCCAAAATGGTGCTCAAGAAGCATCCCGACGTGCGTTTCAGGCTCATCGGTCCTCTCGACGCCTCCTACCCCAACAGCGTGAGCCACGAGGATGTCGAGCGCGACGAGAAGGCCGGACTCATCAAATACCTCGGATTCACCAACAACATCAAGTCGGTCTATGAACGGCACGGCATCGTGGTGGTGATTCCCTCCTACTACAGCGAAGGCATGAACCGCTCGCTGATGGAATCCTGCGCCACTGGCAAGCCCATCATCACCACCAGCATCCCGGGTTGCCGCGAGGCGGTGGAAGAAGGCAAGAACGGCTTCATCGTGCCCCCCAAGGACCCTGCCGCCCTCGCCCGTGCCATCGAGCAATACATCCAGTTGCCTACCGACCGCAAGGCCGAAATGTCGCGCGAGAGCCGCCGCATCGCCGAGCAGCACTTCGACGTGAAAGAGGTGATATCCATCTACGACCAACTGGTGAAGGGAGAACGATAAGCGGCCATGAAAAGAGTCATCATCCTACTCTCCTCCTACAATGGCGAAGCGTTTATCGAGGAGCAACTTCAGTCGCTCACCGCACAGACAGGCGTGACAACCAGCATCATCGTGCGCGACGACGGTTCCACAGACGGCACCCGCGACATTCTCGACCGCTGGCAGGAGTCTGGCTCGTTGACGTGGTATGGCGGCGACAATATCGGATGGGCCGACAGTTTTATGCACCTTCTCGTCCATGCCCCCGAGGCAGATTACTATGCCTTTTGCGACCAAGACGACATCTGGATGCCCGACAAGTTGAAGGTGGCCGTAGAACATCTGGAGCGGCACCCCGACACACCCTCCCTCTATTGTTCCAACCTCTTACGTTACCAAAACGGGAAAGACGAGGGACTGCTCTTGCCACAACAACTCCACTACGACATCCACACGGCGATGATGAAATGCCTCACGACAGGATGCACAATGGTGCTCAACAAGCCACTTGCCGACGCTGTGAGACAGCACGCCCCACGCCACACAAAAGCCCATGACTTCTGGGTATATCAGGTGGCCATGGCCATCGGACAAGTTGACTACGACCCCATTCCGCACATCCACTACAGGCTCCACGAGGCCAACGAGGTGGGATATAAGATTTCCTTTACCGAGGTGTGGCGCCGACGACTCCAAATATTGCGACGCCGCCAACGCCAATACGACCGCGAGGAAGCCGCTGCCGAACTGCTCCGTTGCTACGCCGACCAAATGAGCGAAACCAACCGCGAGGCTGTGAGCCAGGTGGCCAATTACAGGAAAAGTATCGCCCAACGGTTACGGTTAGCCACCGACGGCCGATACACCATGGGCAACCTTGAGAACGACTTCTGGTTAAAGTTGCGCATCCTCCTCGGAAAACTATAAAGACACCTGCACCATGAGGATTCTCGAAATGATAGAACTTGCCGGAAGGCACGGAGGCATAGAGAAACTGATGACGGAGACAGCCGTCAGGATGAAAGCCCGCCACGGGCACGACATCACCATGCTCACGCTCTATGAACCCGACCCCACCTATGGTGCCTTCCTCCATGACCACGGCATAGGATACGTCTGCCTGCACACGTCCAACAAATACAACCCCTTTCTCTATAGGAAAGTGAGCCGTCTCATCAATGCAGGACATTACGACGTGGTGCATGCACACAACACCACCACCCAGATCATCGGCGCACTGGCAAAGCGATACGGGCATACCCATGCCAAATACGCACTCACCGAGCACCAGACGGGAGGCATCAGGAGACGGATGCCCTTTTTCCGAAAAGCCGACCAATGGGTCTATGACAGTTACGACCTTGTGACTGCCGTCTCGGTCACTGCCCAGGAGAGTCTGCTCCGCTGGCTGAAGCAATCACCCTCACCACGGTATAGCGTGATATGCAACGGTGTTGACCGAAAGACATTGCTCAACGGACAGCCGTGTAGGCGCAGCGACTTCGGTTTCAACGACGGCGACACCATAGTGGCCTGCATCGGAAGACTCACCTCCACGAAGGACCATGGCACACTCATCGATGCCATCGCCCTGCTCCCCCCCAACTACAAGGCCATCATCATCGGCGACGGCCCCGACAGAACTGCCCTCACCCAACATGCCGCAGAGAAAGGAGTGGCACAACGCGTCGTGTTCACCGGCAAGCGCAGCGACGTGGGTGCACTGCTCAGAATGGCTGACTGCTATGTGAGTTGTTCAAAAGAGGAGGGATTCGGACTCACCCTCGTGGAAGCCGCCTTCTGCCAATGCCCCATCGCAGCCTCCGACATTCCCGCGCACCGCGAGATATTGGGCAATGATGGCCTCTTCCCACCTGAAGACAGCAAAGCCTTGGCACAACTGATACAGCACGGTCCCATGGCCACGCCCGACACCGACGACATCTTTCAGCGCTATGACTTCGACCAGATGGTGAATCAATACGAGCAACTCTATCAGAACTTGTTGAAGACATGAAAATACCGTGGAAAATTGTCTGATTACTTTTTTTTTATTACTTTTGCCACGAAAAAGGTAAAAACAGCCCTCAATAATTCATTAAGTATCAGCACTCATTTATACGATTTCATATCAAATAATGAACGACATCCTGTCATATTCTATTTTAGCATTCGTCGCAAGTACGGTTTCAGGACTCATCCTCATCCCCATCATCTTGAATTTCTGCAAGCGGAAGAAACTGTATGACCTGCCCAATGAGCGAAAGGTGCACAAGAACGCCATCCCACGACTTGGCGGCATCAGTTTCATGCCCAGCATGATGCTCGCTTTCATATTGGTTTTGTTCTTGATAGGAAAATCGACAGGCCGCGACATCCATGTGAGTCTCTGGTCGTGCTGTTTCATCATCGGACTGGTGATGATCTATGCCACGGGCATCATAGACGACCTTGTGGGGTTGTCGGCACGCACGAAATTTGCCGTCCAAATCCTCGCTGCGGCACTGCTGCCGTTGTCGGGCCTTTACCTCAACCAGTTTTATGGTTTCTTGGGGATGGGCGACATCCCCTTCTGGATAGGCGCCCTGCTCACCGTGTTCACCATCGTGTTCATCGACAACGCCATCAACCTCATCGACGGCATCGACGGACTGGCGGCCGGTCTCTCGTTTCTCGCTTTGCTCGGTTTTTGGTTTTGTTTCTACAACTACACCCTCGTCACCTACTGCGTGCTGATAGCCGGTTTGATGGGCGTGCTGTTGCCTTACCTCTATTTCAACATCCTTGGCGGTCCCACACGCAAGCACAAGATATTCATGGGCGACTCGGGCAGTCTGACCTTAGGCTTCATCCTCGGCGTGCTGTTCGTGAAATACGCCATGCACAACCCCGCCGTGATGGAATACCGCCGCGAAGGCCTGACCACCTCGATCACGATGCTCATCGTGCCAATGTTCGACGTCGTGAGAGTGGTCATCACCCGCCGTTTCCATCACCGTGCCTTGTTCGAGGCCGACAAGAACCACCTGCACCATAAGTTGATGCGCGCCGGCCTTAACCAGCACAAGACGTTGGTCGTCATCCTCACACTGGCCTTGATGTTTGGAGCCGTCAACTACATCCTTGTCTATAAAATCGACATCAGCCTGACCATCGTGTTGGTGATAGACATCCTGCTCTACCTCCTCTTTGACCAAGGCATCAATCATGCCATCCGCAAAAATGGACAGAAACCATTCGCTTAACCTTCTTCTTCCATGAACACCCCACTCCACACTTTTTTGGCTGTCATTTTTGCCTTGCTTCCACTGCAAGCCATGGCCGCCGACTACAACATCAAAGACTATGGTGCCGTTGCAAAAAAGACACACCTCAGCACCGCCGCCATCCAGAAAGCCATCGACGAATGCGCCGCCAAGGGAGGCGGGCGCGTGGTGGTGCCAAAAGGGAAATGGCTCACCGGCGCCTTGGTGCTCAAGAGCGGTGTGACGCTCTATTTGGAGAAGAAAGCCACCCTGTATGGCAGCACCGACCCACGCCACTATGTGCTCAACAAGACGGCGAAAATCATCATGACCAGTCAACTCATCTACGCCTTCCAAGCCAAGAACATCGGCATTGCCGGACAAGGAACCATCGACGGACAAGGGGCTGCCTTCACCGATGCCGCCTGCAACAAGCAGATGATCACCCGCCCGATGCTCGTCCGTTTCGACACGTGCAAGGGCATCACCATCAGCGGCATCACGATGCGCAATGCGGGGGTGTGGGTGCAGCACTACTACGACTGCGAGAACCTGACCATCAAGGGCATCACGGTGTTTAGCCACTGTAATGTATGCAACGACGGCATCGACATCACCAACTGCCGCAACGTGGTCATCACACAGTCGAAAATCGACTCCGACGACGATGCCATCTGCCTAAAGACCTTTTCGGAAAAACCTTGCGAGAACGTGACGGTGACCGACTGCGTGGTGGCCACTCACTGCAACGCCTTGAAAATCGGGTCGGAAACAGTGGGCGATTTCCGCAACATCAAGTTCAGCAACTGTAAGGTGGTGCGCTCGAAGGGCAAGAAGGTCATCAACGGTTGTGCCATTGCCGTGGCGGCCATCGCCGTGGAGTCCATCGACGGCGCACGCATCAGCAACGTCAGTTTCTCCGACATCACCATCAACGGGTCGGAAAGTCCCATCTTCATCCGTTTGGGCAACCGCAACGACACTTATGGGCACAAGCCCACCAAACCGCAGCGGGGCGACATCAACGGCGTGACCATCAAGAACGTGACCGTGAAGAACGCCGGCACTACGGGTAGTTCCATCACCGGCATCCCCGGACAGACGGTGAAGAACATCACGCTGAGCAACGTAAACATCACCCACAAGGGCGGTCAGAAGGAGAAGGTTCTCCCCAAGGACAACCGAGAGAAGTCGGAACCCAACGCCATGATGTGGGGCACGTTGCCAGCCCAAGGCATTTTTGTGAAATACGCAGAGAATGTGAATACCGATGGGGTGAGCATCCGTGCCAAGAAGACCGACAAGCGTCCCGCCATCTATCGGGTGAACGTGAAATAGCGACTACAACTTACGGAACGACAAGCGGATGCGCTGCTGCGAGAGCGTCATGCGATCGGAAGAAAGGTGCTCGACACACAAACGCGGGCGAAGCGACTGCAAACCATAATATTGCATCGAGGTGACATCCTCGACGGGTGGGTCGCCATTGGGTCTGTCGCTGAAGAAAGGCTTGTCGAAAAAGAGGGAGTCGCCCTCGCGCTCAAAACGCATGACGACGGGAAGGGAGCCACCATCGCGGTCGGCACACTCCACTAACTTGTTTTCGAACGACCAAAAGATGCGGCGCTCCCCCATGTCGCACGAGGCACCGCCGATGGTATCGACAGCCTCCAAATGCCAAAATCCATAGAGGTCGCCATGGGGCTGGGTCTCGACATGGCAAGATGCCATCAAACCGCAAACCGCTCCCATCAAAGTGATAACAACTGCCTTTCTCATCAAACAAATAACGAGAAAAGGCGCATAATATTGCATTCCCATAGTTACGAAATGACGACATTATACTTAGTAAGGCACGGCGAGACCATCGACAACGTGCGACAAATCATGCAAGGACAGACGCAAGGCGAACTGACCGAGCGCGGAAGGGCGCAGGCGGAACAGTTGGCGGAACAGTTGGCGGACAAGCCCATCGACGCTTTCGTGTCGTCGGACCTGAAGCGTGCCTTCGACACCTGTGCGGTGATTGCCGCCCGTCATGGCATGACACCCACTACCACCCCATTATTGCGTGAGCGCGACTGGGGCGACTTCACCGGGCGTTTCATTCCTGACCTGAAAGACGAGCCATGGCCGCCCAACGTGGAGACGATGGGGCAGTTGAAAGACCGAGCCAGGCGCTTCCTCGACCTCATGCGCCGCCAATATCCAGGAAAAACAGTGGTGGCTGTAGGTCACGGCATCACCAACAAGGCCATCCAATCGGTGTTCTACGACAAGCCGATGCATGAGATAGAACGGATGACCAACGGAGAACAAAGGATTTTGAGAATCTGAGGATATTAATAGGAGTTTGGGAGTTAAGGAGTTTGGGAGTTAAGACAATAGACTTGGTTGCTCTTCGTTTTTTTACACATAGTAGAGACATATAATTACCATGAATTAGCCATTAATTTTTGTGCGCACCAATTCATGTTCATTACATGGTAATTATATGTTTTTTCTTGTTTTTTTTTGTTGTCCTTTGTTGTTTCTTGTTGTCTTTGTTGTTTGACTTATCGCTTACATCCCCCACACCATGATAGGACGGCCTTCGTACTCGTCTAAGCGGTGCCAGATGCGCTCGTCCCACGTCTTCGTCTGCGAGCGGTCGAAGACGATGAGGTGGCCTTCATCCACGCTGCCGCAGAGGTCCATGTACTCGGCTGTCTGCCGCAGGCCGTCGGCGATGGTGCGCTCCAAGGAGTAGCGCAGGATTTTCAGTTCCATCACCACCCGCTGGATGGGACCTCCGTAGTGGTCGGTCAACGGCTTGCGGATGAGCAGGTCGGT
>CAMKSZ010000069.1 GCA_946415525.1 uncultured Prevotellaceae bacterium | reverse complement strand
ACCTGAACATGTCCGAAGTGTTTGGCAAGGAAGACTTCACCATCATCAAGAACCCAGGGCAGGACAACATGGAGATTGTCGTCAAGCAAGGGAAGGAAATCAACACCTATCAAGCGACCGACCAACAAGCCGACGACAACGCCAACCTCGGAAGAAAGGTGGGCACCGCCTACCAAATGGCCGACGGGCGCATCATCTATGTGCCCGACAATGAATGAAGCCGCCATGTGACGTCGTGAGCGTGCTGTGAAGGAATGCGCGGCAAAGTCTTTGCGGTTTGGGAAAAACTTCGTAACTTTACCGCCCCAAACTTTAAAGCCATCCCGCTTATGACCTTCAAGCACCTACTGACAATATTCCTGTTTACAGCCAGTCTCACCGCCACGGCGGACAACAACGACACCCCTCCACGCCCCACTCCCCCACTGAGGGACTACATGCCATCGTGCACCGAAGGAGTCATCACTGCCGACTTCGTGGAAGAGGGAAAGATGATGACCGACCTGCTGCAGATGCTCGCCAACTTCAGCAGATACATGGTCGCCGACTACCAAGCATGTGTCGAGCCCAACAGCAAGGGCGAAGCGTGCGGATGCTTCAAGGGCGAGCACACCATGGCCAGCAACGAAGCCGGCGTGCGCACCAATGCCGACCTGTCGATGATTTGCGCCTTCCTCGTGAAATACGCCCAACCCGCCGGCATCCATCTCCACTCCTCCCTCACCTGGGAACGATTGGAAGACATCGCCATGAAGTCGCTTGTCTTCGCCTACTCCACCCACAAAGCCAACCGCCTGAAGACATGTGCCGGCGGCGACTACTGGGGCAGCACAGGCAACGACGACCATGTCTGGGAGAGTTCATTGTGGGCCATGTCTGTGGCCTATTCCGCCTTCTTCCAATGGGACAAACTCAGCGAAGAGCAGCGCGGCTACATCCATCAGTTGCTAAAAGCGGAATGCAACTACGAACTGGAGCGCGACATCCCCACGGGATATAAGGGCGACACCAAAGCCGAAGAAAACGGATGGGAAGCCGACGTGCTCGCCGCCACCCTCGGACTATTCCCCGACGACCCCCTGGCCCCGAAATGGTTTGCCCGACTTCGGGAATTCGCCATCAACAGTTACAGCCACCCTGCCGACGCCCACAACCATACCCGCATCGACCCCGACCACGAAGGCACCGTCGCCGACCTCTATCAAGGTCCCAACCTCTACGACGACTACACGTTGCAAAACCACCACCTCTTCCACACCTCCTACCAAAACGTGGTGATGCAAGAACTTGGCGAAGCCGCCCTCGCCCTGAAAATGTTCCAAACCGGTCTGGGCAGGGCAGAGCGGTGGAAGACCAACGCCCTGATGCACAACAACCAAAAGGTGATGGACGAAGTGCTCAACTGGTTGGCGCTGACCGACGGCGAACTCGCCATGCCCAACGGCAACGACTGGAGCCTGTTCCTCTACGACCAAATCACCTCATACACCACGCTCGCCACGATGCTGCGCGACCCCAACGCGCTGATGCTTGAAAACCTCGCCTACAAATACATCAAGGCACGGCAGGGCACCACCCCCGACGGCAGTTGGCTACTGCGCCCCGACGTGCAGGCCCGCCGCATGGGCGTGCAAGGGCACCGCGTGATGATGACCTACCTGATGCACTTGGCCTACAGCACCGCCGACCTCACCCCCACCCGTTGGGAAGACTTCCGCGCCGCCCACAGCGAGGCCCGCGTGCTGAAATGCCAAAACGTGGTGAGGGCCTTCACCCCACACCGCTTCACCACCTTTTCCTGGAGCGAGGGACTGAAGAGTTACACCGGCTACATCGCCGCCAATAGCGTGGACAAGAACAAAATCATCGTGCCCTACCGCGCCAACAACACCGGCAACTTCATCGGATGGTACACCGTCGAGGGCAAGCGCACCAATGCCACCCCCATCGTCAAAGGTGTTTACCAACTGAAAGGCGACAGTTATGTGATGAACGGACAACTGCACACCAACGACGCCACGCTCGACCAGCGTTTCGCCATCTACTCCACCCCCGGCAACGCCGTCATCTACCTCGACCAAGTGACGGCACTCGCCGACGGCACCATCACCGGCGAACGCGGCGGACTGATGGCCATCTCGGTGGACGAACTGACACGGACAAAGCGCAGGGTGTTATTCCCCAAAGGATTCAGGCAGAGCGACGGGCGTGAACTCTTCGCCGTCGATACCGATTGGCTCAACATCGACGACCAGGTGGGCTTCGTCAGTCGCGGCAAGAAACAAATGGCCTTTGGCGACCAAGCCCTCAACAACAGCATCCTCACCGCACGCCTCTATGCGTCGTACAGCACCGAGCAGCGCCCCATAGCAAAAGGCGACGTCGTTGACCGACGCAATGTAGTCTATTACAGCAACATCGACAACGGCACTACCGAACAGATGGACCATGGGTTGCAAGTGCTCGCCGACCAACTGCCGCAAGGCTGGAACGGCGCCATCGCCAAAGACACAGCACCAGGAGCCTACCTGTTGCTCAGCCATTTCGCCGGCGACACCGACGACGTCACCCTTGGCGGCATCACCTGCAACGAGGGGGCACCCGTTTTTGAAACAGAGACCACCGTCAGCGCCAACCAATCCACGGCACGTTTTCATGTGGCAGAGAACAGTTCCACCGGTCAAGTGCTCCACACGTTCATCCTATGCCAAGGCACCGTCAAGGCATGGTGCCCCGCCGACCGCCCCAACAGTGTGTGGCTAACCGCTCCCGACAATGAGACCGTGGGCGTGTGCATGATGGCCGAAGGCAAGGTTTTGAAGAAAAAGGTGAGGTTGGAAAAAGACAAGCCCGTGTTCCTCTACGTGGACAATGGGAAAATCAAGAAAGACGACAATGGCGCGCAGCCATCGTCACTACAATAAGGGAAAACATATTTAGAAAATGAGAATAGACATCATCACCGTATTGCCCGAAATGCTCGAAGGATTCGTGCACGAGTCCATCCTTGCCCGGGCACAGAAAAAAGGACTGGCCGAAATACATCTCCACAACTTGCGCGACTACTCCTCCGACAAGTGGCGCCGCGTCGATGACTATCCCTATGGCGGTTTTGCAGGGATGGTGATGCAGTGCGAACCCATCGACCGCGCCATCTCGGCGCTGAAGGCGGAGCGCGACTACGACGAGGTCATCTTCACCTCGCCCGACGGCGAGCAATTCACGCAAGAGGTAGCCAACGACCTGTCGATGTTGGGCAACATCATCATCCTCTGTGGCCACTACAAAGGCATCGACCAGCGCATCCGCGACCATCTCATCACCCGCGAGATTTCCATCGGCGACTATGTGCTCACCGGCGGCGAACTGGCAGCAGCGGTAATGGCCGACGCCGTCGTCAGATTGGTGCCAGGTGTCATCAGCGACGACCAGAGCGCCCTGTCCGACTGTTTTCAAGACGGTCTGCTCTCCGCCCCCATCTACACCCGCCCCGCCGACTACAAGGGATGGAAGGTGCCCGACATACTGCTCAGCGGCAACGAAGGGAAAATCAAGGATTGGGAAATAGAACAAAGCCTGGAGCGCACCCGGCGGCTGCGCCCCGACTTATTGAAGGAGTGATGGCCCTTATTCCATCACTTGCGCATAGACATCGAGCATGCGAAGCGCGGTGTCGGCATTCTCGAATCGGCTGATGTATTGCAGGCTGCGCTCCACACGAGGACCACTCTCCGCCATGGCACGCACAATGGCGGAAGCCATGGCCTCATGGTCGTCGGGCGAGACATAGAGGCAGTCGGGACCGCCAGCCTCTTCCAAGCACGACCCAGTGGCAGCCACCACCGGCAAGCCACTTTGGATGGCCTCAATGACAGGAATGCCAAAGCCCTCATAGCGCGACGGATAGACAAAGCACTGCGCCATTTGGTAGATGGCAGGCAGGTCATCGTTGGGCACACCACTGAGCAGGTGCACGCGTCCTTCCAGGCCCATCTTCTCCATATATGGCTGCACCACGCGGCGGGTATATGCCGTAGGCCGCCCCACGACAACGAGATGGGCATCGCGAAGGGCATCGCAGGTGAGCGCCTTGACAGCAAGAAGCACATTCTTGCGCTCCTCAATGGTACCCACGTTCAACACATAACGCCCAGGCAATCCATAACGCGCCCTCACCTCTGCTTGTTTCTCGGCATCCACCTTGGTGCGAAACCGAGTGCCGCAACTTTGATAGACCACGCTAATGCGGTCGGCAGGATAGTCGCTATATGCAAGGATGTCGCGCTTGGTACACTCGCTGATGGCGACCACTCGCTCCGCCTCCTTCAATGAGGCATGAAACTTCCGCTTGTAGATAAATACGTCCAAGGGCTTGTAGTACTCGGGATGGCGGAGGAAGATGAGATCGTGGATGGTGACAACGCCACGGATGCCGGCACGATGCAGTCCCATGGGCAATTCGCCCGACAAGCCATGATAGAGCGCCACATTGTCGCGCTGCAAGTCGCCCACCATGCCCCGTGTGCGCCAATAGTCACGCCACAACCTCGACAGCACCGGCACACCGCCAAGGAATCCCTGGGGATGGACGAACCGCACATTGGGGCGCGACTCCACCTGCGAGCGCAACCGTCCGTCGCCCTCGTCGGGGGCATACAACAACAGTTGCGTGTCGGGAGCCGCCAAGGCGAGGGAGTTGACCAATGTGCGGCCATAACTCCCCAGTCCCGTGCCATTGCGCACAATCCGTTTGGCGTCAAAGCCTATCGTATTCAGTTTTTTACTCATCTGTTTGCAAAGTTACGAATAAGTTTCGTATCTTTGCCACATGAAGGAACAAAAAAAGATATCTGTCGTCATCAACACCTACAATGCAGAGCCTTTTCTTGCCCAAGTATTGGAGGCCGTGAAGGACTTTGACGAGACGGTGGTCTGCGACATGGAGAGCACCGACAACACGGTGGAAATCGCAAAGTCGCATGGCTGCCGTGTGGTGACCTTCCCCAAGGGCGAGCACCGCATCGTGGAGCCCGCCAGGGACTTTGCCATCCACCAAGCCAGCAACGACTGGGTACTGGTCATAGACGCCGACGAAATAGTGACACCCCAACTGCGGGAACGCCTCTATCGGGAAATCGAGCAGCCCGATTGCCCCGACGGTTTCTTCATCTCCCGGCACAACATTCTCATGGGGAAATTCACCGTAAGAAAAGGGCGCGACTACATCCTTCGGTTTTTCAGGCAGTCCATCACCTCCTGGCCCCCCACCATCCACTCCATCCCCGAAGTGAAAGGCCATGTCGCCACCCTCCCCGTTGACTTTGAACTGTTGCACTTAGCCGATGAGACCATGCGGGAATGGGTGGACAAGATGAATGCCTATACCGACAATGAGATAGAGAAGAAAAGCCATCGCCATTATGGCGTATGGTCGCTCTTCTGGCGCCCATTCTGGCGCTTCTTCCGTTCATACCTACTGAGAGGCGGTTTCCGTGAAGGCCGACGTGGCCTTTTACAGGCCACACAATGGGCAGTCTATCAACAAATCCTCGTAGCCAAGATGATGGAAAAGAAACTGAGAGAAGAACCATGACAAAGATTTTTCATATCGTATCCAACAAGGCATGGGGCGGCGGCGAACAATACGTCTATGACTTGGGCAGTAGGCAGATGGCCGACGGTCATCACGTGGAACTGTTTTGTCGGCCAGTGGAAGCCGTGACAGAGAAATTCCAACAACTGCATGTCACGATCCACCCCCTGCGACTCAAGGGCGCCCTCGACTTGCAGAGCGCCTGGCGGATGTCGCGGGTGCTGAATACTGCCGGTCCCTGCACCGTGCATGCCCATAATTTCAAGGACGCCTTCACCGCCTGTTATGCCCGTCGGTTGTCCAACAACAAGGCGGTGCGGGTAGTGATGTCGCGCCATTTGACACGGCCAGGAAAAGACACCTTGCTCTACCGTTGGCTTTACCGCCAACTCGACCTGCTACACTTCGACTCAGAAATAGCCCGCAGCATTTTTTTAGGCACCCATCCCACTATCGACGAGCGCAAGATACGCGTGGTGCACACCAGCATCGTGCTGCCCGAACAGATGGTGCCCATCGACGTGCGCAAGGAGTTCTCCATCCCCGCCCACCACACCTTGGCGATGTATCATGGTCGCCTCGATGCCGAAAAAGGACTTGACGTGCTGATTGAGGCCGCCAGCAAATTGGGCGACCGTCCCTTCACGTTAGTGCTCGTAGGACGGGGCGACGACGACTATACGCGCCACCTGCAGCAAACCATTGCCGAGAAGGGACTCGAAAGCAAGGTGCTGTTGGCAGGATTCCGTCATCCCGTACTGCCCTTTATCGCCACCGCCGACTTCGGCTTGTTGCCATCGGTGGTGCGCGAAGGTTGCCCGTTGTCGCCCATGGAGTACATGTCTCAGGGACATCCCGTCATCGCCACCGACAATGGCGGGCAGCGCGAATACATCAAGGATGGCGTGAACGGCCTGCTCGTGCCACCAGGCGACAGCGACCGTCTGGCAGAAGGCATGGCACGACTCATCGACGACGCCTCACTGCGCCAGCGACTGGGGCAACAGGCGCGAGCCGACTTCTTCTCCACCTTGCATTACGACCATTTCTATCGGCAAGTAGCGACTTTCTACAGTGAATAATTGTCGATACTTATGGAAATTCCCGATTCCACCATCGTTGGAATCGGGAATTTCGCCATTTTACACAGTCTGACGCCCTTATCATTTCGAGGTCAACAGCAACGCACGACTGGTAGGTTCCGTCATGGCTTTCACATTGAGACGGACAGTGGCACGGATGTCGCCGACATGGGCACCAATCTTGAACTCATAGTTGCCTGCATCCACCACCCATGCGCTCTGGGCCTCGTCGAACGAGGCAAGGTCACGACGCTGGAGCGTCATCTTCAGCGTTTGGCTCTCCCCCGGTTTCAACTCACGTGTCTTTCCGAAAGCCTTCAATTCCTTGGCAGGTTTGTCGAGTTGTCCCTTGGGGGCGGCGACATACACCTGAGCGATTTCCTTGCCCGGCACGCTGCCCGTATTGCGAATGGTGACGCTCACCTCTATCACCTCGCCCTTCTGCGTCACGGCAGGCTTGCTGTAGTCGAAGGTGGTGTAACTCAAGCCATAGCCGAAGGGATAGGCGACCGCACCCCCACGGGTGTCGAAGTGGCGGTAGCCCACATAAATCCCCTCCTCATGACGCGTGTAGTCGTAGTTGGGCACCTGGTACCCATTCGACTTCATTGTGTTGTAGGTATAGAGATCCATCTGTCCGGGATAGTTAAGTGTAGAAGGATGGTCGAAGGCCGCGACAGGCCATGTCATGGTGAGTTTGCCCGACGGGTTGACCTTCCCGGTGAGGATGTCCGCCACGGAGTTGCCGCCCTCCTCGCCCGGTTGCCAAGCACAGATGATGGCATCGGGATAGCCACTCCAGGAAGCCGTCTCTATGACACTGCCCGAATTGATGACCACCACGACAGGTTTGCCAGCGGCGTGAAAAATGTTGCAGACATCGAAAATCATCTGCCGCTCCTCGTTGGAGAGGTTGAACTCACCCTCTATCTCGCGGTCAACACCCTCGCCAGCCTGTCTTCCAATGGTGATGATGGCAGCATCCGCCTCTTTCACCTCATTGTTGATGCAAATAGGACTGATGGAGATTTCGGGATATTTCTGTTGTCCGAACATCTCCATCTGGTACCACCTGGCAGGATGGCGGTCGGCTTGGAATTTCACCTTGGCATACTCTATGTATTTGCGATAGATTTCCGTCAACTTGGCCGACGTGGCGATGCCCGCGTTGCTCAGTCCCTCCACCATATCGACGACGTATGGCGTGTGGACGCAGCCCGACCCAGTGCCGCCCGAGAAGAACTCGTAGGAGTTCTCGCCGAAAAGAGCGACCGTTTTGATGGTCTGTCCATTGGTGTTCCAAGGCAGTGTCCCGTTGTTCTTCAACAACACGATGCCCTCGTTGGCACTCTGCCGTGTAATGGCAGCATGGGCCTTGAAGTCAGGTTGGTTGTTGGCGGGGAAATGGTGGAAACTCGGTGTCTTGACAATGTATTCCAGCATGCGGCGCACGTTGCGGTCAACATCGGCGATGGACAGTTGTCCGTCTTTCACCCCTTTGACAATCTCATCGATTTGTTTTTGCTGTCCCGGTTCCATGAGGTCGTTGCCCGCCTTCACCTCGTCGATGGTGCGCAGTCCCTCGCGGATGCCTATCCAGTCGGTCATCACGATGCCCTTATACCCCCAGTCGTCGCGGAGAATTTTGGTGAGCAAGTCATGGTTGCCCATGGAGAAGGTACCGTTCACCTTATTATAAGACGCCATCACCGTCCAAGGGTTGCTCTCGCGCACGGCGATTTCAAAACCCCGGAGATAGATTTCGCGAGCGGCGCGAGGCGACACTTGTTCATCGACACTCGTGCGGTTGGTTTCCTGTGAGTTGACAGCGAAGTGCTTGGCACTCACACCCGCCCCCCTGCTCTGCACACCGTTGATATAGGCAGCCGCTATCTTGCCTGTGAGCAGAGGGTCTTCGCTATAGTATTCGAAATTGCGCCCACAGAGCGGATTGCGGTGCAGGTTCATGCCTGGTCCGAGGATGACGTCGCACCGATACGCCTTCGTCTCGTCGCCAATGGCCTCGCCCACCTGTCGCACGAGGTCGGTGTTCCATGTGGCAGCCAAACAAGTGCCGATGGGGAATCCCGTAGCATAGAAAGTCTGGTCGGTGCCCTCGCGAGTGGGGTCGATGCGGACGCCGGCAGGGCCGTCGGTGAGTACGGTGGCGGGGATGCCAAGACGAGGGATGGCAGCGGTGGTGCCGGCAGCGCCAGCCACCAAACTGGCCTCTCCGCCTACGACGGCGCCGTCGCTGAAGAAGTTGTTGGCGCCTCCCACCAAGAGTTTGGCTTTTTCCTCGATTGTCATGGCTGCGATGACCTCGTCGATGTTGTCGGCGCGCAGTTGTGGTACGTTTTGTGCATTCATTGTCGTTGCGATAATTGTAGCCGCAAGGGCTGTCTTTAATGATTTCATGTGAAAGATAGGAATTGTTGGTCAAACATCGGTTAATTTGGGGCAAATTTAGCAAAAAAGTCTTGAACCACAAGCATGACAGCATAATAAAATCACAACATGAAAGATATGAACCATCTGTCAAAGCCATGACGCAAATATTTTCTTCCTCCACCCCACCGACTTTGAAGGAAATTGCCTATTTTTGTAACTTAAAAAACGCAGCCATCATGAGCGACCATCCAACCTACACCCCAGAAACCGCCAACGACCTATTTGGTGAACTGCAAGAAGCCTACCGCCAACGAGAGCAAATCGGAGAGGCCTACCGGATGCTCTACCGCACCTTTCTGAAATGCCTTCACCAGAACACCAACATCGCCGGTATCAGGTTTGCCGGCGCCTTCGCACAAACCGACTACCTGCTGAAAAAGCACCACGCTTCAAGGAAGTTGCAGCGGAGCGTCAACGACGCCCGCGTCCACCTGCGCCACCTGCGCCAAACACCCGAGCAAGAACAAGCAGCCAACTTCCCCCACGACTTCAAGGCCGTCTGCCAGTTGGTCGGCCTCGTCTATCATGTGCCCGTCCCCGGACTGCTCGAAGCCGTCTTCCCCCAAGAGCACATAGAAAAGCATGGCGAACTGAAGGCAGCGTACCTGCGGGTGGTCGTTGACCGATGGGACGACACCTACATCTATGGCGATGCCGACGCCGAAGGCATCGACGAGGTGAAGGTGTTCTACGGCGGCGAGAGCGAATACGCCGCCTATCCCGAATGGGACTGGAGTTACCTGCGCGACCTGCTCAGGCGGGGGAGTCAACTCAACCTCGTCAGGCCGCGTGAAGAAGGCGGGGTGCTCTATCCCGAACTCATCGTATGGGAGCCCGACTACCTCATCGACATCTCCGCCGTCGCAAAGTGCTTCGAACAATATGGCGTCACGCCACTCAACCATCTCTTGGGCAAAATCAAACCCTCCGCCAGCACACAACCCATCCTGTTGGGAAACCTTGCCAGCCAATTTCTCGACGAAGGCCTCTACCTTTACCCTGGCGACACCACCTATGCCGAAAGTGTGCGGACATTTTTCCAACATAACGCCCTCGACCTGTTGACCACACCGTTGAGCCACGACTTCCACTTGCAAGCCCAAACGCAAAAGCAAATCATACTCGACACGCTGCGCACCAAACTGCCGGAAGTGCTGCAAGCCGACCACATCCGCATCGACTCGTCGGAAATCATGGTGGAGCCTTCCTTCTTCTCGGAGATGCTCGGACTGCAAGGACGTATGGACTTTCTGCAACTCGACCATAAAGTGCTCATCGAGCAGAAGTCGGGCAAGGCAGCCTTCCCCGAGACCAATCCGCCCAAACAAGTTGACAAGCACTATGTGCAACTGTTGCTCTACATGTTGTTGCTCCGCTACAATTTCCACGACAACTACCAGCGCAACAACCGTGAGTTGCACGCCTTCCTGCTCTACTCGAAATACAGCGACGGACTCCTTGCCTTGGGCTTCGCCCCACGACTGATGTTCGCCGCCATGAGGATGCGCAACGAGATGGCCGCCGCAGAGTACGGCTACACCCGTGAGGGTTTCGACATACTCACGCACCTCACAGCCGAAGACCTGAACATCAACCAGCAGCGAGGTAAATTATGGGAATGCTTCCAACGTCCCCAAATCGAAAGCCTGTTGCTGCCCATCCACCAAGCCTCCCCCTTGGAACAAGCCTATTATCTCCGTTTCCTGCGCTTCCTCGCCACCGAGCACCTGATGGCCAAGGTAGGCAACCAAACGAAGGAAAATTCTGGCTTTGCCGACAAATGGCTCAGTTCACTCGACGACAAACTGCTCGCCGGCAACATCTATTGCGACCTCGACCTGCTCACCCCCTCGGAAACGGCGACAGGAAGAGTTGACCAAGTGGTATTAGGATTCGCAGAACGGCCCGAGCACGAAATCTCCAATTTCAGGAAAGGCGACATCGTCATCCTCTATCCCTATGACGAGGGCGAGGAACCAGATGCCCGACGCACCATGGTGTTCCGTGCCTCCATCGAACACATCGGCGCCGACAGCATCACCCTCCACCTGCGGGCGGCGCAAACCGACGCCCATGTATTCTGGCACCAAGGTCGAAGGAAATGGGCCATCGAGCACGACTTCATCGAGTCGTCGTTTGCCTCGCTCTACCGAGGCATGCACGCCTTTCTCTCTGCACCGAAAGAGCGTCGCGACCTGCTCATGCTGCAAAGGGAACCTCGCGTGGACACGTCGGCGACGCTAAAGGGCGACTACGGCGACTTCAACCCACTCGCCTTGAGGGTGAAGCAAGCCCAAGAACTCTTCCTCATCATCGGCCCTCCCGGGACGGGCAAGACCTCGTATGGGTTGATGAACACCCTATTGGAGCAATTAGCATCGGAGGAAGAAGACGTCCTCGTGTTGTCGTACACCAACCGCGCCGTTGACGAGATTTGCAGTAAACTGATGGAGAGCGGCATCGACTTCATCCGCATCGGCGGTCAACTTGCCTGCGAAGAAGCCTGCCGGCCCTATCTCTTCGACACCATCGCGGAACAATGTGCAAGGGTGGAGCAACTGCGGGAGCGCTTCGCACGAACGCGTGTCGTCGTAGGCACCACCACCGCCATCAACGGGCACCTCCAACTCTTCTCCCTGAAACGTTTCGCACTGGCCATCGTCGATGAAGCGTCGCAAATCCTCGAACCTCATCTAATCGGGATACTCAGTGCCACCACACCCGACGGTTGCTGCGCCATAGGAAAGACAGTGCTGATAGGCGACCACAAACAGTTGCCCGCCGTCGTACAGCAAAACGAGGAAGAGTCGGCCGTCAACGACAAACTGCTGCAGTCCATCCTGCTCACCAACTGCCGTCTTTCGCTCTTCGAACGTCTGTTGAAGCGCTACCGCCACCGGCCCGATGTCTGTTACATGCTCACCCGACAAGGGCGCATGCACCCCGACATTGCAAGGTTCCCCAATCACGCCTTCTACCAAGACAAGTTGCTTGAGGTGCCGCTGCCGCACCAAACAGCCATCCTGCCCACACGTGGAATGGGAAGAAATGGCATCGAGAACTTGTTGCGCACCCGCCGCATCAGTTTTGTAGCCATCCCCTCCACACCCCATGCCGTATCGGAAAAGGTGAACAACAATGAGGCGAGAGCCATCGCCGCCACGGTGGTGAAAGTTTACGAACTCAACAAGGCCACCTTCGACCCGCAGGAGACCGTTGGCGTGATAGTGCCCTACCGCAATCAAATAGCAGAAGTGCGCAACTGCATCGACAATTATGGCATCGATGGACTGCGCGACATCACCATCGACACCGTGGAGCGTTACCAAGGCAGTCAGCGCGACTACATCATCTATGGATTCACCATCCAGAAATACTACCAACTGAATTTCCTAACGGACAGCGTGTTCGTGGAAGACGGCTGCATCATCGACCGGAAACTCAACGTTGCCATGACACGTGCCCGCGAGCACCTACTGATGTTCGGACATGCAGAACTGCTCGCCAACAACATCATTTTCCGCCAACTGATGGAATTTGCGCGTAACAAACAAGGATATGTCGATGTGCCCCTCGAAGACTACATCGAAGGAAGATTTGAGATTTGAAGTTTTATGTTTGAGGCTTGAAATTTAGGGTATCCTACATCTGGCAGAACACTTCGCCCAAATGATAGCCCTCTTCATAGAGCCGCTCCAACTTGTCGGTATCTCGCTCCATCCGCCCCACCTCCATCTTGCGCAGGGGACGGATGCAGGTGATATGTCCTGCACGCTCCATGTCCTCCACCATCTGTAGTTGGGCATTATAGACCGACACCCGTTTGCTGAGAGCCAGGCGCAACCGAGGGTATTTCTTATAAAAGAATTTCGGGATTTTTATATCCTTCTCCGTCGTGCGGTAGCCAAAATTGCGCGTCATCACCACCACGTTGAAGGGATGACCCGTCGCCACGGCACGCTGTACGGGGATGCTATCGACAATACCACCGTCGAGCATCGGCACCCCATCCACCATGGCCATACGACTCACATAAGGCAGACTGCTGCTCGCACGGCAAATGTCGGTAAACCGCTGGCGGTCGGTTTTCTCGCTAAGGTATTCGGCACGGCCAGTGATGCAGTTGGTGGTCACCATCTCAAAGGTGGCAGGATTGGCTTCGTAGGTATCCCAGTCGAAGGGTATCAGTTCGTTGGGGAACTTGTCATAGAGCAGGTCGGGATCGAAAATGCAGCCCTGTGAGACAAGGTGGCGCAAACCGATATAGTCGTATTCTTTCAGCATGTCGATATTGGAGTAACGCGCCCGACGTGGCTGGCGGCTCATGTACGACACCCCGTTTAAGGCGCCAGCCGAAACAGCCACCACATACCTAAAATAAAGTCCATGTTTCATAAAAGCATCGAGCACACCGCTGGTAAACACGCCGCGCATGCCGCC
>CAMKSZ010000068.1 GCA_946415525.1 uncultured Prevotellaceae bacterium | reverse complement strand
ATCGCAGAGCAAAGCAACCAAATCGCAGAGCAAAGCAACCAAATCGCAGAGCAAAGCAACCAAATCGCAGAGCAAAAAACCATGATTGCAGAGCAAGAAGTCACATTGAGCAAGTCCATCAAGGCCCTAATAGGCCAAGGCATGTCAATAGAAGATATAGCCAAACTGTTAGACAAAGACTTGGCTACAATCTCCCGGTTAGCCCAGTGAACACGTGAATACTGTGAATTTCTCGCTATAGCACAATGTATCGGGCCGCCATGTTTGTAACATGGCGGCCCGAGAATTATAAGATAGACTGAAACTATTTGAAAAGCACTTTTTGGGCCTTCTGCTTTCCATCGACAGAATTTTCCACCCTGATAAAAATGCCTTTCGAAGGCGTCTCTATACGCTGACCTTGCAAGTTGTAATAGTTCACTCCTACTTGCCTGTCGGCAAAGACGCTACTAATACCATCGGTGGTTTTCTTGCCCGACAAATTGATGACCAGCACCACCTGCTTGCCCATCGGCGTGAAAGTGATATTGCCAGTAGCAGCCGGCACAATATCAACGGTATTGGAAGCCAGGACATATTCCGTACCTTGCTTTTGCGGGAAGACATACTTAGTGGCTTCATACTGCACACCCGCCACCTCACCGAGATAAGCATCGGTCTCGGCATAGTTGTCATATCCCGAGAAAGTTGCCTTGGAAACAGAAACGCCCTCTGGCAGCACGATGGTATATTGCACACCTGCAGAATACTTAATACCATCTTCTGAACCAGTAGCATAATTCTTCTCCTTCGCATTGGTAATGGTGAGGTCGTCGTTGAAGAAATATTGGGAAGATGTATTATTGCCGACATTTGTACTTTGAGCAAGCAGATAACTGACGGGAACGCCCCCATCATCATCAGGATTTGGTGCGGGATTACCTCCACCGATGGCAGCCACGGGTGTCCCATCCTCCTTCGTATAGGCAGGGTAATACTCATCGACGGCATCGATGGCCTCACTATTGCCAGCAAGCATGATGTCCTGCACGATGGAATTGAGATAGACCTCAAGATTGGTATAGTAGTTTTTGGAGTCGAGTGAATAGGCGAGCGCATCGGTGGCGTCGTTGGGGTTCAAGCCGTTCGCCTTTTCCCAAGCGTCAGGCATGCCATCGTTGTCGGAATCGAAACCCTCGGCACGAGCACCCGTACCGAAGTTTGCCTCCGTATATCCATTGACATCGGATACGAGGTCGATACGTCCCTTTTTCTTCGACACCGAACCCGAATAGGTAGCCGTTCCATTCTTTGTCTCCACGGCATAACGAGCATCCACATCGTCGCGGTCGAGCGATGCCCCCGCATAGGCGATGACCTTGTCGAAAGCCTTCGCAGCGCTGTGGGTGGTCACCACCCCAGCATCAGTAGGTTCATCGAGCCTGATACGCACACAGTCTTTTCCTGCGCTATTCTTCACATAATCCACATCGTCGCCATTGTAGTGATTGGTATCCAAGGAGTATGTCTCGCCATTGATGGTGAAGACACCAGAGTCGTAGGTGACACCCTTCCAATCATAGTTGGCATTGTTGTTCACCTGATTGCCACTGATGAAATAGCGGCTGGTCATGTCCCAATAGATGGGATAGCCACTGGCATTGCCACTACTTCCCACCGTAACGGTAGTGATACGAGAAGTGGTAGCGGCCGGTCCTGACTTGAAATAATTGTTGACCATGTTGACCTTTCCGCCGCCCGGACCTCCGTAACAACCATTGCCACAATTGTAAACCACACAATTCCTCAGGTCCACATTTTCTGCTTGCACAGCATTCTTCCATTGCAATTCAGAATACCGTTGGTTTTTGGTATAACCAGTCCAGTTGTATCTCGCGCCATTGAACCTTGGCGACCGATTGTTGACATGAGCGATCAAGTTGTGATGGAACGAGGCCAATTTACCCCCCCAGATTCCACCATAGCCATGGGCGCCCTTGCCATGGCCAGCCTCATTGAGACTCTCTGCCACGGTGCACCATTGCATGGTAAAGTTATTGTTGTCGTAGAAAGAAGCCACCTCGTCGATAGACCAAGAGAAAGAACAATGGTCGTAGATTTGTCCCGTGTAGTGACGTGTCCAGATGGCATCAGCGCCGTCATTGACATCCTTTTCCTGTCCACGTCTGACCCTTATGAACCTGACAATGATATTGTTGGCATCGGGTGCAACGGTGAAATAGCGCAGCGTTATGCCTGGATAGGGAGCCGTCTGCCCAGCAATAGTGGTGTTGGCACCGATTTTTAAGTTAGACTTCAGTGCGATGACTCCACCGACATCAAAAACGATGGTCTTAGCCGTGCTCCCGGAAACGGCAGCGCGCAGCGACCCAGGTCCCGAATCGTTCAGATTGGTGACGTGAATGATTTTTCCTCCACGCCCTCCTGTGACATAGCGCCCATGACCTTCGGCGCCCGGGAAAGCCGGCGCCTGAGCCATGACAGAGAGCGAGAACCATCCCGCCATCAAGACAATCAAATGTTTTTTCATTCCTTTGTTTTGTTTTAGTTGATTGATTATAGTAGTTTACAATTTAGAGAGAGCCTTTTTGGCTGCTTCCAATCCATTATCGGCAGCGCGTTGGAACAACTCCTTTGCCTTAGCCTTGTCGGCAACGCACCCCTCTCCTTCGAGATAACAATAGCCTAAATGAAGTTGTGCTTGCGGGTTGCCCTTTTCTACCGCCTTATTGAGATTTTCAAGTGCCTTTGCTGTATCCTTGGGCACATTGTTTCCATTCAAGTATTCCAATGCCAATTCGACCATCGCCTGAGAGTTGCCAAGTTCTGCTGCTTTTTCCAAAAATGCAATGCTTTTGTTGTGATCGACAGGCACTCCAAAGCCATAGTTATAGCACATGGCCAAGTAAAAAGGTGCATAGATGTCGGTCTCAAGTTCTTGTTCCATCCACTTGATGGCTTTTTGGAAAAATTCCTCGGAGCGGGCTTCGTTTTTCTCCACCCCGAATCCATATTTATAGCAATGCCCCATGTAATAAAGTGCCTCTGTATGGTCTTTTTGTGCTGCTTTTCCCCAAAATTCCACCGCCTTATAGCGGTCTTTGGGCAGATGGTAACCATTGAAATAGCATCTTCCCACAAAATACTGGGCAGAGGAATGCCCTCTATTTGCCATTCCGACAAATTCCTCCACTTGATATGCGCTGATATTGCCCCATGTGACAGAATCCTCGAAAACAGCGTCTTGTGCGGCACCTGTCATGGCACCCATCCACAAACACCAAATGAACAAAAGTCTTATATTCCTCATCATCTAACAATTATCATTAAAAAAGCCTTTTCATTACTGCTTCCTCACCTGAAATCCCATCTTAGGAAACAGTGTAGAGACAGTAATGAAAAGGCAGTGTTTGTATTCGATTACCTGCCAAGCCGCATTATCTAAGTATATTTACGAGCAGCGATGCAACAGAAGTAGCGATACTGATGAAAGAGAACCAAATGGATACCGACTGTCCGAGAGCCGAGTTCTTGGCCTTTGTGGCATTAGGCTCTACATAGATGATGTCATTCTGCTGTACGTAGTAGTATGGCGAGTTGATGAAATTGGCATCAGTGAGGTCGATACGGTGGATGGACTTCTTGCCCGTGGCATCCTCGCGGATGAGGAGCACATTCTGACGCTTACCATAAATGGTGAGGTCGCCAGCACTTGCAATAGCCTCAAGCAGACTCATTTTTTCGGTGGTTACCGGGACGACAGTCGAACGGTTGAAGTCACCGATAAGCGTCACCCTGAAACTTGCCATTCTGACAGTGACCACTGCCTTTTCCGATTTGGCGAGATAAGGAGCAATCTTTCCCTCAAGGAGCGTCTCGCACTCCGATTTAGTCAATCCCACGACAGACACTCTTCCGATGACGGGGAAATTGATGGTGCCATCGTTTTCCACCAAATAACTTTGGAGCATGCCGCCACCTTGTGAAAGCGAACCATCCTGACCGAGATGCCTCGAGATGGTGAGGTTGAAGGGTGCTGACACGGTGGGGTCGGTAGTATGCACAGTGATATGAAGCGCATCTTTTGGTTTGATACGTGCATCGTAAAGATACTGAGAGGCTGCAAGGCTAATGCTGTCGATATTCTGCATATAGGGCACCTGTTTATAAGTGTTGCAGCTATCCATGAACAAAACTGCCATAAGGGCAACCAAAGGTAAGAGAATTTTCTTCATTTTGGGAGTTGTTATTAAAATTTCTGCAAAAGTAATGCTTTTTTTGGAAATGGCAAATTATTTTGCTTAAAGATTGCCATGTGCCTCCAAAATAGTAAGTACCACGGATGTCCAATACGACATCATGTCATCAGCAATGCCACATTACAAAAATGTGGGTGCACCAGATGGCACACCCACATCCCTATTCGGTAAGGGGGAAAACTATCAATAGAACTTGAAGTAGTTTTTGGCGTTGTTGTAACTGATATCCTCGACCATGCGAGCAAGCGATTCCATGTCGTCGGGAAGGAGTCCACGCTCGACATCGTTGCCCAAGAGGTTACAGAGCAGACGACGGAAATACTCATGCCTGGGATAGGAGAGGAATGAGCGTGAGTCGGTGAGCATACCCACGAAACGGCTGAGTAAACCGAGCACGGAGAGTGCATTCATCTGACGAGTCATGCCATCGAGTTGGTCATTGAACCACCATCCCGAGCCAAACTGTATTTTTCCTGGGCAAGAGCCATCCTGGAAGTTGCCAAGCATGGTGGCAATCACCTCATTGGCACAAGGATTAAGAGTATAGAGGATGGTGCGTGTGAGTTTTCCCTCGGCATTGAGATGATTGAGGAAATGACTCATTGCCCTTGCCGTGGTGAATTCACCAATGGAATCAAAGCCCGTGTCGGGTCCGAGTTTGTCGTACATGAGGCTGTTGTTGTCGCGGATGGCACCATAGTGGAACTGCTGTGTCCAGTTGCTGTCATAATCCATCTCTGCCATGATGGTGAGGAAGCAATGCTTGTATTGCCTCACCTCGTCCTGCAAAAGTGACTGTCCTCTCATGGCTTTCGAGAAGATGGTCTCAATCTGGCTGTCGGTGTAAGGCTCATCGTAGAACTCCTCGATGCCATGGTCGCTCAGACGGCAGCCATTCTCATGGAAGAAGTCATGGCGCTTCTGCAAGGCATCCACCATGTCCTTGAACGAGGCGATCTCCATGTCAGCCACCTCAGCCAACTGCTTGACATAAGCAGCAAACTCCGGTTTCTCGATATTCATGGCCTTGTCGGGTCTCCAAGCCGGGATCATCTTGATTTCAAATCCACTCTCACGAGTCTGCTTGTGGAACCTCAGGTCATCGACAGGGTCGTCGGTGGTACATACACACTCCACGTTGTAACGACGCATGAATCCCCTTGCCGTGTATTCGGGCTGCTTTAGTTTCTCATTGCACTCGTCGAAGATTTCTCTTGCCGTCTTGGGGCTGAGCAGTTTTTCAATGCCAAACGCCGTCTTCAGTTCGAGATGTGTCCAGTGGTAGAGGGGGTTGCGGAAAGTATAAGGCACTGTCTCTGCCCATTTCTCGAATTTCTCCCAATCGGAAGTATCGGCGCCAGTGCAGAAACGCTCATCGACCCCATTGGTGCGCATGGCACGCCATTTATAGTGGTCGCCCCCCAGCCAAAGTTCGGTGATGGACTTGAACTGATGGTCGGTAGCAACCATCTCGGGGATGAGGTGACAGTGGTAGTCGATAATGGGCATGCGAGAGGCATGATTGTGGAAAAGTTCCTGCGCAGTAGCGGTGTCGAGCAGGAAATCGCGATCCATGAATTTTTTCATACGAAATTTATTGTTTTTAGTTTACGATTGACTTTAAGGTTTTTCTGAAAGTTTTGCAAATATACGGAAAAAGTTTTGGAAAGAGGAATTTTTAGATTATATTTGCAATAAAATTTACGCAAACGATGTCGTACACCCCTCCCTATGGCCCACACAGTGGCAATTACCCCCGCACCGACAAAGTGCTCCTTATATATACCGGCGGCACCATCGGCATGGGGCGCAATCCCCAAACCAATGCCCTTGAACCGTTGGATTTCAGTTATTTGATAGCCAACCTGCCAGAATTCAAGTATCTCCGTACGGAGGTGGACACTTACAATTTCTCTCCCCCCGTCGATTCGAGCGACATGACTCCAAAGATGTGGGCTCACCTTGTGAACATCATCACCGACCGCTACGACGAGTACGACGGGTTCGTGGTCCTACACGGCACCGACACAATGGCCTACACGTCTTCTGCCCTCTCCTTCATGCTTGAAAACCTGACCAAGCCCGTGATTCTGACAGGCAGCCAATTGCCTATCGGACAGTTGCGCACCGACGGCAAGGAGAATTTGTTGACGAGCATCGAATTGGCCTCCGCACACTATCCCGACGGGCGCGCCATCGTGCCAGAAGTGTGCATCTACTTTGGCGGCCATCTGCTCCGCGGCAACCGTTCCACGAAACAATCCGCCGACGGCTTCGACGCATTCGCGACGTTCAACCATCCCGTGCTCTGCCATGCCGGGGTGAATTTTGTCTATCACTACCACCATATCCTCACCCCCGACTTCGACCGAGGGATGACCCCTCATACGGCGATGGACACCAACGTAATCGTACTGTCGCTCTTCCCCGGCATCCAAGAATGCTTTCTACGGCACGTGTTCGAAGCCCCTGAGTTGCGTTCGGTAGTGATGCGTACTTTTGGCAGCGGCAACGCCCCCCAAAGTCCATGGCTTCTCCGGCTATTGAAAGAAGCAAGCCAACGAGGGGTGACCATCATCAACATCAGCCAGTGTATTTCAGGAGCAGTGGAGATGAACCGCTACGACACCGGCCTACAACTCAAAGACGCTGGTGTGGTGAGTGGCTATGACAGTACGGTAGAGAGCGCCGTAACAAAACTCATGTATCTCCAGGCACGTTACGACGACCCCGAAATCATCCGGAGTTACATGAACCGCTCCATCTGTGGCGAAATAAGCGTATGAAACACCCTTAGAACATTTTTATTCATTCACATCAATACATACACAAATGAAAGAACTGAAAGGAACAAAGACCGAGCGCAACCTGCGCGAGGCATTCGCCGGCGAAAGCCAGGCCCGCAACAAGTACAGTTACTGGGCATCAAAAGCCAAGAAAGATGGTTATCAGCAGATAGCCGCCATTTTTGAGGAGACAGCCAACAACGAGAAGGAACATGCCAAGATGTGGTTCAAACTTCTTGAAGGCGGTAGCATCCGTCCGACCACCGAGAACCTGCTTGCCGCCGCCGAAGGCGAGAACTTCGAGTGGACCGACATGTACGACAGGATGGCCAAAGAAGCCGAAGAGGAAGGCTTCGACGAAATCGCAGCAAAATTCCGTGCCGTAGCCGCCATCGAGAAGCACCACGAAGAGCGTTATCGCAAGTTGCTCTCCAACATTGAGGAAGGCATCGTGTTCTCTCGCGACGGCGACCGCATTTGGCAATGCCGCAACTGTGGCCACATCGTAGTAGGCCCCGCTGCCCCCGAGGTTTGCCCCGTTTGCGACCATCCCCAAAGTTATTTTGAGATTGCCGCCGACAATTATTAAACCGACTTCCTCTGAGTTAAGGACTTAAGGAGTTAAGGAGTTTGGGAGTATAGGAGTTTAGACAATAGTCTTGGTTGCTCCTATACTTCTATTATATTAATTTCTATGAAAGGTTCTCAACGGTCTATAGGCAATAGCAAATAGCCATTCAGGCCGTTGAACGCTTCAACGAGACGTCTCTACTGCCACTTGGCCAGCCTTATACAACAAAGTAGAGACGTCCCATTGGGGCGTCTCTAATATAATAGGGCCAATAACAACCTGTCGTTCGCAATAGTATAATAACGTCTAAACTTCCAATCTCCTAAACTCTTTCAAACAAAATTCCTCTCAAGATTAGACAATGATTCGCGTCTTGCGGTAATTCTCCCTGAATTCCGTAGGGCTGCACCCTTTTTTCTTCTTGAAGATACGGTTGAAATTGCTGAGATTGTTGAATCCACACTGGAAACAAATCTCGGAGATGCTTCTCGAGGTATCCACCAACATGCGGGAAGCCCTTCCCAGTCGCATGTCGATGATGTAGTCGGTGAGATTCCTCCCCGTATGAAGTTTGAAAAATCTGCTGAACGCACTTGGGCTCATCCCAGCGATGTCGGCCAACTGCGCCAACCTGATTTCCTCCATGTAGTTTTTACTGATGAAATTCTTCACCTTGAGAATGCGCCTGCTGTCGTCCTCAACGGCAATTTTCGCAAAACTGGAGGTGGCCAGCGGTCGTGCCCCTTCACATTTTGAAAGTTCATAGAGAATGGTGAGAAACTGCATGACGGCATAGAACCCCTCCTTGATGGAACTCAACGAATCGAGCATGCCATACACTTTCATGATGGCGCTCACCGGAAAACTCAGTCCCTTCCGGGCTTCGTTCATCATCTTCTGCATCGAGTGGAAAGGCGTCCGTGAGAACAAGGAATCCTCACCCATGTTGAAATCGAACTGCACGGTGATTTCCCTGATGTCTTCACTGACACATTGGTATTGCTCCCAAACATGCTCCAAGTCAGGACTTGTGATTAGCACCAAGTCATATTCACCAATCACTTCGCTGTTATCACCAACAATTCTCCTTACTCCTGGGGCATGCTCGACGAAATTAAGTTCAAAAACCTCATGGTTGTGTATGGGATAGGTGAACTCCTTCTTTCTCCTGTCGGCGATATAGAGCACATCCTTTCCCATCAAGGGGGTTATTTCATGAATGATCCTTCTCTCGTCCATCACTCAATAGAGTAGCATCCTCTGTCCCTCAAAGTTTCAGTCCCTTCAATATCTCACTCATCTTCTGCAAGGTCGTCACCCTTGTGGGCACCAAAGGCAATCGAAGCACATTCTCGATGAACCCCATTTCATGCAAGAGTGCCTTGACCCCAGCAGGGTTGCCGTCCACGAAAAGGAGGCTGTAAAGGTCGGTGAATTTATGGTGAATTTTGCGTGCGGCAGCATATTCGTTGTTGAACTCAAGCCTAATCATTCTCGAGAATTCCTTGGGCAGCGCATTTCCAATGACAGAGATGACCCCCACCGCCCCACTTGCCACCATGGGATAGGTGAGCGCATCGTCGCCGCTGATGATATCGAATTTTTCGGGTTTATGTTTGATGATTTCATCAACCAGTTCCAGACTACCGCTGGCCTCTTTGATGGCGACGATGTTGCTGCAATCATGCGCCAGCCTGCAAGTGGTCTCCGCCTTCATGAGGACGCCAGTCCTGCCCGGCACATTATAGAGCACGACGGGCAACCTTGATGCTTCGGCAATGGCCTTGAAGTGCCTGTAAAGTCCCTCTTGCGATGGCTTGTTGTAATAAGGACAGACACTGAGCACCCCATCGATGCCTTTGAAGTCACCCTCTCGGAGTTGGTTGACAACAGCAGCGGTATTGTTGCCGCCACACCCCATGAGAATAGGCACCCTTCCCCTCACCTGCTCGACGATGAGTTGCTTGATGCGCCCTTTCTCCTCTTCGGTGAGACAAGGAGTTTCTCCTGTTGTTGCGAGAATGCAAAGAAAATCGGCGCCATTGTCCAATTGATACTCCACGAGCCTCTCAATGGCTTCGTAGTCTACGCTTCCATCAGTCTTGAATGGTGTGACGAGGGCGATGCCCAGTCCCTTGAAAATATTTTGAGCCATATAGATTGCCTTTGGCAGCGTCAAAGCCACC
The DNA here is from genome assembly GCA_946415525.1 of uncultured Prevotellaceae bacterium. Lineage (GTDB taxonomy): Bacteria > Bacteroidota > Bacteroidia > Bacteroidales > Bacteroidaceae > Prevotella. Next base: position 3,776 of record CAMKSZ010000068.1, on the reverse strand, counting down.
TAATTGATAACGTGGTGCAAAATTACGAATTATCGGCGTAAAATCACCACAAATTTGCATTATTAACTCAAATAGGCATGAAAAATGACAAAAATCAAGCAATAATGCCATACATATCGCAAAATGACATCTATAGTGTCAGTTGCGGGGAGAGCATGTTTCCATTACGGGCTATCTGATAAAATGCATCATCTGAGGAGCCTCCCGCTCAGGATAATCCGTCTTTCCACCGGCATGTATTTTCTTCAGCAGCCACGCCATGTTGTTCGCCATTGTCCTCATGGTTTGCATGCCCTCGGCATCGAGCGCAGCCTGTCCCTCCGTCATACCATAGACGATGTTCCAATACTGCGACGAAACCACCGGCATGTTCATCATTTGGAAAGGCATGTTCAATGTTTGGAAAGCAGCCGTAGCACCCCCTCTACGACAGACACATACAGCCGCCGCAGGTTTGTTTTGCACGGCACTTCCAGCAGAATAGAACAAGCGCTGGATGAGTGAGAGCAACGACCCATTGGGTTGTCCATAATAGACAGGCGAACCGACGATAAGGGCGTCGGCCTGAGCCATCTTCTCTGCCACGACATTGCAAAGGTCGTCTTCGAAAACACATCGTCCCAATGGCTTGGCCTTGCATTGGTTACAAGCGATGCACCCCCTAATGGGTTTTGCCCCTATACTCACTATTTCAGTTTCGATTCCGTTTTTCTCCAAAGTATTGGCCGCCTCGCTGAGGGCGGTGAATGTATTGCCCTTCTTTCGAGGACTGCCATTGATAAGTAAAACTTTCATATTATGCTTGTTGGTTGGTTGTTTACTTGTTTCTTCCATTGTCTCCTCTTCCGATTCGACTGTGTCGGCATGCGCCAAAGGGGTGCTTAAGAGAACACTCCCTGCAGCAGCCAAGGCCGATTTTTTGATGAATTGCCGTCTGTCCATTTTATCTGTCCGTTATAGATTGCTCACTCCCATGCGAAAATATAGTAGTCAATCTGTATCATCATCCACACCGACTCCATCTCGCGCAAGACAATGTACTGCACACTCTCTCCACCAAACATGCGGACATACAGTTCCAACCCCTCATCAGTGGCGACAATGCAATGGATTTCAGGAATATGTTCCATGAAATTCCCCTCGTCATCGACGAACCAGATTGACTGATTCTCACCGTATTCCGGGTCGATTTTCCCTTCAAATTCCCAAACAGATGCCACGGCTCCCTCTGCGACGCACACCAACGCAGCCAGAGCGTCTGTCCCTTGGTTTTCGAACTGGACGGCATAGAACGACCGCTCCGCCGATTCAACGGAAGCCACCCAACGCGAGTCCTTGATGGGCCTGCCACCATAATATTCGCTGATGAGGTTGCAGACATAAGAACCGGCCTTTACCTCGGGCTCGCCTTCCTTCCACCGGCTATACTGAAGCGGATTGTGATTTTTGAAGAAAGAGTTTTTCACCACCCACGGACAACATTCAAAATCATCATACCCCCTAAACATTTTTGCCACCACGGCAGGGTTGTTGAGTTTGAAAGTATAAGACATCTCATCCAAAATGACCTCGCCTTCCGAATTGGTTTTACGCTTTTCACGCTGTCCTGCAAACCGCACGGCATTTTTATGCGGCTTGAAAATCATTTGGTTGTAGGCCTTCATGTCACCAAGATTATCGGACCTATCCACCACTGACTCGAAAATGTTTTTCGCTTTGCTAAGGTTGCGTACCGGCAACGGGCGTTCCCGCAAGGTGATATCCTTGGCAGGTGTTTTACTCAGTCCCAAGCGACAAAGATTTTGCCAATAGACTTCCTCTGGGAGATCCTTCTTGCTGAAACTTTTCGCCTTGACGTCATTTCCATCGGGAGTGAGCATGATCATTTCACGCTCGTCGGTGGTAGAGACGACAAACGCATAGCCCAAGGGAGCAGCATCTCCTTTTTTGATAAGGGTGTATTTCTGTGGATGGCATCCGGGATTGCTTTTCATGCTCTCGAATTTGCTGATGGCGCCTTCGCATCTATCGGCATACCAATGTTCGGCCTTTACCATATCTTCGTATTCGGTTTGTGCAAAAATGTTTCCCATGCAAGAAAACATGGCAAAAATGGCGAAAAGTCTTAAAAAGTGGTTCATTGCTGTTAAGATAAATCGTTTGAAATGAATAAACTTGCACCTTTGTTGCAACAGCATGCAAAGGTGCTACAAAAATAGTCAAAATCCATCGATATCCCAAACATTTCCTCTAAAGAAAAGCGAAAATCTTTATCTGACCGGCTGATAATTTCCGAATTATATCTATATTTGCATAGTGTATAGAAATCGCCATGTCAAAAGAATGAAAAAAGCCCTATTGACAACAGCCATGATCATGATAATCACCTTAATAGCCACAATGATGATGATGAAAACAGACGACATCCCCCAGCCCCAAGAGACGGTGAGACCAGCCACCCAAGCAGGACGGTTTTACGACAGCGACCCCCAAAGGCTCAGCCGAGAGGTGGACAGTTTGCTTGCCCTCCATGCCAAAGACGCGAAGACCGACGGCACCGTGGCAGCACTCATTGTGCCCCATGCCGGTTATTACTTCTCGGGCAACGTGGCGGCAACCGCCTATATGCAACTCGACCGACAGAAACACTACGAACGCATATTCCTGTTGGGTCCCAGCCACCACGAATGGCTCGACGGCGCATCGGTGAACAGCGAGGTTGACTACTACTCCACCCCATTGGGCAAGGTGAAGGTTGACCGCGAGACGGGCTGGTCGCTGCAGGAATCCGACGACGTGTTTGCCTACCACCCCGAAGCCCACGACCGCGAGCATTGCCTGGAGGTGCAATTGCCCTTCCTGCAACGACATTTAGCCGTGGTGCCCCCCATAGTACCCATCATCATCTCAACCAACGATTTCGGTAAACTTCAGCGGATGGCCTCGGTGCTGAAACGATATCTTACCGACGACAACCTGTTCATCATCAGCAGCGATTTCTCCCACTATCCCTCGTACGACGACGCCTACAAGGTGGACGCCAAGACAGGAAAGGCAGTGGAGAGCGGCGACGTGGAGCAACTGATAGCCACCATTGAGGCCAACGCCCGCAGCGGGATACGCAACCTTGCCACCAGTGCCTGCGGAGAACTCGCCATCATCACTTTGCTACAGATGCTCGACGGCCAATACGAAGTAAAGCACCTGCTATACCAAAACTCCGGCGACATCGACCACCACGACCCCACCCGAGTGGTAGGCTATCACGCCTTTGCCATCGTCAAGAAGCCAGGCGCAGGAAGTTTTGTCCTAACCGATGAGGAGAAGCAGCAATTAAAGACGATAGCGATGACGAGCATCAAAGACACTTTGGACGGTCGCCCCATCAGTTACCGGCAACCACTCTCCCCCACCCTTGCCGCCAAATGCGGCGCCTTCGTCACCCTTCACAAAAACGGCAACCTAAGAGGTTGCATCGGTCATTTCGGGGAAGACACCCCACTGCATGAAACGGTAGCGCGGATGGCAAGGGCGGCAGCGTTTGAAGACCCCCGCTTCCCCCCGCTGCGCCGTGCCGAACTGGACAGCATCGACGTACAGATATCCGTCCTCACCCCCATGCGGCGCATATACAGCCTTGACGAATTCGAACTTCACCGCCACGGCATCTACATCCGCAAGGGCTATCGCAGCGGCACGTTCCTGCCACAAGTGGCCGACGAGGTGAATTGGACCAAAGAAGAATTCGTCGGGCACTGCTCACAAGACAAAGCCGG
>CAMKSZ010000067.1 GCA_946415525.1 uncultured Prevotellaceae bacterium | reverse complement strand
ATACCTCTTATTCCTTTTCCCGTTTTCCTCATTATGTTCGTCATTGTCTTTGTCATTGTTTCATACTGGGTACAAAAGTAGTTTTTTTCCTTTAAACAGTCAAACCATTCTTCATATTTCTGCCATTTATCGCATTGCCGTGCTGTTGCCTCTCCCGTCCTCTCCAGTTCTGTTTGGCGCGATGCCATCGCGCCCCTTCTCCACTTTGCCTTCGGCGAAAATAGGCTGCACCTCGGCAATAAAAATAAAAATCTCCGATGTTTTATTTTGTATTGCACTCGGTTTGCACTATCTTTGCAATATCTTATGGCTGATGGAGGATGGAGGGCTTGCTTCCCCCTTGCCGAACTATAATCCATAATCCAACAAACTATGAAAATGAAGGGCTGTTTTTCATTCGCAATAATGGCGATGGTGGTTGGCAATGTGCTGATGTCATGTTCGACGGCTTCGCATATTTCCAAACATAAGGTATGGGTGGACATGATGTCGGAAGAGAGGCCCATACAACTGACCGAGGCACAACGCGTCTTTGTCAACGACAACAACGCCTTCACGCTGAGTTTCTTGAAGGCGGCGAGCGAAGCCGACAATAGCGGCAAAGGCTTTATCTTTTCGCCGTTGAGCATCACCTATGTCCTCGCGATGGTGAACGATGCCGCCCATGGCGCTACTGAGCGGGAACTGGAACAGACCTTGGGCTTCCATGAGGGCGGCATTCAAGCCGTCAACGAGTATTGCAAGAACTTGATAGAAAACCTGCCGAAAGTCGATGAGAAAGTGAACCTGAACATCGCCAATGCCATCTTCCTCAACAAGAACTTCACGCTGAAGGACCAATTCAAACAGGACATGCAGGAGTGCTATCACGCCGTGGCCGAGGCCCTCGACTTCTCTTCGAAGAGAACACTAACCCATATCAACAACTGGTGCGATAAAAAGACCAACGGCATGATTCCCTATATCCTCAACGAGGTGGAGCCGGGGGCGATTTCCTATTTGCTGAACGCCATCTATTTCAAGGCCGACTGGACTTCGAAATTCAACCCCGACAACACCAAGGATGAGGCATTCACCACGAAGAAGGGCAAGCGTGAGATGCCGATGATGCAACAGAACGTGATGATTAATTATGTAAAGAACGACACCTTTGCCGCCATCGACATTCCCTATGGCAACAAACTCTGGTGCATGACGGTGATGCTGCCGGAGGAGGGGAAGGGTACCGACGACGTCATCCGCATGTTGGCGGAAACGGGGTGGGGCAACGGTCAACCACGCAACCCAATGGCGGGCGCGGCAAGGTACAAGGTGGACTTGAAATTGCCCCGCTACGAAACCTCCTCGGATACGGAGAACTTGGAAGATGGCCTAAAGGGGCTGCTCCAGAAAATGGGCATTCGAAAGGTGTTCGAAAGTAATTGCATGGAAATCCTCAATATGTGCGAAAGTCCTGTATATATCAACATGATACGTCAAAAGGCGATGATTAAAGTCAATGAGGAGGGCACGGAGGCTGCCGCTGTGACGGCATCGGGACTGTTGGGCGGTTCTGCGGCCGTTGACTTGACGCCCAAAGCCACCTTCCACGCCAATCGTCCCTTTGTATATGTCATACGCGAAGTCTCTTCCGGCGTCATCCTCTTCGTGGGTGTCTTTTCGGGAGAATGACTTCTTCACCAGCGAAACAAGAAATATCATTACACTTCAAATGGTTATGGAAACACTTCAACAACATGCACAAGACCCCAATTTTTGGATTTTCCTTTGTTTCGGACAGTCCAACATGGCTGGGCAGGCTCCCATTGAGCAACAAGACATGGCGGTGAGTGACCGCTTCCTCAGCATGGCGACAACGGACGGAGGCGATGGACGAGTGATAGGCACATGGCGTAAGGCCATTCCCCCGTTGTGCCGTCACGATGCCGGTCTGGGACCTGCCGACTATTTCGGGCGCACCCTGCTCGACAACGTGCCCGAAAATGTTCGTGTCGGCATCGTGTCGGTGGCAGTGGAGGGCTGTCCTATCACATTCTTCGACAAGGACAGGAACGCGTCGCTCATTGCCATGGAAGAGCAAGACTGGATGAACGATATCCTGAATCAGTATGGTCGTGACCCCTATCAGCGGCTGCTGAACATGGCGAGGTTGGCTGCCAAGGATGGCGTCATCAAGGGAATCCTTTTGCACCAAGGGGAGACGGACGCCTACGACATCGAATGGTGCCAGACGGTAAGGAAGATTTACTGCGACTTGCAGCGGGAATTAGGTTTCGATTCTTCTGACGTCCCTCTGTTGGTGGGTGAAGTGGTGCGTGGTGAATATGGCGGTATCTGCGGACATGCCAACGCAACAATCAATCGTATCGCCAACCTTTACCCGAATACCTTTGTCGTTTCCTCCGAGGGTTGTATGCCCTGCGAGGACTATCTTCATTTCAGTGGCGAAGGCTACAGGCTGTTAGGGCAGCATTATGCCTTTCGCTTTCTGGAAGTCGTAAATCAGAAATAAACAGTCGTAATCTACTAAAACAATCAATCTAAAACAATGAAGAAACTGAATTGCTGCATCATTGCAATGCTATGCCCATTATGCTTGACGGCGCAGACGGTGAACGACAACAACACACCGCTCCACCTGATGAAGCCAGCCTACAAAGTGGGCTACGGCATACCCACCACCGATGAGGTGAAAAAGACCATGGATCGGGTGCTACAATACATTGACGGCGAGACACCTGCCGTTCTCGTGGACAAAAACACGGGGCGCGAGGTGACAAAAATGAAGGAAATCAATGCAAACACCCAGTTGAAACAAGGCGGATTCCGGTTGACCAGTTATGAGTGGGGCGTCACCTATTCTGCAGTGCTGTCAGCCTATCAGGCGACGGGCGACAATGCCTATCGCGATTATGTCTTCCGCCGCCACCGGTTCCTTGCGGATATCGCACCCGCCTTCAAACGGTTGCACGAGGAAGGCAAGACCATCGACGGCAATGTTCGCCGCGTGGTCGATCCTCACGCTTTGGACGATGCCGGCGCCGTGTGCTGCTCGATGATCAAGGCGATGCTGGCAGATTCCCAACTGCCGCTGCGGCCGCTCATCGACAACTACATCGATTACATCATGAACAAGGAATACCGGCTTTCCGACGGCATCTTCGCACGTCTTCGCCCGCAGAAAAACACGGTGTGGCTCGACGACATGTTCATGGGCATTCCTGCCGTGGCATACATGGGCCAACTCACAGGTGAGTCCAAATACTATGACGAGGCGGTCAGGCAAGTCATGTCGTTCGCCGAGAGGATGTGGGTGCCTGAGAAGAAACTCTTCCGCCATGGTTGGGTGGAGGAGATGTCGCCTCATCCCGCCTTTCATTGGGGACGTGCCAACGGTTGGGCCATCCTGACGTTGTGCGAGGTGCTCGACGTGCTGCCCGAGCAACATGCTGGCCGACACCAGATTCTCGAACTGCTGAGGGCGCATGCCGAAGGACTTGCCGCCTTGCAGCACCAAGACGGGTTCTGGCACCAACTGCTCGACCGCAACGACACATACCTTGAAACTTCCGCCACAGCCATCTACACCTATTGTCTGGCGCATGCCGTCAACCGTGGTTGGATTAGCGCCAAGGCATTCGGGCCGGTTGCGCTGCAGGCATGGCACGCCGTGGCTTCGTGTGTCAACGGGTGTGGCCAGGTGGAAGGTGTCTGCGTGGGAACGGGAATGGGGTTCGATGCTGCTTTCTATGCCTACCGCCCTGTCCATGTGATGGCTGCCCATGGCTATGGCCCTGCCATCTGGGCGGGTGCGGAAATCATCCGTCTGCTTCAACTCCAGCATCCCAAACTCAACGACAGTGCCGTGCAGTTCTATGACCAGGAGGTGCCTACCGACCAGCCCATCTTCAACTATGACGGGAAAATCCGATTCTGATACATTGAAATGTTGACGGTCGGTCCAACGGGTGCGCCAAGGGGTCGTGTCGGTAGCAATGGGCAATATGAACGTCCAACAACATGAATCTCAAAGGGTTGACTTTTCTTCTTCTCTTGTTTGTCCAAGGCCGTTCAAGTGGCGAAAATGCAACTAAAACACGCTTTTTGTTGCATTTTTGTCCTTTTTTGAGCGTATTCTTGTTTTTTTTCATTATTTTCGCAAACTGAACCAAACAAAAAAGGAAAAATGGCTGTAAAGATACTAAGTGTTGACGATGAACTGGACCTTGAACTGTTGTTGACGCAATATTTCAGGAGGAAAATCAGAAAAGGCGAGTATGACTTCCGTTTTGCGCACAACGGTCTGGAAGCGTTGGAAATGCTGCTCAAGGAAAAGGATTTCGACATCATCCTAAGCGACATCAACATGCCAGAGATGGACGGACTGTCGCTGCTGACGAAAATCAACGAGATGCAGAACCCTGCCTTGAAGTGCATCATGGTGTCGGCCTATGGCGACATGGGCAATATCCGACAGGCGATGAATTACGGCGCCTTCGACTTCGCGACGAAGCCCATCGACCTCGACGACCTCAGCCTGACCATAGAGAAAGCCATCAAGCAGATAGAGTTCATCAAGACGATGCAGAAAGAACATGCACAGTTGGAGTATATCAAGGGCGACCTTGCCGTGGCGCGAGAAATACAACAGGCCATTTTGCCTCATGTCAGTCCGCCTTTCCCGGAATACGACCATTTGATAGACATCGCTGCCTCGATGCATGCTGCCAAGGACGTGGGGGGCGACTTCTACGACTTCTTCCGCGTCGATGCCGACCGCATCGGTTTTGTCATTGCCGATGTCAGCGGCAAGGGCATCCCCGCCGCCATCTTCATGTCTGTCTGCCGCACGCTCATCCGTGCCATTGGCATCAAGGGGAGCAGGCCTGCAGAGTGTATCTCCTATGTCAACAACCTCTTGGTGGAGGAATCGGTCAACAGCATGTTCGTCACTGTCTTCTACGGCATTTACAATGTCAGGACGGGCGAGGTGAGATATACGAATGCCGGTCACAATCCGCCATATATAGTCAAGGCCGACGGAGAAGTCAGGAAACTGCCCCAAAGCACGAATGTCATTACGGGAATCGTCAATGACTTCTGCTTCTCGGAGGAATCCTTCGTTCTTGACCAGGGCGACACCTTGTTCCTCTATACTGATGGCGTGACCGAGGCTGTCGATAGCGAATTCAAAGAATATGGCGAGGAACGTTTGGAAAACCTGCTCAAGAACACGTCACAGGCAAACTGTCGGGAATTAATCGAAGCGGTGAGGACTGATGTGAAAGCCTATGAGGGCAATGAAGAGCAGAGCGACGACATCACGATGCTTGCCATCAAACGTCTATAATTCCCCAAAAGAGTGAACAAAAAAAGGGCTATAACGGCATGTGCGGGCATCCTGCTTGCGGGCATCGTTGCCACTGGTTTCTACGGTTGGTATTCCGAGCACAAGAAAGTGGAATACCTTCGGAGTCGGGTTGACGAGATGGAGAAACAGGTGATGAGGTCGGCGGTGGACAGGAGCGTAAGTGCCCAAATGGAGGACATCGCCAACGAGCAGAGGGAAATCTCTGACGAAAAGCGTGAGGAAGCCCTTAGGCAAACCAGGGTGGCCAATGAGATGCGACAGCGGTCGGAGGTGGAACGGCTCAACGCTCTCGAGGCGAAACGCAATGCCATGGAGTCGGAGAAAAGGGCGTTGGATGCTTCCTCGGTGGCTGACGAACAGCGTAAAGTGGCAGAGGGCCAGCGGAAATTGGCTGAGGAACAGCGGCAACTGGCAGAGCACCAGCGCATTCAAGCCGAGTTCTCAAGGCGCAAGGCTGACTCGCTGAGTTACATCGCTCTCGGACGCTCCTTGGGTTCCATTTCCACCATTCAGGCGCGGGCAGGCAACGACGAGATTGCCAATCTGTTGAGTTATGCTTCCTATCTGTACACCTCTCGCTATCATGGCGACATCTACATTCCTGCCGTCTTCCAGTCGCTCATGCAACAAAGCCAGAGTTCCCATTCTTGGTCGGAGCACATTGGGGCGGTGATGAATGTGGAAAACATGCCGGCAAACGACAAAGCCATTTTTTCCGTCAGCAACTACGGAGAAATCATCATGAGCGAGAGGATGGGGGACTGGTTGCAGACGAAGACGCTTTTCAAAAACAACCGTTACGACTTCCGCGATTTGCAAGTCGATCCCGCTTCGGGCAACATTTTCGCTGTCAGCCGCACCGGCCATTTGGTCATCGTTAGCAATCATTTCAAAAACGTCAGCACCGTCGTACTTGACAAGATGGTGCACCCCATGCGCCTGCACCAGTTTGATGAAAAAACCTTGTGGGTGATTGGCGAAAGCGCCATTGCGGAGGTCAATCTGAAAAACTTTACGGTGACCGACACCAAGATGTTTCCCTTCCGTGTCACGTTGGGGTCGCGCAAGAGCGGACTGCCTTTGCTCTTCGACGACCAGGGCATGATGCATTTGGTGAAATCGTTGGAGAACTACGACACACAAAAAGTGCCTGTCGCCGGAACGGTGACGGCTTACTGTGAGTCGAAAAACACTCATTCGGAGGCGTTTGGCATGAGCGACGGGAACATCTGGCTGAAAAATAATGCAGGAAAGATGCTCAAACTCATCGGCCATCGTTCACGCATCTCGAAGATGAAGTTCAATGGTCGGCAACTCTTCTCTTCCAGTTACGATGGGAGCATGAACCTTTGGATGACCGACAAGGAGAAGGTGGACCCCATCACTTTGTTCCAAGCCGATAATTGGATGATGCACTTTTGCTTCGACTCGACAAAAAACACCTTTTGGGCGGGTGATGTCAAAGGAAACCTGACCGCCGTCAACATCTCCGTGCCTATCATGGTGGAACTTATTCGGAAAAAACTGAAGCGCAACCTGACCACGGAGGAGTGGAACTACTACATCGGGCAGGACGTGCCCTACGAACCTTTTGTCGGCAACCAAGGAAATACCATAAGACCATGAAAAGACTTCTCACCGCTATGACAGCCCTGCTACTCGTGGCTATAGTCCATGGTCAAGGCATTCCCTTCATCCGCAACTTCCTGGCTGAAGAATATCACGCCAACAAAGTCAATTTCGACATCCAGACCGACCAATACGGCAATGTGTTCGTGGCTAATTTCGAAGGGGTGCTCTATTACGACAACGCCGAATGGCGCATCATCCATACGCCTGGCATCACACGTGTCACCGTCCTCTACAAGGCGGCTGACAATGAAATCTGGGTGGGGGGGTACAACTTCTTTGGCAAAGTGGTGAGAAAGCCCAATGGCGTCATCGACTTGCAGAGAGTCGGCAGCCCCAACCTGTTTCGGGGAGAAGTGCTTGAAATCTACGAAAAGGAAGGGAAACTCTTCTTCATCACCGACAAAACCCTCTATCAGGTCGATGACAGCAAGGTTTCTGTCAAGAAGGATTTGGGCAAGGATTCGCTCAAAATAGGAATGCTCGACGTGGTGAACGTCAAAGCCCTGGAGAAGGGGGATAGGGACGTCGTCAATTCCGACACCGTGCTTACCGTTCCCTTGAAGGACGGCATGAAGGCCATCATGATGAAAAATGCAGGCATCGTCATCAAAGACAGTCAGAACCGCACGTTACAGACCATTACCGATGTCAATGGCATTTGTTCCAACGACGTGTCTTACGCCGACTACGACGGGCACGGACTTCTCTGGTGCGCCACGGGTAAGGGAATCTTCGCCGTTCAGATACCGGCTGCCATCTCTCATTTCTCTGCCAAGGAGGGGCTTGGGGGGGCGGTGCTCTCCATCGAAAGTCTCAATGGCGTCGTCTATGCAGGTACCGACGAAGGCTTGTACCGCCAGGAGGGGCAACGCTTCTTGAAAGTGTCCGAAGTGCCTCATGCTTGTTGGGAACTGAAAAGGTGTGGCGATGCGCTGTTGGCTGCCTCGTCAGAGGGCATATTCCGCATCCACCCCAATGGGAAAGTCCGACAGTTGACCAACGCCAGTTCCATGGCCTTGCTGGTTGACGGGTCCTTCATCTATAGTGGGGAAAACGACGGCATCTATCTGTCTCAGACCGATGGTCAGAACAGGAAAAGGCTGTGTGTCATGAACAAAGTCAAGAAAATTGCCAAAGACAAGGAGGGGACCATTTGGGCGCAAAGCATCTATGGCGGGGTATGGTTTAAGAAGGTGAATGACGACAGGTTCAAACCCTACGCCGAAGGGGAAAGGAGCATGCAGACGATTGTGATGACCGGTGACGGGACCACCATCGTCTCTGCTGAGTCCACCTCGCCGTTTCCCTATCCACTCATGTCTTACCTCGATGACAAAGGGGTCACATGGTTGACTGACAACCAAGGCAAAAATCTCTATCGATGGAAAAATGGAAAGCGGCTCGATGACATGAATCTGTTGCTGTACACTGTCCATGACACTCCTATCAGTTGCCTGCTTGCACAACAGGATGAGTTCTGGCTCGGTAACGACGACGGGATAACCATCATCAATACCAACGTGCAAAATCCTATATTGAAAACAGCACCGAAACTATACATCCGCTCCGTCAAGTTGGGGGGCGACAGCGTCCTTTGGGGAGGATTCGGAGATATGCCTGAAAGATTGCCTTCCCTCGCCCACGACGACAACGACCTAAAATTCACCTTCTCGCTCGACCATCCCGACATAGCGGGAAAGACGGTCTATCGATACCGCCTGAACAACAGAAGTTGGAGCGCATGGAGCACCAGCACTTCAGCCACCTTTTTGAATCTCACTTTCGGCAATTACACTTTCTCTGTTCAGGCTCGGGATGCCCACAACCGCATCACCGAAATCGCCAGCATCTCGTTTCGCATCAGTCCGCCATTTTACTACAGGTGGTACATGCTCTTGGTTTATCTGTTCCTGCTGCTTGCCTTAATCTACGCCTTCTTCCGCTTCCGCCTCCATCGACTGGAAAAAGAGAAGGTGAGGTTGGAGAAGATTGTGAAGGAACGGACGGCCGAGGTGGTGAGGCTGGAGAAAGTGGCTACAGCCGGTAAACTCACACAGGGACTCATCGACAGAATCCTCAATCCGTTGAACTACATCAACAACTTCGCCAAACTCTCGGAAGGACTCGTGAAGGACATCAAGGCGAATGTGGAGGACGATAGGGAAAATATGGATGAGGAGAACTACGAGGACACGATGGAGGTGGTGGACATGCTCACGGTCAACTTGCAGAAAGTGAGTGAACATGGACAAAACACGACGCGAATACTGAAGGCGATGGAGGAACTGCTGACCGACAGGTCGGGTGGCATCTCCGTCTTCGACATCAGGGACGTCGTGCGCCAAGACGAGGGGATACTGCATGAGTTCTACAAGAAGGAATTTGAACAGTATGGCATCAAGGCTGTTTTCCACATAGCAGCGGACCCGTTGCCGGTCAGCGGAAATGCGCAGTTGCTGAGCAAGACCATCATGAGCCTGCTGTCCAATGCCATACACGCCGTGACAAAGAAAGCACAAAAACATTCGAACTTGAAGCAAGAGTACATCCCAGAGATTACCCTGGATGCCGAAAAGATGAACAACTTCGTGGAAATACGCATCCACGACAATGGCATCGGTATCGAAGAAACCATCCTCGACAAAATCTTCGACCCCTTCTTCACCACCAAGTCCTCCAGCGAGGCTGCCGGCATCGGCTTGTACCTTAGCCGCGAAATTTTGCAGAGTTATGGTGGAGACGTCGTAGTCAAGTCTGTCAAAGACGAGTATAGTGAGTTCATCATTACCTTGCCTGAAAAAAATGCTTAGTATTATGGAAGAGATAGAACAACTCAGACAACAACTCCAGCAACAGGAAAAACTGGCCTCATTGGGCACCCTCAGTGCAGGCATTGCCCATGAGATACAAAATCCGCTAAGTTTTGTCATCAATTTCAGCAAGTTGTCGGACAAACTGCTGCGCGACCTGGCCGATATCGTGGAGGATAATGTGGACAAGTTGCCGGAAGACGACCGCTTGGATGCCATGGAAATCATGGACGACCTGAGGGAGAACATGGCCAAGATTACGGAGCACGGAGAGCGCGCCGTCAGCATCATTAGGGGCATATTGCTGGTGTCAAGGGGGAAAGACAACGAATTCCTGCCCACCGACGTGTGCAAAATAGTCAAGGAATATGTCTGGCTGTCGTATCATGCCATGCGTGCCAACAACAAGGGGTTCAACGTGGCCATCCATGAGCACTACGAGGAGGGCTTGCCCTTGATGATGGTCATTCCGCAGGACTTGAGCCGGGCCGTGCTCAACGTCATGAACAATGCCTGTCATGCCGTTTGGAAAAAGCAACTGTCGGCTGTCGAAAACTATCATCCCGAAGTGTCGGTCTGTGTCAAGGTGGAGGGTGCCAACCTCGTTATCGGCATCGCCGACAACGGCATCGGCATGAACGAGGAGGTGAAACGACGTCTTTTCGAAGACTTCTTCACCACCAAGCCGATAGGGCAGGGGACTGGCCTTGGCATGGGCATCACACGCGACATAGTAGAAAACAAGCACGGAGGAACCATCACTTTCGAGTCAGAAGAAGGAGAAGGAACCGTCTTCACCATCACCATACCTGTCAGGAAATGAAAAAGAAGTTACATCTTGCCCTCTTGATATTGGCTCTTTGCTTGCCGTCTCTCTGCATCCATGCACAGGAGAACACGTCTCGCCAAATTTTCTATCAAGCCGAGAGCGAATACAAAATAGGGCACATTGAGCAGGCAATACAACTCCTCCAGGGCAATCTGTCCAATTTCGGGGGAAATCTCAAACAGAGTGCCTATCGCCTGTTGGCACTTTGCTACCTGAGCGAGGATAGGGATGACGAAGCACGATACTACGCCGAGCAACTGGTGAAACTCAACAACTATTACAACTCGACTGACGATCCGGCCCGCTTTCAAGACCTTGTCAATGAACTCAAGGTGGGCTTTGCCACCACTATCACCACGGCATCCCGTCAAAGTGAGACCATCAACGAGGCTCCTGCTCCCGTCACCATCATCACCGCAGAAATGATTGGAGAACTGGGCTACAACAAGAACTTGGCGCAGATACTTGCTGCATACGTGCCAGGAATGGCAGAAATAACCGCTGCGTCGGCAGAGGTGAATCTGGCAATGCATGGGGCTTACGCTTTCGGGCAGGAACTGATACTGGTGATGGAGAACGGTCACCGGCTGAACAACCATTTCAATAATAGTGGCCCTGTAAGTTATTCCATCAGCACGGAAAAAATCGACCATATCGAAGTCTTGCGCGGACCAACATCCTCCCTGTATGGCAACGTGGCGCTGTCGGCGGTGGTCAATGTCATCACCAAAAGCGGATACGCTTCCAATGGCATAAAGGCAAAATATGGATATGCCTCATTCAACACCCATAAGGCTGACCTTACAATTGGTTCACAGTTCTTGGACATCGACCTTTTCATCTGGGCTTCTCTTTACAATTCCGATGGGCAAATGCGTCATATATCCGATGGCGAAGGCTATTTTGCCAAATACTTTAAGAATGTCGAACAAAACGAATATTATAAAAAGACATTCATAGGACCAGAACATTTTTATGTCGATGGCTATAAGGACAGGCCTACTTATGATGCAGGATTGACATTCAAGTATAAAGGATTCAACTTGATGTTCAGTAGAAAAAACATCAAAAAGGTCTTGCCGTACACTTCGTCCTATGGCTGTTATAACTATGACAGATACAGTGCCATTTTTGGCATGAAACCTGGTTCGGGGAATGAATCCACGCATGCGGAAATCGGATATTCACGCCAGTTGGGGGATTTGTTGTTGGATGCAACACTTTATAGCGACTGGTATAATATCTCCGAATATGATGTGCAGTATGATTCGATCGTGGCCGAATATTTTGACTTGTTTGATGAATCAGAACGCATCTTGGACGAAAATGACAATATGTCAAAGATGGTGGAAAGCAAAGGAGGAGGCTTCACCGTCAATTCTTATAATGAGCGTTCGATGGGTGCTATTGTAAGAGCCTCTTCCGATTACAAAATCGGTAAAATGAAGGGAAGCGTTTTGGCAGGTGGGCAATATGAGAATTTCTCGCTACAGTCTGGATTTTTCTTTTATGGAAAGAATAGCAAGGAAATTGAAGGGGGTAGTACAGCCTATGAAGAAATCACTAAAGATGGCAAGGAAAAAATCTTATCATTTTTCATACAGGACAAACACTATTGTCTGCCACAACTCATCCTGAATGCAGGCTTTCGCTACGACTTGGAATTTCGGCAAAGTAGCAATTCTGTCGGTTCTTTCTCTCCACGACTCGCACTGATGTTTGTTCCTAATGAGCGTTTCAGCCTCAAATTGTCTTACTCTGAGGCATATGCCGACCTTTCTTTTTCCGATAGATACGTCATCAAGATTGTTAATGACAACTCGAAACCACAGCATTTGTCGGCCATGCAACTCACGGCCATGGGGTCGGTTCCGTCACTTCATCTCAATTATGAAGCCAATGTCTTTTATAACAGATATTCCAATTTGCTGTGTTGGTTAGCAAGAGAAAGCGAAGATTGGGAGCACATGGCAAGGCTTTCCAACATAGGCTTCGAAGGCACGGCCAGATGGGCATACAAGAGACTATCCGCCAATCTCACATTCTGTTTTATTCGTGACATTAGTGCTTACGATTACTATTACAATAAGTCCGAAAAGATGGTCTGCGGCATACCTCATATGACGCTCAATCTTCATGGAGCCTGGAAACTGATGCAGAATAAATTTCATGAACTCAAGGTGTATGGTCTTTCGAAGTACGTGGGCAAGAAATTGAATTACCGGGAAAATGGTGAAGAAGACGACTTCTTTGTCGATGGAAAATTCATCTTCGACATCGGTGTAAAGTATCGCTACAAGCAACGGCTTCAACTTGCATTCGATTGCGAAAACGTCCTCGATACGGATTTTTATTTCTGCGGCCCCAACATGATGAACATTCCCGACTTGCAGCGTGGCCGTACTTTGATGGCATCGCTTTCCTATCAATTCTGACATAATGGCAGTGACTGACAAAATTTGATTGTTGCGTAAAATTTACGCGACAAAATGGCGCTTTTTCCTTGTTTTTTTCCAAGAAAAAGGCAAAAATCGTTTGGCACGATATTTGTTGCGTATAAAGTACGCAATAGCGTAAATATTTCCTTAAATGTTTAACTTACCAAAAAATTTTATGCAGTACACAATTACAGATTTGTTGAATGGTGCAAAAGCGATGTCGAAGAGTGTCTTTGGTCAGAGAGACGAATATCTTATTAAGTTCAATCATGAGGATGACGGTCTTTGGTATGTGGATTTCCCCAACTGGCCGTTTGACCATCACAATCTCTTGATGGTGGCTGGTGCCGATAAGATGTGTGCTTTCCTTTCGGATGATGGTGTGACGACTGAAGTGTTGGTCCGCCCGTCGAAAAAGAAACTCGATCTCGAAGGTTATGCAGAATTGGTGCAGAAAGATCACTCGTTGACTGGCGGGTCCACTTATGAGGTGCGCAATCTGGAGGGTTTCAACCGCGACATCTGGCTTTGCCCCGTCACCCTGTTTGTCCTGGGCCGCTATCCCAAGTACATGTATGTGAAGAAGGCTCCTAAGGCTGAGTCTCCAAAACAGGCATAAGACCTTTATAATCGACAAAAAAATGAGAGTGGATGTCCGGCATCCACTCTCTTTTTGTCGTATCAGCAACAAAAG
>CAMKSZ010000066.1 GCA_946415525.1 uncultured Prevotellaceae bacterium | reverse complement strand
AAAAACTGTGAGATTCCTTGCGCTTTTGTCACAATAAAAGGGCGAATGTCACGTTATATTCTTGTGATTATACGGAAAATCCTTACCATTGCGGTATTGGCGCTTGTCTCCTTGGGGGCAAAAGCCCAATACGATGTGCCCTTTAGCCACTATTGGGCCATGGAACCATATTATAACCCCGGAGCAGTGGGCAAGGAGTCGAAACTCAACCTCACGGCAGCCTATGCCATGAACTTTGTCGGTTTCGAGCACAGTCCCAAAACCATGTTCGTAAGTGGCGACATGCCCTTCTTTTTCGCCAACACCTACCATGGCGTGGGACTGCAACTCCTCAACGACCAATTAGGTGCCTTCACCCATCAGCGGCTATCGGCGCAGTATGCCTATAAGCACAAACTCTTCGGCGGCATGATAAGCGTAGGTTTGCAAGCAGGCATGCTCATGGAGAACCTGGACGGAAGCAAACTTGATTTTGACGAAAAGGAAGACGAGTTGTCGGGCTCCGAAATGAAAGGCCAGTCGCTCGACTTGTCGGCAGGCATCTATTATACGCACGGGCCTTGGTATGTGGGCGTATCGGCACAGCATCTCACAGCGCCGCTTGTCGAACTGGGCGAGACGGGCGAACTTAAGATAGACAGATCCTATTATTTGACAGGAGGATACAATATTCGACTGAGAAGTCCGTTTCTTACTATACATCCTTCAGTGCTGTTGATGACCGACGGCGTTGCCTATCGTGGCGACATTACGGCGAGGCTCGACTACAAGCATGAGAGCCGTCACTTGTATCTCGGTGCGGGTTGCAGTCCCACCAATTCGGTCACTGCTTTCGTCGGTGGCGTCTTCTCCGGCATCCATGTGGGCTATAGTTACGAGTTCTACACCAACGGAATCAGCATCGGGAACGGTAGCCATGAACTTATTGTCGGTTATCAAACCGACCTCAACATGACCAAAAAAGGCAAGAACAAACATAAAAGCGTGAGAATACTATAAGTGAATATGAACATGAGAAATAGCATTGTCGCACTCTGCGCTGCCGCCCTTGTAGCCCTCACCGGGTGCATGGGCGGAAAGTCGGCTGCCTCCGGACGGGGCGGCGAGGTCGTCGGCGTTGGCGGCGGGAGGAGTTTCAAGGAACCGGCACCCTACGGCATGACCATGGTGAAGAGGGGATTCCTCAAGATGGGCATCGACCAGCAGGACACACTTTGGGGAAAGCAGACCCCCGTCAAGGAAATCTCCGTTGACGGCTTTTGGATTGACGAGACCGAAGTGACCAATTCGAAATACAAACAATTCGTCATGTGGGTGCGCGACTCCATCCTTAGGGAGCGCTTGGCTGACCCGGCCTATGGTGGCGACGAGTCGTATAAGATTACCGAGGACAAGAATGGCGACCCCGTCACGCCCCACCTCGACTGGAAAAAGTCGCTGCCGCGCAAGCCCAACGAGGATGAGCAGCGTGCTTTCGAGAGCCTTTACATCACCAATCCCGTCACGGGGGAGAAGTCGCTCGACGCCAGTCAACTCAACTACCGGTATGAAATCTACGACTACACCACGGCCGCCTTGCGCCGCAACCGTCTCGCTGCTGCCAACAACAACGGCGGTTCGCTCTATGAGCGTAATCTCAACACCGATGTCGTCGTCGATCCCAACGAAGTGGTGATGATTTCGAAGGACACCGCCTACTACGACGACGAAGGGCGCATCGTCAGGGAGACCATCAACAGGCCCCTTTCCGGGCCGTGGGACTTCCTCAACACCTATATCATCAATATCTATCCCGACACCACCTGCTGGATCAACGACTTCCGCAACTCCGACAACGAGATGTACCTGCGCAACTATTTCAGCAATCCCACGTTCAACGACTATCCCGTCGTGGGTGTCACCTGGGAACAGGCCAACGCTTTCTGCGCCTGGCGCACCGACTACCTGCTCAAGGGCTTGGGACCCGAGGCGCGTTACGTGCAGCGCTATCGGTTGCCCACCGAGGCGGAATGGGAATACGCTGCCAGGGGAAAGGACGGCACCGAGTTCCCATGGGAGAACGAGAGCGTGAAAAACGGCGATGGATGCTTCTATGCCAATTTCAAGCCCGACAAGGGCAACTATACCAAGGACGGCAACCTCATCACCAGTAAGGTGGGCATTTACTCCTCCAACTCCAACGGCCTCTTCGACATGGCCGGCAATGTGGCCGAGTGGACCAGTACCATCTTCACCGAGGCCGGTGTGGATGCCATGAACGACCTCAACCCGCAGTTGGAGTACAAAGCCGCCAAGGAAGACCCTTACCGGTTGAAGAAAAAGAGTGTCAGGGGTGGTTCCTGGAAAGACCCCGAGTCGTATATCAGGTCGGCGTGGCGCTCTTGGGAATACCAGAACCAACCGCGCTCCTACATAGGATTCCGATGCGTCAGAAGCATCGCCACTTCATCCAGCGTCAAACAAAAACCCAGCAAGAAATAGCATGACAAAATACAGTAAATTCAACATCGTCTATTACCTCCAAAAATGGATGGATAGCGTACCGGGTCAGACGTTCCTCAACTATGCCTACAGTTGGGGCGCTTCGATTGTGATTCTTGGAACCCTCTTTAAACTGACCCACCTTCCCGGAGCCAACCTCATGCTATTCATCGGCATGGGCACCGAGGTGTTCGTGTTCTTCATATCCGCTTTCGACCGTCCTTTCGACAAGACGACCGACGGCATGGACTTGCAGACACACTATGTCGAGCCGGGAACTGAAGGCGAGGGCATTCCTGCTGGCGAGGCCGTTGCAGGCGGCGTACCCATGGGCGGTGTTGTCGTTGGCGGTGGCTATCCCACTGGCGGCTATCCCACCGGCGAAGGCATGGAAGGTGTAGAAGGCGCTGAGGGTGAAGGACAAGGCGGCCAAGTGGCTGCCGCTTATGGCGGTGGCGGTGGTGCTGGAGGCACCATTATCATCGGTGGTGGCGGCGGTGCTGCTTCCGAAGGTGTCGTGGTTGTCGGTGGCGGCATGCCTGGTGGCGTGTCAGCCGAAGGCGTTTCTGTCGGCGAGGAAGGTACCGTCGAGGGCGGTGTCGCTGCCGCAGGCGGAGCACCTGCCGCAGGCGGCGTGCCGGGTCTCTCCACCGCATGGGTGGGACAGCAACAGCAAGTGTCGCCCGAGATGGCAGAGGCTACGGAGAACTATGTCGAGGAACTCAAGCGGCTCACCGAGATGCTCGGCAAGGTCAACGAGCAGAGTGTCCGACTCACGCGCGATTCCGAGGAGATGGAAAACCTCAACCGCACGCTCACCGGCATCTGCAAGGTTTACGAAATGCAACTTAAAGGCGCCAGCCAGCAAATCGGCACCATCGACGAAATCAACGAACAGTCGAAGCGGATGGCACAACAGATTGAACAACTCAACCAGATTTACGCCCGCATGATAGAAGCCATGACGGTCAACATGCGGGGCGGTGCTTCCAATCCTCCCGCTGGCATCAACCCATAGTAGAACCAATCTTTAGAAGATGGCAATCAAGAAAAGACCTGTCTCGCCGCGCCAGAAGATGATCAACCTCATGTACGTCGTCCTCATGGCCATGTTGGCGCTCAACATCTCCACCGAGGTGCTCGACGGCTTCTCCATCGTGGAGGAGAGCCTGAAGCGCACCACGGCCAACTCGTCGAAGGAGAACCTCGCCATGATGGCCGACCTCGACGAGCAGATGAAAATCAATCCTGCCAAGGTGAAGGAGTGGTTTGAGAAGGCCAAGGGGGTGAAGGAGATGAGCGACTCCATCTATGAATTCGCACAAAGCCTCAAGGTGGCCATCGTCAAGGAGGCCGACGGTGCGGAGGGAAGTTTGGACAATATCAAGAACAAGGAAGACTTGGAGGCCGCCAGTCAGGTGATGCTGGCTCCCGGCACGGGAAAGGGCAAGCAACTCTATCAGGCGGTGAATTCCTATCGCGAGCGAATATTGAAAATGGTCAACGACCAGCGGCAGCGCGATATCATCGCTTCCAACCTATCGACCGAGGTGCCCAAGGGTCCCAACACGCTTGGCAAGAACTGGCAGGAATACATGTTTGAGGACATGCCCGTTGCTGCCGCCGTCACCCTGCTCTCCAAACTGCAGAGCGACATCCGCTATGCTGAGGGCGAGGTGCTCCACTCCCTCGTGGCCAACGTGGGCATGAAGGACATCCGTGTCAACAAACTCGATGCCTTCGTCGTGCCCGACAAGACCACCCTCTATCCTGGCGAGCGCATCACCGCCAACATCATCATGGCGGCGGTGGACACCACCCAGCAGCCAGAAATCTATGTCAACGGCACACGCATCAACACCCACAACGGCACTTACTCTTTCTCCGCCGGCGGCGTGGGCGAACATACCTTTGGCGGATACATCCTCATGCGCAATGCCGAAGGAGAGGTCATCAGGCGCGACTTCAAGCAGAAATACAACGTCATCTCGCCGCCTTCGGGCGCTACCGTTGCCGCCGACCTCATGAATGTGCTCTATGCCGGTTTCCAAAACCCCATCAGCGTCAGTTGCTCGGGCATCCCGCAAAATGCCGTCTCGCTCTCCATGAGCGGGGGCACGCTCACCTCGCAGGGCAATGGGCATTACATCGCCGTGCCGTCGGCTGTCGGACAGGATGTCACCTTCACCGTCACCGGCACCGACAAAGGTTCCAGCCGCACCATGGGCCAGGCCACTTTCCATGTTCGTAAACTGCCCGACCCGACAGCCTATATCGCATTAGGCACCGACAGGTTCAAAGGCGGCGGCATGCAGAAGTCGGCACTCATGGGTGTCAACAGCCTCAGGGCCGCCATCGACGACGGACTCCTCGACATCGAGTTCAAGGTGCTGGGCTTCGAGACCGTATTCTACGACAACATGGGCAACGCCGTGCCGATGGCCTCCAACGGAGCCGCCTTCACCGACAGACAGAAAGACGCCTTTAGGAAACTCTCCCGCAACAAGCGCTTCTATATCACCAACGTTTCCGCCACCGGTCCCGACGGCATCACCCGCAAGTTGCCGCAGGCCATGGAGGTCATCGTGAAGTAAAACCGAAATACAACGCAGATATCTTCAACATGAGACGCATCATCCACATATTGTTCATCGCGTGCCTGGCTTTGCCTGTCGTGGCGCAGCCACAGGCACGGCGCAACCAGCAGCAACAACAGCAGGCCAGCAAGTCGAACAGCAACAACATCACCACACGCGCCAAGATAGGTTTCCCCACAACGGCTGCCATGTCGGAAGATGTGGTGTGGCGGCGCGACATCTACCGTGAGATGAGCCTGGAGGACGACGCCAATGCCGGCCTCTATTATCCCGTGGAACCGATGGGGTCGCAGATGAACCTGTTCACCTATCTTTTCAAACTGATGATGTCGGGCTATGTCAAGGCCTACGAATATAGGCTCGACGGCAACGAGGTGTTCGACGAATCAGCCAAGGTGAAACTTCTCGACTTCCTCGACAACTACCACATCTTCTATGAGCGCAAGGACGGGAAAGTGAGGCTCGACAACAGCGACATCCCGTCGCGCGAAGTGAAGGGCTACTACATCAAGGAGAGCGCCTATTACGACCAAGGCACATCGACCTTCCACCGGAAGGTGCTCGCCCTCTGTCCCATCATGATGCGCGAGGACGATTTTGGCGACGGAGCCACCAAGTATCCGCTCTTCTGGATGAAGTACGACGACATTGCTCCTTTCCTGAGCAAGCAGACCATCATGACCAGCAACATCAACAATGCCGCCACCATGAGCATCGACGACTTCTTCACCCTTAACCGCTATAAGGGAAAGATTTACAAGACGACGAACATGCTTGGGCGCACACTCGCCCAATATTGTCCCGACGACTCAACCATGGCACGCGAGCAGCAGCGCATCGAACAGGAACTGCTCGACTTCGAAAACAACATCTTCGGCGACCAGGCAAAGAAAGACTCCCTCGACAGCATCGCCAAGGCGCAGGCCGACAGCAAGGTCAAGGTGAAGAAAAAGAAGACAAGCCGCCGCTCCTCGGATAGTGGAGAAGAAAAGGTGAAGAAGAGTCGCCGCTCGTCTGGCAACTCGTCGGCCGTCTCGCCTGCAAGGGTGTCTGTGCGCAGGGAGCGTCACTGATGTGCTGGCCTTAAATAATCAACCCCAAAGACCATGCTTATGAAAAAGACGTTGTTGGCCGTCATGGCGACGGTCCTTTTGCAGATGATTTCCCCCACGGTTGTCCAGGCGCAGTTGCGTTTGGGTATCAAGGGAGGATACAACATGACGAAACTGTCGCTGAAAACAGACGACTTCAAGACCAATCGTTCCGGTTTTTTCGTCGGGCCTTCGTTGGTTTACACGATGCCTGCCATTGGTCTTGGTTTCGATGTCGCAGCACTCTACGATGAACGGGATGCCCGCATCGGCGACGACCCGGTGACAGACCTCAAGCAGAAATCTATGCAGGTGCCCGTCAATTTGAGGTGGGCATTTGCTCCTGGAAGTCCCCTCTCCTTATTTGTCTATGCCGGGCCTCAGTTTGGCTTCAACATCGGCGGCAAGGAAAAGATGCTGGATGCCGCGAGAAAATGGAGGTTCAAGGAGTCCCTTTTCAGTGTCAACATAGGTGGTGGCGTGGCACTCTTTAAGAAAGTGCATTTGTCGGTCAACTACAACGTTGCAACAGGCAGGACAGCCGATGTCAACTCTTTGCAGGGTGTCGTCGATGACTATAAGGAGAACAAGGCCAAGATGCACGCCTGGCAGTTAGGGCTCGCCATCTATCTGTAAGGAAACACCATGTATGCCGATGTCATTCTTCCCCTCCCCTTGGAGGGGTTTTTCACCTATCAGGTGCCCGAAGACCTCTCCGGCAAGGTGAGGCCGGGGATGCGCGTGGTGGTGCCATTGGCAAAAAGCAAGACTTATGTGGGCATCGTCGCCGAAATCCATGACCGGCAGCCCGACTTTGTCACCCGTCCTCTCACAGCCCTTTGCGACGCAGGGCCCGTCCTCCTCGACACCCAGTTACGGCTTTGGAAATGGATGGCCGAATACTATATGTCGTCCATCGGCGATGTCTATAGTGCCGCCATGCCTTCCGGTTTGCGCGGCGACGATTTCCGCCCCAAGTATGAGACATGTGTGGCCCTTGCCCCGCAGTTTCGTTCGGAGCAGGCCTTGCACGTCGCGCTAAACATGCTTTCGAGGTCGGCTGCCCAACAAAAGGTGCTCGCCGACTACCTCTCCCTGTCGCATTACGATACCATTGAGGGCGATGTCTGCCGTGAAGCAGTCGTGGAAGTGTCTCGCGACGAACTGATCAATTCCTCGCATTGCACGACGGCACAGGTGAAGGCGCTTGTCGATAAGCATATCCTCGTCACTTACCAACGGGAGGTAGGCCGTCTCAACCAAGGAGGCGACCCGCATCCCGAGGCATTGCAAAAACTCAACGATTATCAGTTGGAAGCCTACAACAGCATCCTTTTCCAGATGCTGCGCAAGAATGTGGTCTTGCTCCACGGCGTCACTTCGAGTGGCAAGACCGAGATATACATGCATCTTATCCAAAAGACACTCGACGAGCACAAACAAGTGCTTTACCTGTTGCCCGAGATAGCCCTCACTGTACAGATGACGCAGCGGCTCAGGAAGGTTTTTGGCCAGCGGTTGGGCATTTA
Source organism: uncultured Prevotellaceae bacterium (assembly GCA_946415525.1). Lineage (GTDB taxonomy): Bacteria > Bacteroidota > Bacteroidia > Bacteroidales > Bacteroidaceae > Prevotella. The sequence continues at coordinate 6,305 of CAMKSZ010000066.1, read as the reverse complement.
TCATTCCAAATACAGCGATGCCGAACGGGTGGAAATTTGGCGCAAGCAGTTGTCTGCCGCGCCCTACGATGTCATTTTGGGAGCAAGGAGCGCCGTGTTCCTGCCTTTTCAGCACCTTGGTTTGGTGATAGTCGATGAGGAGCACGAGACATCGTTCAAACAGCAGGACCCAGCACCACGCTACCATGCACGTTCCGTCGCCATCATGCTCGCGGCGATGTTCGGCGCCAAGACCTTGCTCGGCACCGCCACGCCCTCGGTGGAGTCATATTACAATGCCACAACGGGCAAATACGGTTTGGTGAGTCTCACGAAGCGTTTCGGCGACTTGCTGTTGCCGAAGGTGGAGGTGGTTGACATCCGTGACTTGCAGCGCCGCAAGATGATGAACGGGCCGTTTTCGCCACGTCTGTTGTCTGCCGTGCGACAGGCTTTGGAGCGAGGTGAGCAGGCCATCCTGTTTCAAAACCGCCGAGGTTTTGCCCCCATGGTGGAGTGCAAGGTGTGCGGTTGGGTGCCGAAATGCCAGCATTGCGACGTCTCCCTCACACTGCACAAGACGATGAATGTGCTCACCTGCCACTATTGTGGCTATACCTATTCCGTGCCGACGCAATGTCCTTGTTGCGAGAGCCATGAAACGCGGGGGAGGGGATTCGGCACAGAGAAAGTGGAAGACGACATCCGCAGCATTTTCCCCGAAGCACGTATCGCCCGCATGGACCTCGACACCACTCGCAGCCGGTCGGCCTACGAGCGGCTCATCAACGATTTCTCCGAGGGGCGCACCAATTTGCTTATTGGTACGCAAATGGTGAGCAAGGGGTTGGATTTCGGACGTGTCAGCGTGGTGGGTATTCTCAATGCCGACAGCATGCTCAACTATCCCGACTTCCGTGCCACCGAACATGCTTTCATGATGATGGCTCAGGTGAGTGGGCGTGCTGGCAGGAAGGGACGTCAGGGACTGGTCATCCTACAGACGAAAAGTCCTGAGACGCCGGTAATCAGTCAGGTGGTGGACAATGATTATGAGGGCTTGTACCATGACATGATGGAAGAGCGTGAGACATTTTGCTACCCGCCCTTTTGCCATGTCGTGTATGTTTATGTGAAGCATCGTGACGAGGCGGTGGCCGACTCCGCTGCCTTGCTGTTGGGCAGTTACCTACGACAATGGTTCCAGCACCGCATCCTCGGTCCCGACAAGCCCGCCGTGGCACGTGTGAAGTCGTTGTGCATCCGCAAGTTGGTGGTGAAATTGGAGACGGGCGTTCATTTGTCGGTGGCAAAAGAATACCTGCGCCAGGCGCAGCGGATGCTCATCAGCGATGCCCGCTATCGTCTGGTGCAGGTATATTTCGATGTTGACCCCCTTTAGGGCCTTCCTTTCTTCTTAGATAGTCATTTCGACGCCAATGCCGATCACCTTGTTGGTGCGCGTGAAGGAGTCTTTGCCTTCCGGCATGGTCAGTCCCAGGCTTTTCATTGTCTGCTGGGGCATCGTCTTGTCGTAGTTGGTGTAATTGGTCTGGAAGTAGGCGGCATTTACCTTCACCTTGTCGGTCACTTTGTAGCCGATGCCAAGGCCGAACGTCCAGGAGTTGACCACGAACGACATGTCGTTCATGTATTCGTCGGTCAGTTGATAGCGGGTAATCTGTGCGCCGCCGCTCACTTGAAGGCGGTCGGTGATGTCCCATTCTGCGCCGCCGAGGTATTCATTGGTGCCTCCGTCGAGTTTTTTCTCGCTATGCTCATACCAATGTGCGTCGGTGTCGAAGAAATGGTGGTAGCCTAAGTTCACCCTTACGGTGGGAGTCACCGACCACTGTGCGCCGACAGCCAGTTGTGCGGGGGCATCCTCTGGAACGCTGGTTCCGTCAACGTATTTGTTGGTGGCGGCGATGACGGTGGCTTCTTTCAGCGTGGAGTTGTTCTTCATTCTCATGCGAGTCTTGAACTCATATTTGGCTGCGAAGTTGAAGCGGTCGATCTTGTAGTCGATGCCGATGACAGGGGCAACACCCCAACCCGTCTGGTCGGATTTCAGGTTGACGCCATTGGAATAGGGAGCGAGGGTCTCGGCACTGGCAGTCACCTCGTCGCTCACGGCTTGCAGTTGGTTGCCAACTGCTTCCAACTGCTTTCCTTGTTGGACAAGGTTTTGAACCTCTTGGGTCTGCATGGCCTGTTCGCGAGTCATGCCAGCAGCCATATAGGCGTTGACATACTGGTTGATGCCGTCTGCCACTTTGGTTTGGTTGGCGGCAATTCCCGCCTTGGCATTGGTGAGGCCTTTGATGACACCTTCGAAGTAGGCAGGGAGGGTGATGCCGTTGGCGCCGTCCATCACGCGGATGTTGTTGAGTCGGGCGTCGTAGGAGGCACTGCCGTAGAGCAGGCGCAAACCGCCATAGACAGAGAAGTGGTCGCCGAACTTGTGAGCGGCACCGAGTTGAAGTCCGAAATAGTATTGTTTTCCGCGCATGTAGCCATCGACGTCATAACCAGTCACCGAGGGCACGGTCACGCCGAGAGGCGCAAGTTGGGTGTTGAGTTGGCTCGACACACCGATGAGGCGGTTGGCGATGGCGCCGACGACGGTCTCGAAGGAGCCGAGTCCGTTTTCAAATTCGCATTTTCCACCGCCGCCAGGAACGGAAAAGTTAAACTGAACGCTCCAGTCGCCTTTGTTGTAGGCGGCTTGCAACGAGGGGATGAAGGGGGCGTTGGCCACACCCTCGAATTTTTTCGTGTCCTGTCCGTTATTTTTCGCACCGAGTGTGAAGAGTGGACTTTGCGAAGTGATGGTACGGGTTTGGCGTGCGTATTGCCAGTTGAAGCCGATATGAAGCCCTTCGCCGAGGAAGATAACACCGGCGGGGTTGGAATAGACACCGTCAAGGCCGATGGCACCGTCGCGGGCAGGGTTGCGAAGGAAGGCAACACTTTGATTGGTATTGGTCAATATGCCGCCAGCGAACATGGATCCTGAAATGAGGATGGACATTGCCATCGAATACAATCTCTTTTTACACATTTTAAAACTAATTTGATTAAAAATTGGTTGCAAAGGTATATTCTTTGTTCAAAATTTCCATTATGCCATACTTTTCTTTAGTAATTATTAACAAATTAGTTGCTTTTTCCTGCACATTTCGGGCGTTTTGTGCAGGTTTTTGGTCGTGTTGTGTGCGCAAACAACGTAAAGGCAATAGGTGTGAGATGGCATGGAATCGGATTGATTTCATGTCGTTAGTCGTTGAACACGAAAAAGACGATTTGTCAGTCCAAATTACCCCAAAATCCAAGATTGTCGGTATTGTCGGAATTGTTTGACAGAAGATCCTCGTCGTTCTCCTTGGTTTTCAGTTCGGGGTATTTGATGCGTGTGTGGTAGATGCTCTTCAACCGTTCGATCAGCACTTGTTTGGCCATGGCGATGTCTCGGAAGGTGATGGGGCACTCGCGGAAGTAGCCGTCGTTCACCTGTTTGTCGATGAGTTCGTTGACCCTTTTGCTGATATTCTCGTCGTTGTATTCGTCGAGCGCCTTGGTGGCCGCCTCCACGGTGTCGGCCATCATGAGGATGGCCTGCTCCTTGGTTTGCGGGTTGGGACCCGGATAGGAGAAATCGCTTATGTCCACCTCCTCGTCGGGATGGGCGTTTTTGTATTTGATGTAGAAGAAACTGGTAATGCCCTTGCCGTGGTGGGTGAGGATGAAGTCCTTGATGATGTCGGGCAAGTGGTAGTTCTCTGCCAACCGCTGTCCGTAGGTCACGTGGCTGATGATTACCTTTGCGCTCTCCTTCTCAGAGATTTTGTCATGAGGGTTGAAACCCGCTTGGTTTTCGGTGAAGAAGGCAGGGTTCTCCATTTTCCCGATGTCGTGGTAGAGCGCACCCGTCCTGACGAGCATCACGTCAGCGCCGATGCGCTTGGCAATTTCGGCCGCCAGGTTGCTCACGGTAGTGGAATGGGCGAAGGTGCCCGGTGCTTTCTCGCTGAGCATTCGCAGCAGCGTCTGGTTGGTGTCGGAGAGTTCGTAGTAGGTCACCTGCGAGATAAATCCGAAAAGTTTTTCGATGATGTACATTAGCGGGTAGGCCAACAATAGAAGTACGCCGCTGGTGACCAAGTAGGCAATCATGTCGTTCTTTTGCGGCATCTCCCCCTTTTGGAAAAGGTTGATGGCGAGGTGGATGGCGATGGCGCTAATCGTGGCAATGAGTGCCGCAAGGAAGAGGTGGGAGCGTTTTGACATGTCGCCCAGGGTGAAGATGGCCGCCATGCCTGCCACCATCTCAATGATGATAAACTCGTATTGGTAGTTGACCGCAATGGCCGAGATGAGGACGATGGTGGTATGCACCATGAAAGCCGTACGCGAGTCAAGGAACACGCGTGTAATCATCGGTACGATGGCAAAGGGGATGATATAGACGCTCAGCAGTGAGTGGCCCGTCAGAAGCGACACCATTATGGGAAAGGCCATGATCATGAAATAGAGCATGAGCAATTTGCGGGGCTTCTGGAAGAAGTCGTGGCGGTAGATGAGCAAATAGATGGTGAACAATAGGACGAAAATGCCTGTGAAAAGGATTTGGCCGAGTTGCATCATGTCCTTGCGATGCTGGTTGAGGTCGGACTGGCGTTTCTTTTTCTCCGCCATGTACGACTTTATCTTTAATTCAGTCAACGAGTCCACCATTTCTCCTTGGTCGATGATTTTCTCGTTGGCTTCCACCACCCCCACGCTCGGTGCGATGTCGCTGTAGAGTTCATCGGTGGACATACGGTTGTGACCGTAATCGTAGGAGAGGTTGGCATGCAGGTATTCGTTGAAATTGAATTTTGTGAGTTCTTCTCGGTGGCTGCTCAGTTCTTCGTCGAAGAAAAGCATGTCGTAGGAACTGCGTGTGGTCTGCAGGTCGTTGATGCATTCGGTGATTGCGTATTTGCCGTTGAGGATGCGGATGCTGTCCGACATTTCCAAGAGGCAGCGCCGCTGGTCGTGGTCGCTCATGATGCCCTTGTCGTAGAGCGAGTGTAGCCGGCGCACGATGGGTTCTTGGTAGCGAGCCAACAGACGGGTGGTGTCCTTGGCGACGGCGATGTTGAATTCCTCGATGGCGCGCTCGCTGATTCTTGTATCCTTTGTAAAATAGGGTTGGTAATTCTTCAGTAAGGCTTTTTTCTCCCGTTCCATGGCCTCGTCGCTCTTGATGATGGGGAAGCGGAATTCAGAGATAAGGGTGCCGGATGTCCATGGCTTGTTGATTTCAAAAGTGTATTCAATACCTTGCTTGTCTGGCAAAAACCACACGATGACCCCCGTTGTCAGGGCCACGAGGAAGATGCAGATCATTATGGGCATCAACAATTGGTTGCCGGAGTTTTGTGAAAGTTTCATGCTGATAAGAATTATTCTGCGAAAATACGAAAAAAAACTGATTCCTGCCATATTTTGCCATTTTTTTGTCGTTTGTAGTGCTTTCTCCCCGATGGTGGCGACGAAATAAGCGGCAAAAAACGTTGTTTCAGAAAAAAAGTAGTATTTTTGCAAAAAAATAGAAGACAACATCATGATTGAAAGGAAAGTGAGGGTGCGCTTTGCACCCAGTCCCACAGGACCATTGCATATTGGCGGTGTTCGCACTGCATTGTATAACTATCTGTTTGCCAAGCAGCATGGCGGCGACCTCGTGTTGCGCATCGAGGACACCGACTCCACCCGCCTGGTGCCTGGTGCCGAGGAATACATCCTCGAATCGTTCCGCTGGTTGGGCATCAAGTTCGACGAAGGCGTAGGCATCGGAGGGAATTACGGTCCCTACCGGCAGAGCGAGCGCCGAAAGATTTACCGTCGCTATGTCGATCAGTTGTTGGAGAGCGACAAGGCTTACATTGCCTTTGACACCCCCGAAGAACTTGAAGCCAAGCGCAAGGAGATTGCCAATTTCCAATATGACGCCCGCACACGCGGGATGATGCGCAATTCCATAACCATGCCCAAAGAGGAGGTTGACGCCCTCATCGATGATGGCGTACAGTATGTGGTCCGCTTCAAGGTGACGCCGGGCCAACCCGTTCATTTCACCGACACCATCCGTGGTGAAGTGACCATCATGAGCGACGTGGTCGATGACAAGGTGCTCTACAAGAGTGCCGACGAACTGCCCACTTACCATTTGGCCAATATCGTTGACGACCACCTGATGGAGATTACCCACGTCATCCGTGGTGAGGAATGGGTGCCCAGCACGCCCCTGCATGTGCTGCTCTACCGTGCCTTGGGTT
>CAMKSZ010000065.1 GCA_946415525.1 uncultured Prevotellaceae bacterium | reverse complement strand
CTAAACTCCCAAACTCCTGCACTCCCCAACTCCTCCAACTTTACGGGCTTGAATAAAAAATCATCCGCAATATTTGTGGATGTCAAATGATTGGACTATCTTTGTAGGCTATGACGGCATTCGGCAGCCTTGGAGGCTTGGCGACAGCCGTCGCCCATCAGAATAAATAGAAAATACCTAAACACCAAACAATGAAAAAGACGATTGTTGTCCTGATGGCCGGACTGTTGATGTCGGCAGGGACCTATGCACAGAAGAGCAGCGGAGGCATCACCGCCGACATGCTGAAGAAAATAGAGGGCGCACAGGTGAAAAGCCCGTCGGACAAGGCACTTTTCAATGCCATCGCCGCCAACTCCATCGACAACCTGGCCAAGAATTTTGCCAACCAAAACGTGGTCGATGCGCAGTTCAGCCATGAGACCAAGAGCCAGTCCATCCACGACCAGAAAAGTAGCGGACGCTGCTGGATGTTCAGCGGGCTCAACGTGCTCAGGGCCAACTTCGCCCTCCAGCACAAGGACACCATGGTGGTGGAATTCTCCCACGACTACTTGTTCTTCTACGACCAGTTGGAAAAGGCCAACCTGATGCTACAGGCGGTCATCGACCTCGCCGGCAAACCCATCGAGGACCAATATGTGGCCATGCTCTTCAAGAGTCCGTTGAGCGACGGCGGAACATTCTGCGGCGTTGCCGACCTGGCAGAGAAATACGGTCTCGTGCCGATGAGCGCACAGCCTGAGACCTACTCGGCAGAGAACACCTCGCGCATGTCGAGGATTATCGACACCAAACTCCGTGAGTATGGACTCGAACTGCGCAAGATGGTGGCGGACGGCAAGAAGGCGAAGGCCGTCGCCGAACGCAAGACCGAGATGCTCGCCACCATCTACCACATCCTCCGCATCACGTTGGGCGAACCGGTGAAGGAGTTCACCTACGCTTTCCGCGACAAAAACGGCAAGGTGAAGAGCGAAGCCCGAAAATACACGCCCAAGGAGTTCTACGACGCTACCGTGGGTGGCCCCATCAACGGCACCTTCATCATGGCGATGAACGACCCGCGCCGCCCCTACTACAAGACTTACGAAGTGGAGATGGACCGCCATACCTACGACGGCCACAACTGGAAGTACGTCAACCTGCCGATGGAGGACATCGAGCAGATGGCCATCGCCTCCATCAAGGATGGCCACAAACTCTATTCCTCGTATGACGTAGGCAAGCAGATTGACCGTAAGAGCGGCATCCTCGACACTGAGAACTACGACTACGGCACGCTCTTCGGCACCTCCTTCCCGATGGACAAGGCGCAGCGCATCATGACCTTCGACAGCGGATCCACCCATGCCATGACGCTCACGGCTGTTGACCTGGATGCCGACGGCAATCCCATCAAATGGAAAGTGGAAAACAGTTGGGGCGCCACTTCTGGACAGAAAGGCTGTCTCGTGATGACCAACCGCTGGTTCCGCGAATACTCCTTCCGCTTGGTGGTGGACAAGAAGTATGTCCCCGAAAAAATCCTTGAGGCAGAGAAGCAGAAACCCTTGATGGTGATGCCCGACGACCCTCTGTTCCAGGAAGACGAATAAGGAGGGTAATGATAGTCAACGCAAGAGGAGGCAGGGCGTGCGCCCTGCCTCCTCTTGCGTTGATGGGGATGACTATTTACGGTAGCAGTCGAAGATGCGCTCCACGAAGTCGTGTGGCAACTTCGGCGTGAACAGGCTGAAGATGGCCACCACGACGAAACCGCCGAGCATGGCGATGGCACCGCAGTTGATGGGGTTGATGGGGTTGCCGATGAGCATGTTGACGACGGTCAGTCCCACGCCCCAAACGAAGCATGCCCATACCGACGCCTTGGTGACGCCGCGCCAATAAAGTCCGAGCATGAAGGGGGCGAGGAAGGCGCCAGCCAGGGCACCCCACGAGATGCCCATCATCTGTGCGATGAAGGTGGGTGGGTTGAGGGCAATCATCAGCGAGATGACAATGAAGAACACGATGAGTACGCGCATCACCACCACCTTACGCCGTTCAATCTTTTCCGACACCATGTCGTCGATGGATCCTTCTTCCACCTCGCCCGGGGCCGACTTCTTGTCGCGGTAGATGAGGTCGAGCGTCATGGTCGATGACGAGGTGAGTACGAGCGATGCCAAAGTGGACATCGAGGCGGAGAGCACAAGCAGCACGACAAGGGCGATGATGACGTCGGGCAGCGTGATGAGCATCGACGGAACGATGGAGTCGAAGTCGAGACGCCCGTTGGGCAGGGTGGGGGGCATGCCGAACAGTCTGCCGAAACCGCCGAGGAAATAGCAACCGCCAGCCACCACGAAGGCGAAGATGGTCGAAATGACGGTGCCGCGATGGATGGCACGCTCGTCGGTGATGGAATAGAACTTGCCCACCATCTGTGGGAGTCCCCAGGTGCCGAGCGAGGTGAGGACGACCACGCCGAGCAGGTTCCATGGGTCGGGGCCGAACAGTGAGGCGAAGCCGCCGTTGGCGGCGGAGTCGGTGTCGCTCGGCAGTGACGCCATCTTTTCTACCGCTGTGGAGAATCCGCCCTGCGAACTGAGCACGGCGGCAATCACCACGATGATGCCGAAGAGCATGATCACGCCTTGCACGAAGTCGTTCATCGCCGTGGCCTTGTAGCCGCCGAGGATGACGTAGAAGGCGGTGAGCAGGGCCATGATGACCACGCAGTATTCGTAGGGGATGCCAAAGCCCATCTCGAAGAGGGTGGAGATGCCCTTATAGACGCCTGCCGTGTAGGGGATGAGGAAGACGAAGACGATGATGGAAGCCACCACGCGCAACCACTCGCTATGATAGCGGGTGCCGAAGAAGTCGGGCATGGTGCGGCTCTCGATGTGCTGCGTCATCAGTTTGGTGCGGCGACCGAGCAACAGCCAGGCGAGCAGCGAACCGATGACGGCGTTGCCGATGCCAATCCATGAGGCGGAGAGACCGTATTTCCAACCAAATTGTCCGGCGTAGCCCACAAAGACTACCGCCGAGAAATAACTTGTTCCGAAAGCGAAAGCGGTGAGCCAGGGACCCACGGCGCGGCCGCCCAATACGAATCCTTCGACAGTTCTGGCCTGCTTGCGTGAGTAAACGCCCACGCCCACCATGACGGCCAGGAAGATGATGGTGAGTAGTATCTTGATGATCATTTATTGGATGCTTTTAAAGGTTGATGTATGTCGTTGATGTCGCTACGCCTTGTCAGAAGGCCACCTGCACTTGTGCTTGCAGCCAGTTGTAGTCGTCGGTGAAATGGCTGAGGCAGCGGGTGTATTGCAGTTGCAAGCGGCATTTCTTGAAAAACCAGTACTGGATGCCGCCGGTCAGGTTGGTCTGGTAGTAGTCCATGTCGGTGTTGCGGTCGTAGTAGTCGGCGGAGGCCACGATGTCGAGGCCCTTGGCCACGGGGACACTGGCGGTGACATAGCCGCCGAGGCTCCCCACGTCGCCGTCCTTGCCGCCGAGGTATTCGGCGCGTATGTTGCATTCTGGACTTTTCCATTCTGCACCAAAACTGATGCGGTCGCGGCGGTAGTTGTCGCCCACTTTCACGCCTGGGTTCCATGCTGCCGTGCCCACGGCATGTCCACGGCCTTTCTGTGCGGTGGCGACGAAGCGGAGATGGGGTGTTGGCTTGTATTCGAGGTGTGCGATGACGTCCTTGTCGGAGTTGCCATCCTTGCGGTTGATGCCTTGGCCGTTCATCAGTGCGAGTTCGTAGTGGATGTGGTTGTCGAACAAGTCTCCATAGACCATCATGCCCAAGTCGCGGCCGTAGTTGACGCCGTTGAGGGGGTCGGGACCTTCACCGGCGAGGAAGAGCACGGCCTGAGAATAGACGTCGATCAGTTCGAGCATGGTGGGGGAGAGGGGGTTCTCCATACTGTAACTGTGCTTGAACTGTCCGAGACGCATGCTGAAGGAGTTGTCGCGGGAGAACCGGTAGTCGAGGTAGTATTCCTGTACTACGCTGGAGAAATCGTGCATGAACATAAACGAGAAACGGTCGGTAATGCGGCCCTTTGCCCAGAATAGGGTTCGTTTCAGGTTGAAAGTGCTGTTGGTCTTGCCGCCGATGTCGTCGTAGGAATAGCCGCCTTGGGCGTAGCCATGGAGTTCGACACGGTCGGTGAGTTCTTTGAGCCAGTCTATCGACTTCTGCTCACGCTGTTGCCCCATGGCCGCCACAGAACTAAAAATAGCCATGACGACGGCCAAGGAGGACACTTTAAAGGATTGTTTCCTCATGTTGGTGAAAATTTGAAAATGATAATACTTTTTTGATAATTATGTTTTAATTCAATTTTCGCCTGCAAAATTAATATAATAATCCTAAAAACCTTTACATTTTGTCGCTAATTTGTTGCAATCGCTTTCTTTTTGTTGCTTTTTGGCGTGTTGGGGTGAAGACGGATGGCAAACAATAGGTGCAAAAAAGTAGAGACGTCCCATTGGGGCGTCTCTGAAAAATATGCGGATAAGTAGTTTGCCGTTAAAAGCGGGGATTAAAATGTAGTTAATAGGGTTCCCTTTGTTCAATACCCTGGGTTTTGCTTCAGTTTCCTGTTCAGGGCGATGACGTCGCCCGGGATGGGGAACACCGTGGTGTGGCGGTCGGCCTCGTCTTCATTTTGTTCGCGCAGGTCATAAGAGAGGTGGAAGCGGTCGAAGCGGATGAGGTCTTGCCGGCGCCATCCTTCCCACTGCAGTTCCATGAGTCGTTCGGCGAGCAGGTTGTCCAACGTGGCGGGGCGGAAGTCCATGCCGACGCGGTCGCGCACTAAATTCATTTCAGCATCGCCGTTTTCCCCATTCCTTACTTTCGCTTCCGACATCATGAGCAGCACATCGGCAAAGCGGAAGAGCACGATGTCGTTGTTTTGCAGCAGACCGTCGGAGTAAGCGGTGCGGTCGATTTCGTATTTGGCCATCCTGGCGCCTCCTGTCTTCTCATAGGGAGAACCCGTGAGGTCGATTGCCACCTCTAACGGATTATAGACCAGAGGGGTGCCGTCGTCGAGCCTTACCATCACATTGTCCACATACACCGTGTCGGAATAGAAGTTATAATAGAAGCGATTGTCCACATGGTCGGTCCCGTAGCCATAGGTGCGCACGGCGCTTATGGTGGCGCAGGTGCCGTTTTCCGAAGCCATGTGCAGGGCTTTGCCATGGTTGCCGTGACGTGAGCGGAAGAGGTTTTTAAACGTGTTGGCATACAGGTTCTTGTTCATCGGGATGACGAAGATGTTCTCCTTGGATGTCTCGTTTTTTACGTAGAAGTTGCTTTCATAATCTGGCTCAAGTTCATATCCGTCATCTCGTATTTTTGAGCACCAATAGATGCAGGCTTCCCAGGCGTTGAGGTATTCCTCACCGCAGTCGAGCAGGATGTTGCGGCCTGCCGTGCGTTTTTCGTCGGTCCAGTCATTGTCTGTCCATATTTCAGCGTTGAGTGCCATCTTGGCGAGGAGGAACCAGCATACGGGAGCCGTCATGCGCCCGTAAAAGTCGCCCTCAAGGTTGCTGTGCTCTTCGGCGAGAATGTCTTGCACATAGAGCAGTTCGTCCCACACCTTGTAGAAGAGTTCCTTGCGGCTGGTCTGGTCCACATCGGCGATGTAGGTGTTGGCGGATGTGATGTAGGGCACGTTGCCGAAGAGGTCGAGCAGATACCAGTAGAACATGGCCCTCAGCGCCCTTGTCTCGGCTTTGTAGTACGTCAGCGCATCAGGCTTTAACAGTTGGGCATGATTGTCCAGGTCTTCCAAGGCTTGGTTGCATAATGAGATGACCTTGTAGAGGTATTTCCAGGATCCTCCGATGGGTTCGGGACCGACGTCGAATTCATGGAGGTAGAGCGCCAACCATACTCCACCGTCAAACCAATCGGCGCCACGGATGGGCAGAATGGCCTCGTCGGTGGTGAAGGTGTTAAGGTCATAGACTCCTCGGGATGTGCCTTGCAACCCTTGTGAGTCTTCGTGTCCGCCAATGTAGTTGTAGAGGTTGGCGACGGTGTTGAGGATGAGGTCGTCCACTGTGGTGAAGGCTTCTGTATGGTCGAGCCGGTCGCGCGGGTCTTCTTCTAAGCAGGAGGTGAGTGCGAGTGCGGCGATGCTGATGAGTAGTATGTTGTTTCTCATGTTGCTGTAGTGTTTTGTCTTAGAATGAAATGCTGACGCCTAAGGAATAGGAGCGGAAGGGGGGATAGTTGCGCTTGTCGTCGATGCCGAGTGTGTTGCTCACTACATAACTGTTGATCTTCGGTGTCAGTCCGCTGTAGGAGGTGATGGTGGCGAGGTTGTTGATGCTCAGTGCGACACGCAAATGGCTGATGTAGCGGGTGAATTTGCGGATAGGCAGGTTCCAGCCGACGGTGAGGTAGTCGAAATTGACGTAGTCGCCTCTTTCGAGCCAGTAGTCGGTGGCTGTCTGGTCGTAGATTTTCAGTGCGGGGGCGCCGGTCATCACATTGTAGTCGGGCAAGGAACCAAGGTTCATGTAGGTGAGTGAGGTGCCGTTGTAGATTTTGTGTCCGAAGGCGCCGTTCATCTGCAGGCTGATGTCGAAGTCCTTGTAACGGAAACTGATGTTGGAACCGAGAGTCCATTTGGGCATGGCCTGCCCGGCGATGTACCGGTCGCTGCTGGGATCGGGGTAGCCGTCTTCGTCGAGGTCGGCTATCTCATAAGAGAAGGTGCCGTCGCCGTCGTCCTTGATGCCGGTGCAATGTGGCAGGTAGAAGACGCCGATGGGTTGTCCCACGATTTGAAAGACGATGTTGTTGTAGCCGCCGTGGAATCCTGCTCCGTTGAGCGAACCGATGGGGGTGGTGCTATTGGCAGAGAGATGCTCGCCATTGTAATCGCCCGAGAGCGAAATGAGTTTGTTCTTTTGGTACGACAGGTTCATGTTCACGTTGAGTTGCATGTCGCGTGTCTCCAACGGCGTGCCGCCCAGGCCTATCTCCAAACCGCTGTTCGACATGGTGCCGAGGTTGGCGAGTAGTTTGTCGAAGGGGAATGGCGGGACGCTCACGTCGTAGAGGTAGAGCATGTCGTGCGTCTTCGAGTAATAACTCTCGATGGTCATCACCAGTCGGTTGCTCCACAGCCCGAGGTCGATGCCGAAGTTGAGCGTGCCTCTCGTCTCCCATTTCAAGTCGGGGTTGGTGTTGTGGGTGAAGCCGAGCGTGACGGCGGGCATGCCGTTGCCTGGGACGATGCCGGTGGGCATGTAGCGCTTCAAGGAGTAGTAGGAGCCTATGCCGGCGAGGTTGCCGGAGATACCGGCACTGGCACGTATTTTCATCTGGCTGACGATGGGAATGCTTTTCATGAATTTCTCACGCACGATGTCCCATTCGGCGGAGAGCGACGGGAAATATCCCCATCGGTTGTTCTTGCCCACCTTGTTGGTGCCGTCGGCGCGCATGCTGAACGAAAGCATGTAGCGGTGCAGCAGCATGTATTTGGCACTGCCCATGAAGGAGAGCAATTCTGGCTTTGTGTAACTCGAACCCGTCCCGCCGTAGGGACGGAGCGAACCGGCCATGAGGTTGTTGTAGCCGAAAGCGTTGGAAATGAAACCCTTGACGGTGGTGAAGAATCCGCTCTGCGTGTTGACTTGGTATTCTGTCAGGCCGCTCAGTTCGATGCGGTTTTCGGAGTTGAAGTCCCACCAGTAATCGACGGAGAGGTTGGCGAGCCAGTCCTCGTTTTTTTTCTCTTCGCGGTAGGCCTGTCCTTGTGCCCATACCCAGGTGGGGAGGTACTGTGAGTTCTCGGTGCTGTTGAAGGTATATGAGCCGAAGGCACTCACCTTGAGGTTGGGCCAGATGTCGTAAGCGAGTTTGATGTGTGTGTTGAAATTGAGGAGTTTGGTATGGTCTTGTTCATAGGTGAGGGCGATGGGGTTGGAGATTTGCGAGGCGGTGGTGTTGGAGTCCCATCCGCCCTCCTCGTTCATCGTCTTGGGGAAGGTGGGATTTTGCGTGGCGGCGGAGTAGAACAGTTTTTGCTCGTCGAAGATGTCCTTGGCGCGCTGCGTCGAACCATAGACGCCGAGGTCGATGGATATCTTGTCGTCGAAGGTTTTCTGCGAGATGTCGAGTTTGGCTACGAAGTTGTTGTAACTGTTCACTTCTATCACCGTGTTGTGCCGCATGAGTCCGACAGAGGCACGGTAGTTGCTCTTTTCAGTTCCGCCTCCAAAGGCGACGTGGTGGTTTTGCACCGTACCGGTGCGTGTGATGGCCTTGAGGAAGTTGGTATTGTAACCGCCGTCGTTGAATTTCAGTCCCAAAGACTCCGCCGTATTGATGTAGGCGTCGCGGTCGAGCATGTCTAATTGCTTGTAAATTTTCTCAAAACCGATATTGCCGTCGTAGGCGAGTTGGAATTTCCCGCTGCGACCTTTCTTTGTGGTTACCTCGATGACACCCGAGGCGCCTCGCGACCCGTATTTCGCTGTTTCGGCCGCGTTCTTGAGGATGGTGAAACTCTCGATGTCGGCGGGGAAGATCGACGAGAGGGTGGCGAGGTCAGACGACACGCCGTCGATGGTCACCAACGGGTCGTTGCCGCCGGTGAGTGAGGTGGTGCCGCGCACGCGCACCGAACTGAGTACGGCCATGTGGTTGTCGCCAGCGGTTATTTGCACACCGGCGGCCTGTCCGCTGAGGGCGCTCAGCGAGTTGGTCACAAGACCCTTGTTCATGCGGTCTTGTGTCACCTTGTCGGCGGAACCGCCAGTGAAATGGGTCTTCGAGACGATGGTGTCGCCGCTGGCGTCTTCGTTATAGTCCTGACCGAAAGCCGTTAGCGGATGGAATGGGAGCAGATATAAGGCAAGTAATGACAGTTGGATACCTTTTTTCATGATATTATTAGGATAGGTTGGTGGATTCCTTTTTTATGTGAATGCAAACTTAACACTTTTTTTTTGAGATTTGACATCTTTTGTGGATTTTTTCGAAAAAAAACATTAACTTTGTCGCGCTGACGGGGGCTGTGGGCTTCCCAATGCATTTTGTGATGCTTTTTCCTATGTTTTATTTTTAAAGGTATGAATATACGGTTTTCTGAGGGTGAGTTGATGGCGATAGCCAAACTTGCCAATGCCATGATAGCGGCTGATGGCAAGGTGATGGAGCAAGAAATGGAGTCGTGGAAGATGGAGATGGAGCGTTTTGGCATCGCCAAGGGGTCTTTTGCCGAGATTTTTCGCGAATCGGAGCGCATCGACTTTGTGGAGGCGCTCGGCATTGTCTCCGGGCTCGACGATGAACGGAAAAAATATGTCGGTGCCTTCTTGGGTGCGCTGATGGCTGTCGATGGCCATGTGGATGAGGGCGAACTGAAATTGTGGCAACTGATGTCCATCTTCTGCGACCTGCCCACAATGACTGTTGGCGAAGCGTTGGAATACATGGCTGGACTTTCCGCCGACAACGGGGAATAGGCGGGCGTGGCCGTCCGTCATCCAGCCAAAAAGCGGGGCATGCACCATCGGCATGCCCCGCTTTTATTCACACAAGAAGTCATTGAGCCATCAAGAGTATTGTATTAACTCCTACACAAGAAGTCAATGAGCCATCAAGAGTATTGTCTTAACTCCCAAACTCCTTAACTCCTTAACTCCTCAGAACTCCCAAACTCCTCAAAAAAATCTACACCAAATGGCTGATGAGTGTCTCGCGGTCGCCAGCGAGCATGTCGATGACCGGCACCTCAATCATCGTGTAGCAGCCGGGCTGTTGGCGCAGGGAGGCGCGGGCCACGTTGACGAGCACCTGACCGGTGAGGGCGGGGTTGTTGATGCTCATGTTGAACTCAAGACGCTGGTTTTGCGTCTGTCCGCTAACGCCTTTGCGCACTAAGTTGACGCCATGCCCCATGTCGCGCACCTCATCGACGGAGGGGACGGCGAACACGTGGGTCTCGTCGCTGGCGAAGTAGGGGTCGGCCTTGATGGCGGCGGTCACCTCTTCAAGGCTGGCACCGTCTTCCAGTTCCACATACACCATGCGGCGGTGGATGCCTTCACCCTTGGGGATGGTCATCGAGAGCGCGTTTTTCACGCCGGCCTTGGAGCGCACGCAGACGGAGTGGCCCATCGACATGCCGGGGCCGAAGTTGGTGTACGACAAGCCTTTGGGGGCGAGGCTCTGCATGAGGGCGCGCACGATGCTGTCGCTGCCCGGGTCCCAGCCGGCGGCGATAATCGAGACGGTGCCGCTCTCCTTGCATATCGGGTCGAGGGAGGCGCGGTAGTCGAGGATGCTGGTGTGGATGTCGAAACTATCGACGGTGTTGATGCCCAAGGGGAGGATTTTCTTGGCATATTCCTCACAACTGCGGGTGGGGGTGGCGAGGATGGCGACATCGACGTCTTTCAGTTCAGTGATGTCCTTCACCACCTCGTAGGGGGCGAGTTCGGCGGGGCGGTCCGCGGCGCCGTTACGGCGGACGATGCCCGCAATCTCAAAATCCTCGGCGGCTTCCAGTGCCTGAATTGCATATTTGCCGATGTTGCCGTAGCCTACAACGGCTGCTCTGATTTTTTTCATTGGATAAATATGTTATTTAGTTAGCAAAATCTCTATTTCGCTTGCAAAATTACATATATTTATCAAAAAACCTATCAATTCGACAATTATTTTGCCTTTTTCGGCAAAAATTGTGGTTTGTTTGTTGCGCTGTCTTCCTACTGTGGTTTCCCGAGCACAACAAAAGGGGCACTTGTCCACAAATGTAGAGACGTCACATTGTGGCGTCTCCCATTATAGCCCAGAATATTTCTCAATCAGGCATTCGTGAGTTTTCTTGCTCTTGTCATAGTTGATGGCAACGAGCAGGAGGTTGCTGACATATTCCGCCACCTTGGCAGGATACTTTTTCCTCTTGATTTGGTTGATGGCAGTATCTGCGTCTTTGTTGTATTTCAGTTCCAGGACGATGGCGGGGGAGTCCACGTTCTTTCTTGGTATGAGCACAAGGTCTGCAAAGCCCTTGCCTGTGGCCAGTTCGCGGTGTAAGACATAGTTGTTGCGTGCGTAGAAGTAGGCAATGCTCAATACACATGCCAGCGAGTTCTCGTTGTTATACGACAATATGCTGGTGTTTTCATCATGAGCGGCCTCCACGCCACGTGCTACCGCCTCGCAATCACCGTCGAGCGTGGCCTTCAGCAATTGTTTTGACTGCTGTATGGCATCCACGACGGGTTGCCAGTTGTTTGCCTTCACGGCATTCACCATCTCACCAGCCACCTCGCGGTTGGGAATGTAGCATTCCTCTTCTTCCCATTCATAAGACAGGTAGCCTAAGTGGATGAGAACGGTGAGCACATCGTCACGAGTCCGTATGACTGACATGTCGTTTTGGAAGCCTGTCGGATCAACAGGACATCGCCCTCCTCCCAGCATGTGGATGATATTGTCCCTCAGTCCCTCAAAGTTCATTTGGATATAATGTGCCACAGCATCGAAGGCACCCGTGCTTGCCCAATAACTTCTGCAACGGTGACGAGTGACAGCCTGCATCACAGAATTGGGGTTGAACATCGAAAGTTCGTCGCCGATTTGGTAGCCATCGTACCATTTCTCCAACTCGTCAAAATCCATGCCATGCTTGGTTGCCAAATCACGCACTTCCTCTTTTGTGAAACCAAAATGCTGGGCCATGCCACCTGGCGACACCATGGAATATTCGATAAAATTGTTGAGCGCCGATTCTGTCTTGTATTTCTTGACAGGGAGTATGCCCGTCATATATACCCCGGCGAATACTTGTGCGGTGTTGCTTCCCTTGAACAGTCTCCGGAGCAAATTGACATACTTGTCCATTGCCTCTTTCTCTTCGGAAGCCTCACGGCAGATGGCATCCCACTCGTCGATAATCATGATGAAATGTATCTTGTAGTGGTCTGCAATTTTTGTCAATGTAGCCATGAGGTCATCTTCGGAACGAGTCTCTGCTTCTGGATACAACCGGCAGACTTCCTCTTTCACCTCCCGTTGGATAGTAGGCACAATGTCCAATCGTGGGATGTCGCGGGTGGTGAAATTAGTGATGTCAAGGTAGATAACTGGGTATTTGTTGAGATGTTCTTCAAACGAAGGATGGGAGGCAATCTCAAGGTCGGCAAAAAGGTTTCGTGAATCGCAGGATTGGTCATAGTAGGCACACAGCATTTCCGCTGCCATTGTCTTGCCAAAACGGCGGCAGCGTGTCACACAACTTAAACTTTGCCCTGTGAACAGCGTGTCGTTGACAACGGCAATCAGTCCAGACTTGTCTATGTATTCGCTTCTGCGAATCCTTTTGAACCCCTGGTTTCCTACGTTGATGTATGTTCCCATAGTTGAAATGATTAGTAAATGGGCGCATGGTCTTTTTCCACGGAGCAAATTTAGCGTAAAAAGATTGAAACGCAAAAAAAATGATGGCTTATTTTCAAACACTCACCATGGAGATAGAGCAACCCCCTTGCCATTATTGTCCCTCAGTATGGGAATAAAAAAACTGAAGTTTCCCATCCTTGCCATAGATGTTTTTGTTTGAAATATATATTTAACCAGAATCGAAGATGTAAGACTGACTCTCCCTGTCCTACGATATGAAAAGATGAGCCAAGAATGCCGCGCCATGCAGTTCCCCTCCCATTTGAGGGGAGGGGCAGGGGTGGGGTATTGCAACAAAGAGTAATATCGCTGAAAATCAATGACATGCAACCCCACCCCCAGCCCCTCCCCTTGGTCAAGGGGAGGGGAGCCGTGCGCACAAACCAATAATGAGATGGAGTGATTGAGATTAAAAAAGGGTGGAAAAGTTCAGTACTTTATGTATGCCCGCATTTTTGTATTGTGAAAAAAAACTTTCAGACCGCTTATACGAAGCGGTCTGAAAGTGTGAATTGCCCTTTTCGAGTTTTACGGACAGTAATAATTTTGCAATATGGTTGTCATGAGAGTTACAGGCTCATCCTCGCCGTATTATTTCGTGACCACCTTCTTCACTTTGCTGCCCTGCCGCTCGATGGTGATGCCACGCTCAGGACGGGCGATGCGCTGGCCGTTCAGACGGTAGAAGAGCGTGGGCTCTGTTTCCCCGACGGGAGAATCGTCGGGCACAATGGGTGCCTCGATGCCGTCAGACCGTTGGATGCCCTTGTAGGTGAACTCCACCACGGGGCTGTCCTCCATGCCTGGAGCCACCGCCATCGCCTTGATGTGGATGCTGTCGCCAGTCAGGATGATGGGGCCGTCGTAGGTGTAGATGCTCTTGTTGCCAGTGTCGCATGGGCAGGAGCCATCCAGCGTGTAGAGGATGCGGGCACCGATGGTGGCGCATGTCAGGCGTATCTCCGACCCGATGTACATCGTGATGCCGTCCAGGCGCGACGAGCGTGGCGCCGCCACCTGCATCTGCGCCGAGTCGCGCACGATGACCATCGTGGAGGCACGGAGGTCTTCCTCGTCGGCGAGCACAAACCTCAAGACGTTGACGCCTGGGGTTAGGGCCTGCACGTCCAATTGGGCCTCGCCGTTCTGGTCGAGGGTCAGTTCGCTCATTCCATGACCGACGATGGTGGCGTCGTCGTTGCTCACCATCACCTTCTTGCCCTTCGAGGCTTGGGCGGGCACGGCCTTAATCTGTATGACGCCCTCCTTGCCGTCGGCGAGGAACAACAGCGAGTCCGCCACAAGTTGCTCGATGCGCCGCTCCACATCGAACTGCTGGGTGAAGTCCTGCTCCATGGGCACGCCGGCATAACTCTCCACGCGGCGACGCACCGTCAACTGCACCTTGTCGGACATGTTCAGCGGGGTAGTTGGCTCGAAGCGAACCTTTGAGGCATACTCCACGTCGGGTTTCTGGTAACCGGTCTCGGCATCGAGCAGCACAATCTTGCCGCTCAGGGCCTTGCCGCCAACTACGATGTAGATGTTCTCTGTTGTCAGCGTCTTTGGATCCATATACTTGTCGAACTCCACCTCAATACCCGAGGGCACGCTGCCACCTTCCGTAGCGGCGAAGGCGCGGGCCTTCTTCACCTGCGGCTGGCGCATCTGCGTGATGCCCACGTTCACCTCCAGTTGTGGCGGCGGCACGGGCAGCCAGTCGCTGTAGGTCGTCTCATAGCCCTGCTTCTCATACTTCA
>CAMKSZ010000064.1 GCA_946415525.1 uncultured Prevotellaceae bacterium | reverse complement strand
TTCAAGTATGACGACTCCGACGAGATGGCACAACTTTTCGACCTGAAAAAAGAAGGTTATTTCTACACACGTCTTCAAAATCCGACAAACGATGCCGTAGCCGCCAAGATTGCCGCCCTTGAAGGAGGTGTAGGTTGTGTATTGACATCCAGTGGCCAAGCCGCCAATTTCTATGCAGTTTTCAATATCTGCGAGGCAGGCGACCATATTGTCACTTCGAATGAAATTTATGGCGGTACCTTCAACCTTTTCGGCGTGACGCTCAAGAAACTGGGTATAGAATGCACATTTATCTCTCCTGAAGCAAGCGACGAGGAAATCCACGCTGCTTTCCGCCCCAACACCAAGGCATTGTTTGGCGAGACCATCTCCAACCCAGGCTGCGCTGTGCTCGACATTGAGCGTTTCGCCCGCATAGCCCATGCCAATGGTGTCCCCTTGATTGTTGACAACACCTTTGCCACCCCTATCAATTGCCGTCCCTTCGAATGGGGGGCCGACATCGTGACCCACTCCACTACGAAATACATGGATGGCCTGGCCACGCAAGTGGGAGGTGCCGTTGTTGACAGCGGCCAATTCGACTGGATGGCGCACGCCGAGAAATTTCCCGGCTTGACCACCCCCGACGAGTCGTATCATGGACTCACTTACGTCAAGGCATTCGGGAAATTGGGTTATACCACCAAGTTGGTGGCACAGTTGATGCGCGACTTGGGAAGCATCCCCGCTCCACAAAACAGTTTCTTGCTCCATTTAGGTCTCCAGACCCTCCATCTCCGCGTAGCCCAGCATTGCCGCAATGCCCAGCGTGTGGCAGAATTCCTGCATAATGACGATAGAGTTGCCTGGGTGCACTATTGCGGTCTGAAAGACGACGTCTATTTTTCCCTTGGACAGAAATACCTGCCCAATGGTTCATGTGGTGTGATAGCCTTTGGCCTTAAGGGTGACCGCAACACAGCCATCAAGTTTATGGACTCGCTTGAAATGATCAACATTGTGACCCATGTAGCCGATGCACGTACATGTGTGCTCCATCCTGCCAGCCACACCCACCGTCAACTCTCCGACGAGCAACTGTTGGAAGCAGGAGTTGCCCCCGACCTTATCCGTCTCTCTGTCGGCATCGAGGACATCGACGATATTCTCGAAGACATCAAGCAGGCTCTCGACAAGATTTAAAACTTTCCGACGGGCAAAACCGACGATATTTATATCAATTAAACGTATTCACCGACACCATCCGAAACAACAAAACAAACATAGCAAAATGGAATTAGCAAGCAAGTATTCCCCACAGGAAGTGGAATCAAAATGGTATCAGTATTGGCTTGACCACAAACTTTTCAGTTCGAAACCAGACGGCCGTGAGCCCTACACAATTGTCATCCCTCCACCAAACGTCACCGGGGTGCTGCACATGGGCCACATGCTTAATAATACCATTCAAGACATCCTCGTACGCCGTGCCCGCATGGAAGGCAAGAATGCTTGCTGGGTGCCTGGCACCGACCACGCATCCATAGCCACCGAAGCCAAGGTGGTGAAGAAACTCGCCAGTGAGGGAATAAAGAAACACGACTTGACAAGAGATGAATTCTTGAAACACGCTTGGGACTGGACACATGAACATGGCGGCATCATCCTGAAGCAACTTCGCCGTCTCGGAGCCAGTTGCGACTGGGACCGTACCGCCTTCACCATGGACGAGAAACGCAGCAAGAGTGTCATCAAGGTTTTCGTCGACCTCTACAATAAAGGACTCATCTACCGCGGCTTGCGAATGGTGAATTGGGATCCTACTGCACTTACCGCCCTTTCTACCGAGGAAGTGATTTACAGGGAAGAGCAATCCCACCTGTATCATTTAAAATATTATGTGGAAGGTCTCGACACGCTCGACAATGAAAAGGCACTGGAAGCCGAGGGCAACATCATCCACAAAGACGCCAAAGGTTATTATGCCGTGGTAGCCACAACACGCCCCGAGACCATCATGGGCGACACAGCCATGTGTATCAACCCCAAAGATCCCAAAAATCAATGGCTGAAAGGCCGCAAAGTGATAGTACCGCTGGTTGGCCGTGTGGTTCCCGTCATCGAAGACCGTTACGTGGACATTGAATTTGGAACAGGTTGTTTGAAAGTCACTCCCGCTCATGACACCAACGACTACATGCTGGGCAAGACCCATCAACTTGAGACCATCGACATCTTCAATGCCGACGGCACCATATCCGAACAATCTCCGTTGTATGTCGGTATGGATCGCATGGACTGCCGCAAAAAAATTGTCGTAGATTTGGAGGAAGCCGGCTTGATGGAACGCGTAGAAGACTATACCAACAAAGTGGGCTATTCAGAGCGCAATCCCGACACCGCCATTGAGCCTCGCCTCTCGCTGCAGTGGTTCCTCAGCATGAAGCATTTTGCCGACATCGCCCTGCCCCCCGTGCTGAACGGAGAGATGCAGTTCTATCCTGCCAAATACAAGAATACTTACAAGAACTGGCTGGAGAACATCCAGGACTGGTGCATATCACGCCAACTGTGGTGGGGCCATCGCATTCCCGCCTACTACTACAATGAGAACGACGATTTCGTGGTGGCAGAGAATGCGGAAGAGGCACTGCGACTCGCCCGCGAGAAGAGCGGCAATCCCGATTTGCAAGCAAGCGACCTACGCCAAGACGAAGATGCCCTCGACACATGGTTCTCCTCATGGCTCTGGCCTATCAGCCTCTTCGACGGCATCAACAACCCCGGCAACGAGGAAATCAATTACTACTATCCAACGTCCGACTTGGTGACCGCCCCCGACATCATCTTCTTCTGGGTGGCCCGCATGATTATGTCCGGCGAGGAGTACATGGGCAAGTACCCGTTTAAAAACGTCTATTTCACGGGTATCGTTCGCGACAAACGTGGCAGGAAGATGTCGAAGAGTCTCGGCAACTCCCCCGACCCCATCCAACTCATCGACCAATATGGAGCCGACGGGGTCCGTATGGGAATGATGCTCTCTGCTCCCGCAGGAAACGACATCCTGTTTGACGTGACACTCTGCGAACAAGGCCGCAACTTCAACAACAAGATATGGAATGCCTTCCGCTTGGTGAAAGGCCTTGAGGTAGCGGATATCGACCAGCCCAAAGAGTGTCGTATCGCCACAGAGTGGTTTGAAGCCAAACTTCGCCAAACGAATGCAGAACTCAACGATTTATTTGCCAAGTATCGTATTTCAGAGGCACTAATGGCAGTCTATCGCTTGTTCTGGGACGAGTTCTCAAGTTGGTACCTGGAGATGGTGAAACCCGCCTATGGTTCTCCTATGGACCGGAAGACCATGGACAAAACCCTCCAGTTCTTCGACACCTTGCTGAAGATGCTTCATCCCTTCATGCCATTCATCACCGAAGAACTTTGGCAGCACATTTACGACCGTGCCGATGGCGAAAGCATCATGTTAGAGCGTTTGGAAGTAGCCGCTCCCACCGACAGTGACGCCGCCATCATCGCAGAAATAGAGAAAGTGAAACAAGTGGTGACAGGTGTTCGCATGGTGCGCAACCAGAAAGTGATTGCCCCCAAGGAACCACTTGACTTGCAGGTGGTGGGCAGCGAAGCCTACCAGGGATATGTCGACATCATCAGCAAGATGGCCTGTCTTCGCTCCTTTGTTGTAGTGGATAACAAGGACGCTGATTCCGCCCAATTCATGGTGGGCACCGATGAATTTGCCATTCCTCTGGGCAACTTAATCGACGTGGATGCAGAAATTGAGAAACAGGAAAACCAGTTGAAACATCTGGAAAGTTTCCTTGCAGGTGTGGAGAAAAAACTCTCCAATGAGCGCTTCGTTGCCAACGCCCCTGAAGCCGTTGTGGCCTTGGAACGGAAAAAGCAAAGCGACTCAAAGGAGAAGATTGCCGCCCTTCTTGCTTCGCTTGAAGAACTTAGAAAGAAACGCCAATAAATGTATGCCCCATTGCCCTTCATGGGTGATGGGGCTAATTGTACCCATACCATGATCATCCGTCGCCTCATTCGCCGTATTCTACTCTTCATGGGCATGATGGCCATCATCCTACTGGCCATTACCATCGGGGGAAGTTTCTATATGCTCGACATCTCTTTGGGCGACCTCTCCGGCAAAGACCTACAGGTCAGACGCGACCAACTATTGCAAGAGTCACCCGACGTGGTGGCATGGGCCGACAGCCTTAAAGACATTGGCATGATGCGCGATACATTCATGACCACGGCCGATGGACGACGTCTTCATGCCAACTATTTCTTCGCCAACGACTCCACTGCTCGAACCATGGTGGTGATTCATGGTTTTACCTGCAACATCTATTCTTCACTAAAGATAGCGCGGATGTTCCGCGACAGCCTGGGGCTAAACCTCTTTTTGCCCGACCTTCATGGTCATGGTGAAAGTGATGGAGACAACGTTCAATTTGGTTGGAAAGATGCCGACGATGTATTGGAATGGATGCCCTTGGTCACACGCTTGTTTTGCGAAGAAACCGATGCCCGCATTGCCGTCCAAGGCGTTTCAATGGGAGCCGCCACAGCCATGAACCTTTCAGGGAAAGAAAAGATGCCCCAAATCAAATGTTACATCGAAGACTGCGGCTATACCAGCGTTTGGGACGAACTAAGTGGTGAATTGCGCAACAGATACGACTTGCCACCTTTCCCGTTGATGCACGTTTCCGACCTTATCTGTCGCTGGCGTAATGGCTGGTCTTTCAAGGAGGCAGCACCTTTGGAAATGGTAGGCCGCTGCAACAAACCCATGATGTTCATCCATGGCGATGCCGACACTTTTGTTCCCTCATGGATGGTGTATCCCCTTTATGAAGCCAAGCAAGGCATCAAAACTCTTTGGGTCACTCATGGCACCGACCATGCTCACTCTTTTAGGGACTATCCGAAAGAATACGAAAACCGAGTAAGGGAATTCCTTGAATCATCGGGTGTATGAATCAAACTACTCAAAAACAGAAGACAATGAAAAAGAACACACTTTTGGCAGCACTGCTTCTCCTCGCAACGACCCTTCAAGCACAAAACTTAGAAAAGGGCACCTATGGTTATCTCTATTGTCACATGAGCGACAGAGGTGAATACACCGCCTATGCTGTCAGTCGCGACGGATACCATTACGAAGACCTTAACGACGGCAATGCCATCTTTGACCCAGAACAGCACGCCCGCATAGAAGGCGGTACCCGCGATGCCTACATCACCCGTACTCACGATGGTAAAGGTTATCTGATGGTCACTACCGACATGTGCGTGAGGAAATCAAAAGTATGGGACAACTATGGCATCGACCTTCTTCGCAGCAAGGACATGGTGAAATGGGAATCCGTGACCTTCGACTTCAGAAAAGGAGCGTCCATTTTCTGCGACCCTGAATCCCCTGACCCCTACCGAGATTACAGCACCATCAATCGCGTTTGGGCACCCCAGATATTCTGGGACCCCAACTATATCTGGAAAGACGGGAAAAAAGGAGGATACATGATTTACTACTCACTATGGAATAGAGCCGAGGAGGCCTACGACCGCATGTACTATTCGTATGCCGACGACAGTTTCACGCGTCTTACCAAACCTCGCCTGCTTTTTGACTGGGGATATGCCACCATCGATGCCGACATCCACTATCTACCATCCGATGGCAAATATCACATGCTCATCAAAAAAGAAGGCGGCAAGCCAGGTATATATACCGCCACCGCCTCTAATTTGACAGGTCCATGGGGCGAACCGGTTGAAGACGACTATGTCAACTTCGAAGGAAAGAAGAAATGCGAAGGCTCTTCAGCCTTCCAACTTATTGGCGACGATACATGGCGTGTGGCATACATTGAGTATTCCTCCAAGCCCAAGCACTACCGCATCTGCAAAGCCGACAAATACCTACGCAATTTCACGTCGCCAGTCGATATCGTGGGGGTCACCGGTCCCCAGCATGGTTCCTTCATGCGTATTTCCAAAAAGGAGTACAAAAGGCTTAAGAAAGCCTTTCCCAACAAGTTATAACGCCACGGGCTCGTAGGGCAGCCCGAACACGTCGGCCACGGCTTTGAATGTCACCTTGCCCTCCACAATGTTTAACCCAAGGTAAAGTGCAGGGTCGTCTTTGCACGCCTTTTTCCATCCCTTGTCAGCCAGTGCCACGGCATATTTGAGTGTGGCATTGGTGAGAGCAATGGTCGATGTGTTGGGCACTGCACCCGGAATGTTAGCAACAGCATAATGAACAATACCGTCCACTTCATAGACCGGGTCTGAGTGAGTGGTCGGCCTTGATGTTTCGAAACATCCTCCTTGGTCGATGGCAACATCCACCAAAACAGTTCCTGGCTGCATCATGGCCAACATGTCGCGGGTAATCAAACGAGGAGCCTTGTCACCCGGAATCAGCACCGATCCTACAACAATGTCCACATCTGGCAGTTCACGCTCAATGTTGTGCCTATTGGAATAGACCGGTTGAACATTTGCTGGCATTTCCGCAGTCAGTTTGCGCAAAAGAGGCAAGGATATGTCGGTGATGATTACTTGCGCCCCCATGCCTGCAGCCACCCTTGCCGCCGCTTGTCCAACAACACCACCTCCCAAGACCAGCACTTTAGCCGGTTTTACGCCAGGGACGCCGCATATCAACTTTCCTTTTCCACCTTTGGTTTTCTGTAGATAATAGGCGCCATTGATGGTAGCCATTCTCCCTGCCACCTCACTCATTGGAATCAAAAGTGGTAAACTACGGTCGGGCAGTTGCACAGTCTCATAAGCAATGCACACGCCCCCAGCAGCAATCATCGCATCGGTGAGAGGACGGTCGCAAGCAAAATGGAAATAGGTGAAGATGACCTGTCCCTTCCGAACCAGCCGATATTCTTGCTCTATCGGTTCCTTCACTTTTACGATCATGTCGGCCACTTGGTAAACATCCTCTATTGTCGGCAAGACAACAGCACCAACATTTGCATAGTTCTCGTCAGAGAAGCCGCTGCCGTCACCTGCTGTGTGCTGTACATATACCTCGTGTCCATGGCGCACCAGTTCGCCCACCCCTGCAGGTGTCATTCCCACACGATTCTCATTGTTCTTGATTTCTTTTGGAATACCTATTTTCATAGTTTTAAGATTTGATGATTTGACTTCTTGGATAATTCATCGCAAATATAATAAAAATCGGAGCAAGTTGTATCGCTTACTCCGATTTTTTTATGATAAAACAAGACATAATATACATCATTCGTAATCGTCGATGACCGCATTGGTAAAATCGAGCATGGGTTTGGCAGATGCAAACACATCCGCCATTCGTGGCAGCCATGAATCCCCCTGAAAAAAAGAATCGGGGACATTCACCCAACAACAATAGTCTTTCATCCGCAGATACTCGATATGTTCAAAGTCACGAGGGAAACCAGCAGGGCAGGTCTTGAGATGAGCCAAGCCAAAGCCGTGGTCGCCATGATCGCCAGGCCGCCCGAACCATCTAAGGAACCCTGTACTTTGGACACAAGAGAGCCATTCGTCTATATTGGAAATGATTTCGTTGCGGCAGGCCGTCAATATTTGTGTGGGAAGACAGTAACTGCCACACGCCAGCAAACAGTTGCCAGGTTCGATGTGAAGGTAATAACCACCATGTAGTGCCTTTTTCCCGTGGGCTGCGATATAAGCCCCCAAGTGTCTCTTATAAGGCGACTTGTCGGGCGAAAACCTCGTGTCGCGATAAAAACGATACGAGGCATCGTGAACAGAGATATGGGCGATGGAAGGGTCGAACTCTGCTATGGTGCCAATGGCCTTAGCAACTCCTTGTTCGAAGTCATCCTTGGCTGCCAAATATTCACTTCGATGTTCCTGAAACCAAGGTCTGTTGTTGTTTTCTGCCACATCCTTGAGAAAAGACAATATCAATTTTGTATTCATATATATCCCAAATATAGGTGTCAATTATCTATGGTCTTGTTGGATCGGCTCCCCAATCTGTCACCCTCCATCACTTTAGGACAGATTTTTGCAAAATCGCATTTGTCGCAATGAGGTGCCCGGCTGGTACACACATAACGCCCATGCAGCAGCAACCAATGGTGTGCCTTAGGAATATCCGCTTCTGGGATATGTTGCATCAATTCTTTCTCCACCTTATAGGGTGTGTCGGCATTCCTGCTCACCAGCCCCATCCGCCGGCTCACCCTAAATACGTGTGTGTCAACCGCCATAGTCGCCTTTCCAAAAGCCACAGCCTGCACGACGTTGGCCGTTTTTCGTCCCACCCCTGGCAACTTCACCAGCATGTCGGGGCTGTCGGGCACCTCCCCATGGAAGTCATTGACGAGCATAGATGCCATCTGGTGTAAATGCTTTGCCTTAGAATTGGGATAAGAAACGCTTTTTATGTATTCGAGAATTTCATATTCCTCCGCATCAGCCATGCTTGCCGCGTCAGGGAATCGGTTAAAAAGAGATGGTGTGACCTCATTGATTCGCTTGTCGGTACACTGTGCACTCAGCATGGTGGCAACAAGAAGTTGAAAAGGCGAGGCAAACTGAAGTTCGGTAGTAACTTCAGGCATCTGGTCACGGAAATAGTCGAGAATATAATCGTATCGTTGTTTCCGGTTCATGCTGTGGGGAGATTATATAAAGAGACGCCTAAGCACAGGCGTCTCCTTAAATGATATAGATAGTTGAAGATTATTTCGTGTTTTCCTCTTTCGGCTTTGTCTTGTATGCTTTGTTCAAGCCAGCCACCACTTCGGCGGTGATGTCAAGAGCCTTGTCGCCATAGAGGATGTTGTCGCCTTGTTTGGTAAGAATAAGAGAGTATTTCTTGTCCTTATTATATTGAGCAATAAAGTGCTCGATACTGTCGTGAAGTGCTTCGTTGAACTTGGCAGTTTGGTTTTGCAATTCGCCGGCCAAGCGATCGCGAGCAGCCACATACTGCTCTTGCTGGCGCTGAATGGCTGCCTGCTGGCTCTCATATTCGCGTTGGCTGCTGAAGCCATTGTTCTGCGCCTTGTTCTGGAAATTCTTGATGGCAGCCTCCAAATTGCGCTCTTGGGAAGCGAGAGCACTTTGAATATTGTTGCCCCTCTTCTCCAGGATTTTGGAATAATCCTTGCAGAAGTTATACTGGGTCATGATAGAATCGACCTCAACGAAAGCGATTTTAATGCCACCGGGAGCGACGGTTTGTGCCACCGCGGGTTTTTCATCCATTTTATTGGAATCATTGCATGCACTCATTGTCATGGCAGCGATAGCCACCACGGCAAATGTACGGAAAAGATTTTTTTTGTTCATTCTATTAATATATACGTTTGATAAATATACTTTTTCGATTTGCATCGAATAGAGTGGTTTCATTATAGAAACACAAACCAGACAAAAAGGATCAAGAAAACGATCACCATTGCTGTCACCAAATAGGTTTGAATATCATTCCAATTCATAATCTAAGTTTTTATTTCGACTTTTCCCTCACCCCATGTTTTTTCTGTCTCTGCTCACGGTCCTGGTCTATGACACAATGGATACCTCGCTCGCGCATGGCCTTACTGTCATGGATGTGCATCGAGGAGAAACTGCCATTTTTGCGGAAAATGACTTTCACGCCCAGCAAAATCGCCGCAATAGCAATAATTAACACGGTTAATAAGAGAGTTTCAATCATTTTTCTTAATTTTGCCGTCAGGAACATGGAAAAGCCACTTTCGGCATATTGTGATTGGGCTGCAAATTTACTACAATTCGCCCAATTTGCAAAATAAAATCTTAAAAAAATGGTTTCTAATTCAATGCCAATAAATACATCAATCATAAATAACAATAAACATGGAAAAAACAGAACTGACCCCCCGGCGTGTGTTTGAACAATTCGCGGCCATCAACAAGATTCCCCGTCCCTCGAAACATGAGGAGAAAATGATTGCCTATTTAAAAGGTTTTGGCGAGCGCTACGGACTTGCCACAAAAGTAGATGCTACAGGCAACGTTCTAATCAGCAAACCGGCGACGCCCGGCTATGAAGACAGGAAGACCACCGTGCTTCAAAGCCACATGGACATGGTCTGCGACAAACTTGTCGACCATGAGATCGACTTTATGAACGACCCCATTGAGACATATATCGAAGGCGATTGGCTCAAAGCCAACGGCACAACCCTTGGTGCCGACGACGGCATAGGCGTTGCCATCGAATTGGCCCTTTTGGCCAGCGACGACATCCCCCACGGACCATTGGAGTGCCTCTTCACCGTTGATGAGGAAACAGGGTTGACCGGAGCATTTGGTCTGGAAGCAGGCTTTATGAGCGGCGACATGCTCATCAATCTGGACTCCGAGGATGAGGGCCAAATCTTTGTGTCGTGTGCAGGCGGCATCACCACACAGGCACATTTCAATTTTGACCGTGAAGACCCACCCGCAGGTCAGTTCTTCCTTAAGATTTCACTCAAAGGACTTTACGGCGGCCATTCCGGCGACGACATCAACAAGAAACGCGCCAATGCCATCAAACTAATTGCCCGTTTCTTGTACACCATCAATGAGAAATACGGCTTGCACCTCGCCTATTGGAACTCAGGAAAGATGCACAATGCCATTCCCCGTGACGGTGTTGCGGTGTTCTGCGTCGATGCCGACAAGAAGGAGGAAGTAAAGGCTGCTTGGAACATCTTTGCCAGCGATGTTGAAGAAGAATTCCATGTGACAGATACGGAAATCGTGTTTGCCATGGAAAGTGCCGAGGCAGAGAAGGTGATGCCCCAGAGCATTTCGACCAACATAATCCGTGCCCTTCAAGCCTTAGACAACGGCATCCTTGCCATGTGTCAAGACGAGGAAATAGCATGGTTGGTGGAAACCAGTAGTAATGTCGCCAGCGTTCAGACAGCCGACAATTCGCTCACCGTCGTTGCCAGCCAGCGTTCGAATGTGATGAGCAACCTTCGCAACATGGCCAACACAGTGAAAGCCCAGTTCCAACTGGCAGGTGCCGTGGTAGAGCAAGGTGATGGTTATCCTGCATGGAAGATGAATCCCAACAGCCAATTAACCCAAATCGTGGTGGACACCTACAAGGAACTCTTCAAAAAAGCCCCCGTTGTTTTAGGCATACATGCCGGGTTGGAATGCGGTCTCTTCTCTGAGCGCTACCCCAATATGGACATGGTGTCGTTCGGACCGACGCTCCGCGGCGTTCACACTCCCGACGAGCGCTTGTTGATTCCCACCGTCCAGATGGTATGGGACCATCTAACAGCAATTCTTAAGAGCATCCCCAAGAAGTAGTGAAAAGCACTTACATCTCATAGAAACGCCCCGGCAAATAGTATCACTACTGTTGCCGGGGCTTTACCTTTCAAAAAACTACCTATTGAATGCATATAAGCCTAAATTCATTATATATGAATGCTGATTTCAATTAAATATGTCAGCAAAGCACTCTTAATTTGCCAATTGATATCAAAAATGCACGATTATTCTTTTAGATAAGTGCAAAAAGCATCAAGTTAGCCTTACACCAAGTGCCTTTCACTCGCTATAAGATTCAAAGTTCTCTGCTAATTGTTAATGCCAACATCTTTTAAAATACAAAATTACAAAAATAAATTCACTTTTGCAAACTTAAGAGCAACATTTTTTCTTTTTTTATTTTTAGGTCCTAATTTCAATTTATTGTATGTATTAAAGTCTGAGTTTGAAAATCTAAGCATCGTAGTTATCATAGGAAACAGACGCATCCTTGAACGAAACAGTCATTATTAAAGTACAGTTAACCTAAATGGCACACTTTTTGCAGTGTATAATTCAGAAATTAAAATCAAACAATTAAAATCAAACAAACAATGCAAAAAGGCAACATTGGGGTAACAACTGAAAACATATTCCCCGTCATCAAAAAGTTTTTGTATTCCGACCACGAGATTTTCCTTCGTGAAATGATATCCAATGCCGTGGATGCCACGCAGAAGATGAAAACGCTCGCAGAGCGTGG
Source organism: uncultured Prevotellaceae bacterium (assembly GCA_946415525.1). GTDB lineage: Bacteria > Bacteroidota > Bacteroidia > Bacteroidales > Bacteroidaceae > Prevotella. The sequence continues at coordinate 2,408 of CAMKSZ010000064.1, read as the reverse complement.
TGACTTCAAAGGAGAGTTAGGCGACCTTTCGGTACGTGTCTCCATAGACAGCGAAAAGAAAACGTTGACCATCAGCGACCGTGGCATCGGCATGACCGCCGAGGAAATCGACAAATACATCAACCAAATCGCATTTTCGGGAGTAACCGACTTCCTCGATAAATACAAAGACAACGCTAACGCAATCATCGGCCATTTCGGTTTAGGTTTCTATAGCGCCTTTATGGTGAGTGACAAGGTGGAAATCGTCACCCGCAGTTATCAGGATGGCGCCACGGCCGTCAAATGGAGTTGCGACGGCAGTCCTGCCTACGAAATCGAAGAAATCGAGAAAACCGATAGAGGCAGCGACATCATCCTCCATATCTCTGAAGACTGTAAGGAATTCCTTGAAAAACAGCGCATCCAAGACTTGCTCAACAAATATTGCAAGTTTATGTCTGTTCCTATTGTGTTCGGCAAGAAAACCGAATGGAAAGACGGAAAAATGGTTGACACGGACGAAGACAATGTCATCAACGACTCCGACCCCATGTGGACCAAGGCACCCAGTTCGCTGAAAGACGAAGACTACAAGGAGTTTTATCGCAAACTCTACCCCATGCAAGACGAACCACTCTTCTGGATTCATCTGAACGTGGATTTCCCCTTCAACTTGACAGGCATTCTCTATTTCCCCCGTATCAAGTCGAACATAGACTTGCAACGCAACAAGATTCAACTTTATTGCAATCAGGTGTTTGTCACAGACCAGGTGGAAGGCATTGTGCCAGAGTTTCTCACCTTGCTCCATGGCGTCATCGACTCCCCAGATATTCCTCTCAACGTCAGCCGTTCTTATTTGCAGAGCGATGCCAATGTGAAAAAGATCTCCACCTATATTACCAAGAAAGTAGCCGACCGTTTGAGTAGCATATTCAAGGACGACCGTAAGGACTTTGAACAGAAATGGGACGACTTGAAGATTTTCATCAATTACGGCATGCTTTCCCAAGAAGACTTCTTTGACCGTGCCAAGGACTTTGCCTTGTTAAAGGACACAGAGGGCAAGTACTTCACCTACGAGGAATACAAGACCCTTATCAAGGACAATCAAACCGACAAAGACGGCACTCTTGTTTACCTTTATGCCAACAACACCGAAGACGAGTATGCCTATATCGAGGCAGCCAAACAAAAAGGCTACAGTGTACTGTTGCTTAACGGCGACCTTGACGTGCCCATGGTCTCCATGCTGGAGCAGAAATTCGAAAAGAGCCGTTTCACCCGTGTGGATTCCGATATCATCGACCGTTTAATTGTCAAGGAAGACCGTAAGGAAAATCCTCTCGACGAACAGCAGACTGACAATCTGTCACAAGCATTCCGCTCACAGATGCCCACGATGGAAAAGGCCAATTTCTATGTTGAGGTTCAGTCTCTTGGCGAGGATGCCCAACCGGTGCTTATCACTCAAAGTGAATACATGCGCCGAATGAAAGACATTAGCCGTTTCCAGAGCGGTATGGCATTCTACGGGCAGATGCCCGACTCCTACAATCTTGTGCTCAATAGCGACCACCCACTCATTAAGCGCATCGTGGATGACGAAACCGCTGGTTGTGGCGACGCTCTGAAGCCCATCCAAGCAGAAATAAAAGGTTTGGAAGCCCGCTTGGCTGTGCTCCGTCAAGAACAAGGCAAGAAGAAGCCAGAGGAAATCACCCAAGAAGAGAAAGACGACTTACACAACACCGAGAATGCAATCAGCGAGCAGAAAGACAAGAAGAACGAAGTCATCGCCAACTATGCCAAGGGCAACGACATCATCCATCAGTTGATTGATTTGGCCTTGCTGCAAAACGGTATGCTTAAAGGTGCATCTCTTGCTGCGTTCTTGAAACGTTCCGTCGATTTGATTAAGTAAATCCGAACTATTCATAATCCCCATCCTCACTCTGAAGATGGGGATTTTTTGGGGTTCATGTATTACTCGGTGTTCCTCTACCTGATCCGAAACAGACACTACAAGGTGCCTAACCAGAAGCAGGCGGAAAGGAAGATGACCTACATCTCGTCGTGGATGCTCTTGCTCTGGCTCCTGACAGTCCTGACCGCACTGTACATCGACCTTGCGACAACATAATAAATGCGATGAGCTTCTCTCTTGAAACGATGCCGTTATTTATTCTTTTATATTTATGCCAACAAACGGACAAACCATGAACATCAAAAAGGCCTGCAAAACATTCACTCATGCACTGGCGAGAATATGGAAGGCCATATTCTGTCTTTTCTCTGCCGTCATGCTGTATGCATTCATCGCCGTATGCATACATATCATCATGGATGCCATGGGAGCGAGCGGAGAGGCGATCGATGCTGCACTTGTCGTGTTTACGTGCTTGGCAGCCATCTATGCCATTGGC
>CAMKSZ010000063.1 GCA_946415525.1 uncultured Prevotellaceae bacterium | reverse complement strand
TTTTCTCCCGAAATCCCCAGAAAAGTTTGCGTGTTAGCAAAATAATCGCTATCTTTGTGCCGAAACTAACTCCAACAACCGTGCACATTGTAATCGCAGGTAACATTGGCAGCGGCAAGACGACGCTCACTACACTGCTCGCACGACACTACGGATGGAAACCTCAGTTTGAGGCCGTCGATTACAACCCTTATCTCGACGACTATTACAAGGACATCCCCCGATGGTCGTTCGCGCTTGAAGTGTATTTCCTTAAACAGCGTTTCAAGGACATACTTGAAATAGGAAAGTCGAACCAAAGCGTCATCCAAGACCGCAGCATCTTCGAAGGCGTGTATGTCTTCACCGCCAACAACCATGCCATGGGCTATCTCGACGACCGCGACTTCGAATGCTATATGGATCTCTTCGATTCGATGATGGCCGCCGTCAGGGTGCCCGACCTGATGATTTATCTCAAGGCCTCCATCCCACATTTGGTGGCCAATATCCAAAAGAGGGGTAGGGACTACGAGCAGCAGATTCAACTCGACTACCTGAAAAACCTCAATCAACTCTACGACGATTTCATCTACAACAACTACAAGGGAAAGGTGCTCACCGTAGATGTCGATAATCTCGATTTCCTCCACCGAAAGGCCGACCTCGCAAAGATTATCCAACTCATCGACACCCATCTCTTCGGTTTCTTTACTGAACCATAAATACCTTACAGTCATGCACATAGCAATAGCAGGAAACATCGGAAGCGGAAAGACAACACTCACCCGAATGCTCGCCAAAAGATATGGCTGGGAACCCAGATTCGAGCCTGTGGACAACAACCCCTATCTCGACGATTTCTACGCCGACATGCCCAGGTGGTCGTTCAACCTGCAAATCTATTTCCTCAACAAACGATTCAAGGAGGTGGTCGAAATATCGAAACACCAAGGCTACATCATCCAGGACCGCACCATCTTCGAGGATGCACGCATCTTTGCTCCCAACCTCCACGACATGGGTATGATGAGCGACCGCGACTTTGCCAATTATAGCGACCTCTTCGACCTCATGATTTCGCTCGTCGGACTGCCCGACCTCATGATATACATCCGCTCCACCATCCCCAATTTGGTGGCTCAAATCTCCAAAAGGGGAAGGGAGTTCGAGAAATCCATACGCATCGACTACCTGCAAGGACTCAACAACCGCTATGAGGAGTGGATAGCCAACTACAAGGGACGGCTCATCATCGTGGACGGCGACACATGCAAATTCGAAAGCAACCCCAGTGACTTCAAACGTGTCACCGACAGCATCGACGCACAACTCTACGGCCTCTTCCCGTTCCAGGAACAAGAATGATGGTTTGCGTTAAAAATATTTTTTTTCTGCCTATTTTTTGCAAATTTGAGAATAAAGTGTTAATTTTGCACCCAAAATCCAAGATAACAGCGCAACAAATCAAAATAACCCCATAAAGGCATTGCCAAAAAGATCATCATGAAGTATTTGACCACGTTTTTACTTTCAATAGTTTGCATCCTTTCTGCCTACGGACAGGAGGCAGATGATGTGCTGCTAAGCGAAAATTCTGCCGTCCCGGCCAGGGCAAAGGTAGCCGCTACCGACAATGCCATTTTGGCTTTCGACGTCAATGGCGACGGAAAAGTCAATGCCATCGATGTCGTCGATATCGTCAAATATACACGAAAGTCACAACGCTCGGTCTTCAAAGTGGCGAATGCCGATGTCAATGGAGACGGGAAGGTGGATATTGAGGATGCCAAGAAGTTGTCCGACCTCATCACTGGGGGCGAGATGCCTGCATCGACACCCACCACACAGCCGGAACAACCCGAGACTCCCGAAGAAACTACCGATGACACGGACACCAAGCCTGGCGTCATCTCTGGCGATTCCGTCATCGACCCCGTCGGACCATAACAGAGGGCATTCTTCTCGATGGTTTTGCCATCGTTCCCTCTTCGGGCGCAAAGGTGAGGACGCAGCATGATGCATCCTCCTTTTTTTGTTTATTACGCCGAGGGTGGGGCACACACCTATCCTATTTGCTCGCTGACTTCCGAAAGCATCGATGATGCCTTTTAACTGAAATTTGAAATAGTTTTGAAAAGTTTTTCCCTAATTGTAGGTTATTTGAAAATTATTTCCTAATTTTGCACATTGATAAATAGGCATTTGACCAAAACCTTCAAACCGAGAGGTGGAAGACAAGGAGAATGCGAGATGTTAATTTAATAAAAGAATACCAAGAATTAATTGATAGCCAATTTATTGACAAATGCAGAAGCATAACATTTTTAAGACTTTGATTCTGTCCTTGCTGATGAGCATGGGCGGTGTGCAAGGTGTGGCCGCAAAGGCCGTCACAACATCGAGTTTCTCCATTGCAGCCGGCGAAACGCGTGAATGGTTTGTTTACATGACTACGGTCAACACTACTCTTGTGTCCTTTCAAATGGAGTTGACATTGCCCGAGGGCTTGTCACTGAATGTGGATAAATGTAGTCTCACAAGCCGCGTCCTCGACGGCGACCAGCAATTGTTCATCGGTCCGGTGGGCGAGAGGCACTACCGTCTCATCTCTACTTCGTTCTCTTTCACTCCCTTGACCACAGACAATGCGCCGTTGGTCAAATTGTCGTTTACGGCCGACAAAAACTACAAGGGTGGGCAGGCTACACTGCACGATATGATCATGGTCAATACCAGTGGAAATTCCGGCGTATGGGGCGACGAGCCGTTCGATGTCGCCGTGGTTCCGGCTGTCAAAGGCGATGTCGATTTCAACCAAGAGGTTGATGTCACCGACACGATGTTGCTGGTGGACTATACCATGGGCAAAGATAAACTGTATTCCAGTGCCATGGACATCAACAAGGACGGAGCGATCAATGTCTCCGACGTGATGGGCATCGTTCATCTGATTCTCAATAAATAGATAAATATTTAAAAACAATAAATCATTTAAAAGTAATTCGTTATGAAGAAATTTTTACTTGGAATTGCATTGGCTCTCTTTGCCGGCAATTCGTTCGCTGAAGACGGGTTCACCCTGACTCCCACGTCTTTCACGTTGAAGGCTGGGGAGACACAGGACATTGAACTGGTGATCAATGCAGCCGTACCCCTCACCTACACGAGTTTCCAGATTAATATTGCCATGCCGGAAGGTGTCGTGCCTGTGGCTCTCAACCAGGAAGAAATTGACCTTTGGGCTTCGATGGGCTTGACAATCGACCCTAAGTATTGCGAGGTTACTCTCCCCTCATTCCCTGCTGCCATCTCCGGGAATTTCCAGACAAACACCAATATCTTTGAGAAAGGCTATGAGATCTACAAGCAAGGACCTGGTGGCGTAGAGATTTATGAGCGCACCACCACAAAGCCTGAGTTGGCCATCGTCTTCATGTCTTTGAATGCTACTCCTTTCCCCATGAAGTCTGAGTCTATTCTCAAGTTCCGTGTCAAGGCTACCGATAGGTGCTACACTGGCGAGGACACCTTCGACCTCACTTATGTCACCCTCAGCACCAAGGAGCAGACGGGTTACCACCCCGACGACGTAATGGGTGCCGCCACCATGTCCTATGTCATCCCCTTCAAGATTGGAGATTCGGGATATGCCACTTTCTGCTGGCCTGTTGCCCTCGACTTCACAGGCAATACTTTTGTCGCTGGCACTGGACAAGTTAGCGGTGTCAACATGAAAGTGAACGCCAAGGACAAGGTGCCCGCCAATACTCCGGTCATCATGGTTGGCGAGCCGGGCGATTTCTTCCTCTCCACCACTCGCGACGAGGTGGCTGAAATCACCGACAACGACCTCGAAGGTACCGTTGACGAGCCCCTGACAGTGACGGGTAACAAAATTTTCGTCCTGGCCAAGAAAAATGAGGGTGTTGGCTTCTACCGCTGCGAAGAGGGTGTCGTCATCCCGCAATACAAGGCCTACTACACCAATCTTTCCGCTTCTTCCGATGCCTTCGTCTTTGAGGAGACCACCGGCATCAACAATGTGGAGGTGGCACAAGACAATGCCGACACCTACACACTCACCGGCGTAAAGGTGAACAAAGCCAACCAAAAGGGTATCTATGTTGTCAACGGCAAGAAAGTCGTTGTCAAATAAACCGCCTAAAGACATATTAAAATCCCTCCTTCGGCCATATTCCAACGAGGTCAGAGGAGGGTTTTTTTAAGAAAAAGCAGCCCAAACGTTATATATTATATATAAGGTAACACGCTTTTCTAATTTAACTATTCATATATGAGACATTTAAGATTACTGTTAACTTTTATGTCAGTCTGCTTCGCGGCCATCGCCTCTGCCGAAGTGTTTGTCATCGACGGAATCAAATTTTCCGTCACCGACGAAGTTTCGCAGACCGTCACCGTCGTGGGCTGGGATAAAAAGTATTTTGCTGAAATCACCGACCCCACCAATCCGTCGGTGGGCAACGTGGACGAAGACTTGCTCGGTCCCGAGAATCTCGTCCTCCCCTGGAGGGTGCTCTACAATGGACTCTACTACAAAGTGACCTCCATCGACGACGATGCTTTCTCCGAGTGTCTCTCGATGAAGACCCTCACCATCCCCAACTCCATCCAGGAGATTGGAAGTTATGCTTTCCAGGGATGTATCAACCTCAAGTCGGTAAAAGTGCAGTGGACCAAGCCTTTGGAAATCGACGAGTCCGTGTTTGACGGCATCGACATTTCCGGCAACGACGACGACCCCGCCTCTGGCGTTTCGCTCTATGTGTTGCAGGGATATGACGCCACCTACCGCGCCGCCGAAGTATGGAAGGACTTCAAGTATGTGGCTACTTATGCCGACCTTGACATCAACATGATTTTTGCCGATGAATACGTCAAGGAGATTTGTGTGGCCAACTGGGACTCCAATGGCGACGGTGAACTCACCTACCGCGAGGCAAGGGCCGTCACCGACCTCGGCGCCGCTTTCGTGGGCGATGAAAACATCACCAGTTTCGATGAGTTCCGCTCATTTGGATACGTCACCTCCGTCGGCCAGGCTTGCTTCAAGGGATGCTCCAACCTCAAGTCCATCACCTTCCCGCCAAGCGTCACCAACGTGGGCCATGAGGCTTTCGTCGGTTGCACCGCCCTGACCAACGTCGTCTTCCAAAGCAAGGTGAAGACCATCGACAGCAGGGCATTCTACGGATGCTCCGCCCTGACCACCTTCACACTTCCCACCTCCCTCGTCACCATCGGCGACCATGCCTTCGACGGGTGCTCCAGCGTGAAGGGCTTCAAGATTCCCGACAATGTCAGTTCGATTGGTGAGGGAGCCTTCGCCAACTGCTCCTCCAACACCAAACTCGACGTTTCAAGCGTCAATAAATACTACGTGCACAACACCGCACGTACCATCATTCTCGACAAACCCACCAAGACGCAATTAATCGCTTATTCCTGCGGACTCAGCGCCACTTCCTTTACCATCCCCGAGACGGTGATGGAAATCATGCCCTATGCCTTCGCAGGAACCGTCAACCTCGCTTCGGTGACCCTCAACAATGTCGAGACCATCGGCCATGACGCCTTTGCCAACTGCGGCAAACTCTACACGCTCGTCCTGCCCGAAAAGGTTGCCAACATCGGCGAGAACGCTTTCGCAGGTATCGCCAAAGGCATCCGTGTGCAGGTGGCTTGGCCCGAGCCGCTCGCCATCAGCGAGGGTACGTTCAGCCTCGCCCCCAACGCAGAGGAGGGTGGCATCAACGGTCGTCTCTTCGTGCCCGCAGGCACCAAGGAGGCCTACGCTTCGGCTGTAGGATGGAGTTGGTTTAACTTCATCGAGGAAGGCACCATCGCCGACTATGCAGCCAAAATCATCCAGTTTGCCGACCCGAAGACCGCCGAGATTTGCTTGGCTGCCTACGATAGCGACCACGACGGCTATGTCACCACGGATGAGGCTGCCGTTGTCACCTCCTTGGGCGATGTCTTCAAGGGCGCAGAAATCGGCAGTTTCGACGAACTGAAGTATTTCACCGGCATCACTTCCATCGAAGAGGGTGCATTCAGCGGTTCTACGCTGACGAAAGTCACCTTGCCCGAAAATGTCACCACCATCGGTGCCGGCGCTTTCGCCAACTGTACCGAACTCACCGTGTTCAACGTGCCTGCATCCGTCATCAATATCGGTACCGGCGCTTTCAAGGGATGCTCCTCGCTGACTGCCATCAAGGTGGATGCCGAGAATCCCAGTTACGACAGTGGCACCTCCGGCGTCCTCTTCACCAAAGACCGCAGCACGCTTATCCAGTATCCTGCCAAGAAGAGTTCCACTTCCATCAGCATCCCCGATGGCGTGCAGACCATTGAGCCGGATGCCTTCGCCGGTGCTCAGTTGCTCCAAAGTGTCACCATCTCAAGTACCGTGGCCATCATCGGCGAGCGCGCTTTCGCCGACTGTAGCGCATTGAAGACCGTGAAGACTTTCTGGCCCGAGCCTATCGAAGTACCAGCCAACACCTTTGAGGGCGTTGACCTGTCTGCCGCCACACTCAATGTGCCCAACGGCTCCGACGAGGCTTACAAGGCCGCCGAGGTGTGGAAGGACTTTGGAAATGTCACCACCTTCAAACTCTTCATCATCTTCCAAGACCCCAATGTCGAGAAGATTTGTGTCGATAACTGGGACCTCAACGGAGATGGCAGGTTGGGCTATACCGAGGCTGCTGCCGTCACTTCCTTGGGCGATGTCTTCAAGGGCAATACGGAAATCACCTCATTCTCCGAACTGGCTGAGTTCACCAAGGTAACGGAAATTCCCGACTCTGCATTCTTTGGATGCACGTCGCTCAAGACCTTTGGCGTGCCTAACGGCCTCAAGCGTTTTGGCAAGAGTGCATTCGAGGGTTGTTCCGTGCTGAAGATGCCGCCGCTCACCACTGCACTGCAGGAGTTTGCCGAGCGTTCCTTCTTCGACTGCGACGGACTCACTACTGTCGCCATTCACCCCAACATCAAGAGAATCGGCGACGGCGCCTTCGGCAACTGCTCCTCGTTGACTTCCTTTAATGTTTACAGCACCAACAAGGATTATGTCGGACTCAACGGCATCATCTTCACCAAGGACACCACCGAGGTGGTGGCTTATCCCGCTGCCAAGGCCACTGCTGCCTTCACCGTCACCAAGGACATCGTGAAGACCATCCATCCCTACGCTTTCAGTGGTGCCTATAAACTGAAGAGCATCAACCTGCACAAGATTGAGACCATCGGCGAATATGCCTTCGAAGAATGCGAAGGACTCACCCAGGTGACGTTCACCGAGGGATTGCGCACCATCGGCGAGGGAGCGTTCAGCAACTGCACGAACCTCCAGGCCATCACCATCCCCGCCAACGTACAGTCCATCGGTGCCAAGGCTTTCGAGGGAATGCCGTCGGCTGTCAGGTGCCAAGTGGCTTGGGAGACCCCGCTGGAAATAGCAGAGGGCACCTTCTCCAACTTCGAGACACTGGCCGAAGGTCAGGTGGCTGGCATCCTCTTCGTTCCCGAAGGGACAAAGAGCCTTTATGAGAATGCCACAGGTTGGGACTTCTTCACCATCGTGCTCGAGTCAAGCATGGACGACTACGACGCCACGCTGATTACCTTCACCGACCCCGTCGTGAAGCAACTGGCTGTTGAGGCATGGGATAAAGACGGCGACCGTCAGATTAGTTACGACGAGGCTGCTGCCGTCACCACTCTCGGCAATGTGTTCACCGACAAGAAGATTTCTTCGTTCAACGAACTGAAGAACTTCACCGCTCTCACCGAAATCAACGACAACGCCTTCAGAAACACTGGACTGACCGCCATCACCATGCCTGAGGGCATCACCCGCATCGGCAACTCGGCTTTCATGGGCACTTCCATTAGCCGTTGGAACACCCTGCCGGGACTCACCGAGATTGGCGACAGCGCTTTCGCCTACAACGACGGCTTCACGTCGCTGACGCTCTCTGCCAACATCACCAAACTGGGCACTGGCGCGTTCAAGGGCTGTCCCAAACTCACCGCCATCAATGTCCAGACCGACAATGCCAACTATTCGGCCGTTTCAGGCGTCCTCTACGACAAGGCTGGAACAACCTTGCTCCAAGTGCCTGCCGCAAAGGCCATTAATGGCAATTTCGCCATCTCCGAGAACGTCACCGAGATTGGCGAGGATGCTTTCCTCTTGGTCAAGAACCTCAAGTCGGTGTCCATCCCTGTCGGCGTCACCTCCATCAAGGAGAATGCCTTCCGCGGATGTGCCGCCCTCGACTCTGTCTCCGTAGCATGGAGGGAACCGCTCGCAGTGCCCGCCAACACCTTCGAGGGTGTTGACCAGGCCAATGCCGTCCTCTCGGTGCCAAAGGGATTCGAAGACCTCTACAAGGCTACCGATGTGTGGAAAGACTTCGGACGCTACCATCTCTATCTTGACGATGCTGCCAACATCGAGTTTGAGGACGACGCCGTGAAGGCGCTCTGTATCGCCAACTGGGATCTCGACCATGATGGTGAACTCACTGTCGCCGAGGCCAAGAAGGTCACCTCTCTCGGTACCGTATTCGCCATCAACACCGATGCCAACATCAAGAAGTTCAACGAACTGCAGTATTTCACCGGCTTGACTTCCATCACGACCAACGCCTTCAAGAACTGCACGGAACTCGAGGAAGTGACTCTCCCCGCGTCCGTCAAGGAGATTGCCTATGGCGCCTTCACGGGATGCTCCAGCCTGAAGTACCTCTTCCTGCCGGCTTCTGTGACCACCATCGGTAGCGGACCGTTCACCAACTGTACCTCGCTGGAGAAAATCGACGTCGCCGCCGAGAACACCAAGTTCACTTCCGTCGATGGCGTGCTCTTCGACAGCAAGCAAACCAACCTGGTGGCCTATCCGGGTGCCAAGGAGGGTGAATACGATGTCCCCGAGACCGTCACCACCATCAGCCAGTATGCGTTCTGTGGCGCTCAGCAACTCACACGCGTGCGCTTGCCGAAGACCCTCAAGGCCATCCCCAGCGGCGCATTCCGCAACTGTACGTCACTCACCTTCGTCAACATCCCATCGACGGTCACCACTGTGGGCTCGTTCGCCTTCTCGGAGTGTACTGCGCTCCAAGCCATGAAGGTGGGATGGGCTGAGAAACCGCTCTCTGTCGTGGCCGACGTGTTCCGCTCCACCTTCATCGAGGATGTACGCCTCTATGTGCCCGTAGGCTCGAAGGGACTCTATGAGAGTGCCAACGTGTGGAAGGGCTTCAAGGAAATGGTGGAATATCCCAACTGCGACGTCAATGCCGACGGATATGCCGACATGCTCGACGCTGTCGATATCGTCAACTTCGTGGTGGGCAATCCTTATGAGACATTTGACGAGATCCTCGCCGACTTCGACGACGACGAGTATGTCACCGTTGCCGACGCGGTCATCCTCACCCAGAAGGTTGCCGACGGCGTGGCTGCTCCCAACTTGATGGCCAACACCATGCGCTTCGAGGGCTACGACGTCGAGGAGAGCATCACGCTCACCAAGGACATCAACAACGTGGTGTCGCTCTGCCTCGAAAGCACGGTGCCTTACACCGCCTTCCAGTTCGACCTCACCCTGCCCGGTGTCTCCGAAATTGACCTGGCACGCCTCAGTGCCCGCAAGAACGGTCACCAACTGGTGTGGAACAAGGTGGGAGAAGACACCTACCGATTCGCTGCCATCTCGTTCAGCAACCAATCGTTCAGCGATGTCAAGGGGGCTCTTCTCAATGTCAAGGGCGGCAACCCCGACTGCGATGAAATCGTGGCTTCCAACATCCTCTTCATCACCGCCGAAGGCGAAATCCACCGCTTCGCCAATGTCCAGGCTGCCATGCCTACCGGCATTGCCGAACTCGTCAGTGAGGAGCAGAAAGCATCCGACGATGCTTGCTACACGCTGAGCGGCGTCCGTGTGGACCGTCCTAACAAGGGTGTGTACATCGTTAACGGTAAGAAAGTAATCATCAAATAATCATCCGACAATGAGAAAGAATATCATATTCATGGCCATGGTGCTGATGTGCCTTGCCACCGGATTGAAAGCCGAGAATATCGGTGTCGATGACTTCAAAATCACCCAGGGGGAGACGATACAGGTGCCTGTCAGGTTCACCAACTCCCATGCCAGCCTGACGGCGTTCAGCATGGAACTGCAGTTGCCCCGAGGGATTGAACTTGTCGCTGTCGAATCGACAGAGAGATTCAGCGGTGAGGTGCTTTTTGGAAACCCCGATACCAATGTATATGGAATCGCCGGCATCGGCGTTGAACCCATTCAAGGCACCGAAGGCGACCTGCTGTTGCTCACCTTCAAAGCCAGTGAAACCTTCACTGGCGGCGTGGGCACCATCTCCGAGGTGGAGTTCATCTCCAAAGAGCGTGAGCGTGTCGCAGTCGATGGAATCTCCTTCAATATCGACTATGAGAAAGGCAGCAGCGTCTATCTCGGCGATGTTGACCTCAGCGGCGCCATCGACGTGACCGATGTCATGGTCATCGTGGACTATGTGCTCAACAAACCCTTGAGGTCGTTCAGTTTCGTCAATGCCGATGTCAACGAGGATGGGATTGTCGATGTCTCCGACGCCATGATCATCGTCAATATCATCTTGGGCAAGATTTAAAACTTAGCCAAGCACATCACTACATTTCCCGTCGCCTGTCCATAGGCGGCGGGATTTTTGTATGCCTCGCCGTCGCATCTTTGCTCGGCCATTTCATTTTGACATGCTTTTCGGCTTTTCCCATGCTATCTTTGCAAGCGTATTCAGGATAACATTTTTTTCACTAACATCCAACAACATGAGAAAAGCAAAAGACATCATCCGACAACTGCCGCAAATGGCGCTGCAAGCAGCCGCCTTGCTGGCTGGTACCGACACCGGCATGCTCATGGCTGCCGCAGCACTGCCCGACGGTGGCTCCACCCAGGGTGGGGCGGAAAGTTACAAGGGAACCACCGAACCGCACCGCACGGCTGGGGCTGCCGCCCTCAATCCCGACAACCCCGACGGCATCATGACAGAGACGGCTGGGAGGGCTTCCGACGACCCCGACCTCTACCAGAAGGACATCGACGAGCGCATCACGCGCATCCGCCCGATGGCTACTCCCATCGACCAAATCTCGCGCTACTGCACGGCACAGCATGCCTCGTCGTTCGAGGTGAAATACTACAGCGTGGGCACCAGGCCGGTGAAAACCACCCTCGCGCAGTCTATCAGCGCCTCCACAGGTGTCTCCACTGCCATCAGGGTGGCTGACCCCGACATGTTCACCCTCGACGACACCATCCGCGTGGTGGGTGTCAAGGCGAAGTACAACCACAATGCCACTCCCTACGACAGCACCGACCCCCATACGCCCGACCTCGTGCTCTGTGTCTGCGGAAAGACTTCGGAGGGGCAGCCCATCGTCTTCGCCGTCAATGGCAACATGGTCAATGGCCAGCCTATCGGGGTGCCGGCGCTCGAATCCAACACGGTGCTCATCCGAATGGGTAAGTCGTGCGGCGAACTCGACGTGCAGACGGGAAGGTTCAACAACTTGCCTTCTTCCGAACTGCAATATTGCCAGAATTTCATGGCGCAGATTGAGCAATCGACACTCGACAAGATTGCTGCAAAGGAGGTGAACTGGGGATTCTCCGACCTTGAGGAGGACAGCATCTACGACATGAGGCTCGCCATGGAGAACTCGTTCCTCTTCGGTGACATGAACGTCATCAACCATTCGGTCAAGGACGGCATGTCGCAGTGGTTCACCAAGGGCATTTGGTGGCAGGCGGGAAAGGACATCGAGGTGGGTGCCTACAACGCCGAGCGGCAGGCCACGGTCATCACCGACAACGACCTCGTCGATATTTCGAAAGACCTCTTCGTCGGGACGGGCATCGGCAACAAGAGGAAGGTGCTGCTCTGCGGCTCCGACTTCCTGGCGGCGCTCTCCAAGATCGACAGCGACAAGTTCCGCCTCAAGGACACCGTCGAAATATGGAACCTCAAGTTCAAGTCGTGGGAGACGGATTTCGGCGAAATACTCGCCATGCACGACGAACTCTTCGATCTCAACGGGATGGCTGACTGTGCCTTCGCCCTCGACCCTGAGTTCCTCACCAAGCGCACGCACCTGAGTTGGAGCCGGAATATCCTCGACCTGAAGAAGGCGGGCGTCCGCAACACCGACGCCGTGGTCATCCAGGAAATCAGTTGCCTATACCTGCGCTATGCCAAGGCGCATGCACGCCTGCAACTCGCCAAGGCTTCCGACTGACCTCCCTCGTTCTCTCTTGCAGTCGGTGGATGCCACGGCATCCCCGACTTTTCATTTCCTTTTTTTGCAAGTCAACTTCATTACCATCACCATGCAGAAAACCTATACTTCAAAAAGCGAAATCAGCATCAACGTGCGGGTGGGCGGTCGGATGCGGCACATAGCCTTTGTTCCGCACACCCTCGGGGGCTCGTCGCTCACCATCGACGACCCTGCCTTGCAGGAGGCCATCGAGCACCATCGTTTCTTCGGCACGCGCATCACTGCGGCACCCGTGGAACAGGCTCCAGCAACCTCCACAATGGAAACAGAGACCGAAAATGTGCTGGCACCTCTGACTTTCGGCACCCTCACTGAGGTGAAGGACTATATCGCCGAGCGATGGGGCGTCTCACGGACCGTGCTCCGCACAAGGGCGCAAATCGAAACGGTGGCTGCCGAGCACGGCATGTCGTTCCAAATTGTTTAAACAAGATACATCATGCTTTATTCTGTCAGACAAATCGTGAGCGACACACGCGTGATGCTCGACCATAATGCCGACGAACGGCCGCTCATACGAATCGACGACCCCTATACCCTGACTCTCGACCAACTCATCGCGTCGAAGATAGAAACGGCGGCACGACAGGTGCTGGAGGAGGCTCCACCGCATTCCCTCGCACCGGGGAAACCCTTGCGCGCCTCGTTGGCGTGGGTGGAGCGACCGGGGTGGGGGATGGCGGTTCTGCCGCTGCCCGACGATTTCCTCCGCTTGTTGCACGTCAGGCTTTCCGATTGGCGGCGCCCTGCCCGCATCATCACCGACACCCATCCCGACTATCGGTGGCAGGCGAGTCCGTTTGCCGGCGTGAGGGGCAATCCCGATCGGCCTGTGGCGGTCGTCACGCAGCGGCCTACGGGATTGGTCGCCGAACTTTACTCCTCGACGGGGGGCGTGGGGGTGACCGTTGAACAGGCGCAATACGTCGCCGTGCCTCTCATCGCTAATGGACATATCGAGTGGCCGCAACTGTTGCACTACGACATCGTCTCTCGCATCGCCTTGCTTACCTGCCGCTCGCTCGGTACGGTCACGCAGGCGGATGAATCCCAAAACTACCGAAGAAACAACAACATTTGAACTTTCTACAATCATGCAAAATCATCTACCTGTTTACTATCTCGGCGCCTTCGCCTCCATGGAGGAGGTGTGGCGCACCTACCCGCATGGCGGGCATCTCGGGGAGTGCCTCACCGTGGCGGGTATAGACTATCACTGGGACAACATGCGCCGCTGTTGGCTCGCCAACGACGGATATGGGGGGAGGTCTTACCGACTGCTGCAACAGACGGGCGACTTGCACCTCGCAGGACAACTGAGGGTGGGCGGAAAGGCTGTCTTCCAACAGCCTGCCACGTTCAGGGGCGACGTGCGCATCGAGGGACAACTGGTCTGCCGACACCTGCATGGCAGGGATTGCGGACTCTTCACTTCCGTCGAGGCGCTCAAGGGGGCTTATCCCTCGCCGCAGTCGGGCGATTGGGCGCTCGTCGGCGACAATGCGCAACCGCAGTTGTGGAACTGCACCTCTCAAGGTTCTTGGGAGAAGGCGGCCGACAGCATCCCGCTCGCACAGGCCTTCGACCTTGAGGCTTATCGTGCTGCCCGTGACATCGTCAATGGCATCGCTGCCGATGGGTATGTGTTCTGCGGCATCGCCGACCCTTCCACCAACCCGATACGCCCTGCCGACCACAATGTGTTCTACCTTTCTTCCACTCCTGGCGAGTACGTCCATTTCGGCGGTTTTCATGTGCGTAACATGTCGGTGCTGATGTGGAAGCACGATGTGGATGTCGATGCCGACGGCAGGCCCGAGGGTCAATGGACGGCAAGGGTGTTGTTCGGCGGGGTGTTCGTCTATGGGGAGAACATCGCCGACGATGCCGTATCGCTCGAAAAACTCACCCCGGGCGTGCGCTCCATCTTCACCACCCTCACCGATGCCCTCGCCGCCGAATCCGAAGCCAGGCAGCAGGCCGATCTCGGACTGCAAGCCGACGTCCACACCATCCAGCAAAAGATGGTGCGCTCCATCTCGGTCAACAACGGCGCGCCCATCCTCCCCGATTCATCGGGCAATATCCACCTCCACCT
>CAMKSZ010000062.1 GCA_946415525.1 uncultured Prevotellaceae bacterium | reverse complement strand
ATATCGTCATTAGGGACATGCCTTTTCTTTGTGTATTTTTCATCATTCGACATACATATAATATTTTAATCTTCCCTGGCAAAGATACGAAATTAAACACGATTTTACACCCCGAAAAAAGGGGATGTTGTGCAAATGTTGTGCAAATTCGGTGTTAAAAAAATTCAAGTGCCTGATAATCAAGCACTTGAATTTCAGAAAAGTCGGGGCGACAGGATTCGAACCTGCGACCGCCTGGTCCCAAACCAGGAGCGCTACCGGACTGCGCTACACCCCGAATGCATGATGTCGGAAATGCGGATGCAAAGGTATGCAATTATTTCCGACCCTGCAAATTTTAGGTTATTTATTTTATGATTCCTTGCTCTACGAAGATTTTCTTGAGCACCTGGACACCTTTCTCCACCTGCTCTTTCGTGTGGGTGGCCATCAAGGCAAAGCGCACGAGCGTGTCCTGCGGTGCACATGCCGGCGGAATGACGGGATTGATGAAGACGCCATTGTCGAAAGCCAGTTTGGTGACGATGAATGTCTTGTCAACGTCCCTGACATAAAGCGGGATGATGGGGCTCTCGGTGTCGCCGATTTCAAAACCCTCCTCGCGTAAACGCTGCAGCGCATAGTTGGTGGTTTTCCAAAGTCTCTCCCTGCGCTCCGGTTCGGTGCGGATGATGTGCAGTGCCTCCTTGGCAGCCGCCGTGGCAGCCGGAGTGTTGGATGCGCTGAAGATATAGGTGCGGCAAGTGTGGCGCAGATAGTTGATGGTGTCCTTGTCGGCAGCGATGAACCCACCGATGCTGGCGAGGCTCTTGGAGAACGTACCCATGATGAGATCGACATCGTCGGTGACGCCGAAATGGTCGCACACTCCCCTGCCCTCTTCTCCGAAGACACCGATGCCATGCGCCTCATCGACCATGATGGAAGCGTTGTACTTTTTCTTCAGTCTGACGATTTCGGGCAGATTAGCCAAGTCGCCCTCCATGGAGAACACGCCATCCACCACGATGAGTTTGATGGCGTTGGGATCGCATTTTTGGAGTTGCTTCTCGAGATCCTCCATGTCGTTGTGCTTGAACTTCAGTTGCTTGGCAAACGACAACCGGCGGCCATCGACGATGCTGGCATGGTCGCGCTCGTCGCAGATGATGTAGTCCTCACGACCACAAATCACCGCCAAGACACCAGAGTTGACGAAAAAACCGGTAGAGAAGCAGAGAGCGTCCTCTTTTTTAACAAATTCAGCAAGGTCTTTTTCCAGTTCCACATGCAAGTCGATGGTGCCATTGAGGAACCTGCTTCCTGCACAACCCGAACCATATTTATCGAGAGCGGCCTTGGCGGCGTCGATGATGCGCTGGTCGCCCGTCAATCCTGTATATGCGTTGGAACCAAACATCAATACTTTTTGGCCCTCCATCTCCACTTCAGTACCCTGCTTGCCGGAAATTGCCCTGAAATAGGGATACACTCCCATCTCCATGAATCTCTGCGGCTCACGGTATTTTTTATACCTTTCTTGTAACAATCCCATTACTTTATCATTAATTTGGCTGCAAAGGTAGCAAAAAAGGTTTGTATTCTTGCTATTTTTTGCAAAAAAAATAAAACAAGCAAAAAAAACCACGACATTAAAGTGTTAAATGACTGATAATTCTTAATTTTGCACGCAGAAAAGACAGGATACACATCAAATCCCTTCGACATGAAAGTGACATTCATCATGAATCCTATCTCTGGTTCGATCAAGAAGAACGGCATTCCGAAATTGATTGACCAATACATAGACAAGGAGCAATTTGAATATAATATAAGGTACACGGAGCGGGCCGGCCATGCGGAAATATTGGCCCGCGAGGCATCGGAGCATGGCATCGACATCGTCGTGGCGGTAGGCGGCGACGGCACCATCAATGAAGTAGGTTGCGGTTTGGTGGGCAGCGACACGGCGATGGCCGTTTTGCCCTGCGGTTCCGGCAACGGCCTTGCCCGTCATTTGTCCATCCCCGTGAACATCCGCAAGTCGATAGAAATCATCAACTCCTGCCAAATCCATCCCCTCGACTACTGCACCATCAACGAGCATCCCTTCTTTTGCACCTGCGGGATGGGGTTCGACGCGTTCATCAGCCAGAAATTCGCTTCGAGCAATCGACGCGGCCCCTTGAAATACCTGGAAGAAGTGCTTGCCGAAGGCTTGAAATACCAGCCCGAGTTATACCGGATAGAAGACGAGAGCGGCAACCACCGCTACCAAGCCTATTTGGTGACATGCGCCAACGCCTCGCAATACGGCAACAACGCCTATATCGCCCCCCATGCCTCGATGAGCGACGGCATGCTCGACATCATCGTGATGGAACCCTTCAGCATCATGGAAGCCGCGCAGGTGAGTTTCGACCTGATGAACAAGACGCTTGACAAGAACAGCAAGGTGAAGACCTTCAAGGCGAAACGCGTCGTCATCACCCGTGAAGGCGAAGGCCCTGTGCATTTCGACGGCGACCCCATGATTATGGGCGACCGCTTGGAAGTGGCGGTGGTGGAGCACGGCATCAAGGTGGTGTGCAACCACGAAGCCGAAGACACGAGCCGCATGGAGCCCAACGCCCTTCAAAGTGCCGTGAGCGAGTTTCTCAGCGACATCAGCGACGTCCACAACAGCCTTCGCCACCACGGCCGCAACATGCTCGCACTGAAAAAGCACCTGTGGCGAAAGTTGACGCGATAACCACTCAGAGGTAGAAATCTTCTGTCAGTTGTCGGTACCATTCCGACCTCACGCCCGGTTGCACCTCCAAGACACCCTCGGTAGTTTCCAACTCACCCGCTTGAAGACAGAAAGCCAGCAGATACCGCTTGGGCTGTTTGGCAGGAGTCGTGCGTATGGCGCACCGCCTGACCAAATGAAACCCCCACAATGCCGCCTCCTGCTCCAACCTTCCCCTGTAGTCGAACGGGATGATGACAGAGAATTGCCCCTCGCTGCTGATGAGTCTCCTCACGGCAGCGAAGAGTTCGTCATAAGGCAACGTATCGTTGTGTCGCGCCCTGTTGCGCGCCAATGCCGGAGCCTTGAGCGCATTCTCGAAGAAAGGCGGGTTGCTGACGACCGCATCATAGGCAGTCCACCGCCGTTCGTCGCCCGCCATGCGCTGCACCGACAAGCATTCCACCTTCACATTTTCGGCAAACGGCGACGCCTCGACATTGTCCACGGCCTGCGAACAAGCGTCGGCATCGATGTCGATGGCATCCACTTGGGCATGGGGGAAACGCTGCGCCATCATCAAGGCGACCAGTCCCGTCCCCGTCCCGATGTCGAGGATGCGCCCTCCCCCTCTCGCCCATGCTCCCAAGAGCACGCCGTCGGTGCCCACCTTCATCGCGCAATGCTCTTGGTGGACGATGAATTTTTTGAATCTAAAGAACGTATTTGGCATGATGTTTGCAAAAATAACAAAAAAAACAGATGAAAGCCACATCTAAATCGTGAATAATGAAAAATTTGCAGTAACTTTGCGGATTAATTGGCGAAGCAGGCAAATCTTCGCTGTGCCATCTGCCGCTTCAGGCATGAAAAAGCGGCCTCAATCGCATGTTGCAGCGATAAACACAAAAGAATAATGGACAGAGAACAAAACAATGCATTCCAAATGATAGCAGACTACGAAGGCGACATCCGCCATCTTTTTGAAGTGGAAGTGGATGGCGGCATCCCCATTCTTGCCACCCGCAACATGGTGATGTTCCCCGGCGTGATCTCCCCCGTGCTGGTGGGCCGTCCCAACAGCCTCAGTCTTGTGAAGACGATGGGCGACAAATCCAACGGCGTCATCGCCATCTTCTGCCAAAAAGACCCCTCCGTGGACCATCCCAAAGCCAACGACCTCTATGAGACCGGCGTCTATGCCAAGATTATCCGCGTGCTTGAGATGCCCGGTTCAAACAACATGACCGCCATCGTGCAAGGCTTGGGCAAATGCCATCTCGACAAGATTGTGAAATACAGTCCCTTCATGACCGGCAACACGACCCCCGAGCATGAAGACCTGCCTGGCGACGACGACGCAGAGTTCAGCGCCGCCGTGGAAGACCTCCGCGCCCTCGCCATCGAGTTTATCAAGAAGAACGAAGACATGCCCGACGAGGCACAGTTTGCCCTGTCGAACATCTCGAACAGCATCGTCGCCGTCAACTTCATCAGTTCGAACATGCCCCTCAACCTGCCCGACAAGATACAACTCCTGCGATGCGCCTCTACCAAGGAGCGTGTGTTCATGCTCTTGAAGGTGCTGCACAAGGAGATGCAACTGGTGGAACTGAAGCAAAACATCCGCACCCGCACCCGCGAGGACATCGACGAGCAGCAGCGTGAATATTTCCTGCAGCAGCAAATCAAGAACATCAAGGAAGAATTGGGCAACGGCGAAGGTTCCCCCGAGCGGTTGGAACTCATCGAGCAAGCCACCGATAAGAAATGGAGCGAGGAAGTGGAGAAGGTGTTTTACAAGGAACTCGACCGACTGGACACCCTCAACCCACAGAGTCCCGACTACAGCATCCAGATCAACTACCTCCAGACGATGGTGAGCCTGCCCTGGGGCGAATATACCGAGGACGACATGAACCTGAAGCGCGCCGAGCGCATCCTCAACCACGACCACTACGGCATGGAGAAGGTGAAGGAGCGCATTTTAGAGCACATCGCCGTGCTGTCGCTCCGTGGCGACCTGAAATCGCCCATCATCTGCCTCTACGGCCCTCCCGGCGTGGGCAAGACCAGCCTTGGCAAGAGCATTGCCTCGGCGATGAAGCGCAACTACGTGCGCATCTCGTTGGGCGGTCTCCACGATGAATCGGAGATTCGCGGGCACCGCCGCACCTATGTCGGCGCCATGCCCGGCCGCATCATCAAGAGCATCCAGAAAGCCGGTTCCTCCAATCCCGTGTTCATCCTCGACGAGATCGACAAGGTGACGCAGCACACCATCAACGGCGACCCCGCGTCCGCCCTGCTTGAGGTGCTCGACCCCGAGCAAAACAATGCTTTCCACGACAACTATCTCGACATCGACTACGACTTGTCGAAGGTGCTTTTCATCGCCACTGCCAACGACCTGAGCACCATTCCCCGCCCGCTGCTCGACCGCATGGAAATCATCGAGGTGAGCGGCTACATCACCGAGGAGAAGATAGAGATAGCCAAGCGCCACCTGATACCCCGCGAGTTGGAGAACACCGGCCTCTCGACCCTCACCGACCACCCGACGTTCACGAAACCCACCATCGAGCGCATTATCGAGCAATACACGCGCGAGAGCGGCGTCAGGCAGTTGGAGAAGCAAGTGAACAAGGCATTCCGCAAGTTGGCCTTCCTCAAGGCCCGCGACGGCGCCATCCCCTACACCAAGATTACGCCCGACAAGTTGGACGACCTGCTCGGCAAGCCCCCCTTCTACCGCGACATCTACCAAGGCAACGACTATGCCGGCGTGGTGACCGGCCTCGCCTGGACCAGCGTGGGCGGCGAAATCCTCTTCATCGAAACCTCCCTGAGCAAGGGCAAGGGTTCCAAACTGACCCTGACCGGCAACCTCGGCGACGTGATGAAGGAATCCGCCGTGATCGCCTTGGAATACGTGAAGGCCCACATCGACCGTCTCGGTGTCGATTACCGCATCTTCGACCAGTGGAACATCCACATCCACGTGCCCGAAGGCGCCACCCCCAAGGACGGCCCCTCTGCCGGCATCACGATAGCCACCTCGATAGCCTCGGCACTGACCCAGCGAAAGGTGCGCCGCAACACGGCGATGACCGGCGAGATCACGCTCCGCGGCAAGGTGCTGCCCGTGGGCGGCATCAAGGAGAAGATACTCGCCGCGAAGCGTGCCGGCATCACCGACATCGTGATGTGCAAGGACAACAAGAAAGACATCGACGAGATTCCCTCGATGTATCTCAAGGGCGTGGAGTTCCACTATGTGGAAAACGTGCAAGACGTATGGGATTTCGCACTGACCGACGAGACGGTGTCCAACCCCGTCAGTCTTGACATCGAGACATCGAACCCAACGCAAGAGCCATGACGTTTGAACTCCAGCACACCGACCCACAGAGCGACGCCCGCGCCGGCCTCATCAGTACCGACCACGGCACCATCGCCACCCCCATCTTCATGCCCGTCGGCACCTGCGGCAGCGTGAAGGGCGTGCATTTCAGCGAACTGCGCGACGAGATAGGCGCCCAGATTATCTTGGGCAACACCTACCATCTCTACCTGCGCCCCGGCCTCGACATCCTGCGTGCCGCCGGCGGCCTGCACCGCTTCAACACCTGGGACCGCCCCATACTTACCGACTCGGGCGGTTTCCAAGTCTTCTCGCTCACCGGCATCAGGAAGTTGCGCGAGGAAGGCTGCGAGTTCCGCTCCCACATCGACGGTTCGAAGCACATCTTCACCCCGGAGAACGTGATTGACACGCAGCGCATCATCGGCGCCGACATCATGATGGCCTTCGACGAGTGCCCTCCCGGACAGAGCGACTACAGTTATGCCAAGAAGAGCCTCGGACTGACACAACGGTGGCTCGACCGCTGCATAAAGCGGATGAAGGAGACAGAGCCCCTCTACGGGCACCGGCAGAGCCTGTTCCCCATCGTGCAAGGCTGCACCTACAAGGACCTCCGCATCGAGGCCGCCCACCATGTGGTGGAAAAGGAAGCCGACGGCTATGCCATCGGCGGTTTGGCAGTTGGCGAGCCTACGGAGGTGATGTACGAGATGATAGAGGTGGTGAACGGCATCCTGCCCAAGGACCGTCCCCGCTACTTGATGGGCGTGGGCACCCCCCAGAATATCCTTGAGGCCATCGAGCGCGGCGTCGATATGTTCGACTGCGTGATGCCCACCCGCAACGGCAGGAATGCCAATCTCTTCACCTACGAAGGCACGATGAACATGCGCAACAAGAAATGGGAGAACGACTTCTCCCCCATCGACCCCGACGGTTGCACCGTGGACCGCCTGCACAGCAAAGCCTACCTGCACCACCTGTTCAAGGCACAGGAACTGCTTGCCCTCCAGATAGCCAGCATCCACAACCTTGCCTTCTACCTGCGACTTGTGGGCGATGCCCGCAAGCACATCATCGCCGGCGACTTCACCTCGTGGAAAGCCAGCGTAATCGACCAATTAGGAAGGCGAATTTAACCCATCAGCACGACGACAAGAAAGATGAAGCCATCCACCATGCGCAAATACCTGCCACTACTGAAGGCAGCGCGGAGCCTCCGCCGCGCCTCCAGCCGTGTCGGGCATGCCCTGCGCTGGTTGCTGCACCTGCTTTGGTACATCAGTCCCACCCGCCTCCTGAAACGGATGGACTGGTACATCATCAAGAAATTCATCGGCACCTACATCTACTCCATCATCCTCATCATCTCGATTTCCATCGTGTTCGACGTGAATGAGAACTTGGCCAAGTTTTCGGAATACCATGCCCCCCTCAAGGCCATCGTATTCGACTACTACGCCAACTTCGTGCCCTACTTCGCCAACCTGTTCAGTCCGCTGTTCGTCTTCATCGCCGTCATCTTCTTCACCTCGAAACTCGCCGGCAACTCCGAGATTATCGCCATCATGGCATCGGGCATGTCGTTCAAGCGCCTGCTCCGCCCCTACATGATCTCGTGCGTCATCATCTCGCTCCTCACCTATTACTTAGGTTCCTACGTGATACCCCACGGGACGGTCATCCGGCAGAATTTCGAAACGCTCTACAAGAACAAGCGGCGCATCACCACCGCCCAGAACGTGCAGTTGCAAGTGGACCAAGGCGTCATCGCCTATATCCAGCACTACGACAACAACCGCAAGGTGGGCTACGGCTTCTGCCTCGACAAGTTTGAGAACAAGAAGTTGGTGAGCCACCTCACAGCCACCGAGATTCGCTACGACACCATCAGCGACACGAAATTCCACTGGAAGATGTACAACTGGAAAAACCGCGAACTGCGCGGCTTGAAAGAGCACATCACCCAGGGCAGCGTCAAGGACACGACCATCATCATGGAGCCTACCGACCTGGTCTATTCCAAAGGCCAGCAAGAGACGTTCACCAGTCCGGAACTGCTCGCCTACATCTCCAAGCAACAAAGTCGTGGGTCGAGCAACGTGGTGCAGTACGAGGTGGAGTTCCACAAGCGCATCGCCACCTCGTTTGCCTCCTTCATCCTGACGATTATCGGCGCCTCGCTCTCCTCGCGCAAGCGGAAGGGCGGCATGGGCATGTATTTGGGCATCGGCCTGGTGCTCAGTTTCGCCTACATCCTGCTCCAGACCGTATCGTCGTCGTTCTCCATCAACGCCGGCTTCCCCCCCGCCCTCGCGGCATGGACGCCCAACATCATCTTCGCCTTCGTAGCCTATTTCTGCTACAGGCAGGCCCCGAGATAGCGGTGCCCCATCCCCACAACACCAACCAATGCAACAATGAGATTTGATGAACTATATCTAAACGACAACATACTTGACGCGCTCGACGACATGCGTTTCGAGACCTGCACCCCCATCCAGGAGAAGTGCATCCCCGAAATCCTCGACGGTCGCGACCTCATCGGCGTCGCCCAAACCGGCACCGGCAAGACAGCCGCCTACCTGCTGCCCATCCTCAGCCTCATCGACGACGGCTATTACCCCGAAGACGCCATCAACTGCATCATCATGAGCCCCACCCGCGAGTTGGCGCAGCAAATCGACCAGGCGATGGAAGGCTTCGGCTACTATCTCGACGGCATCAGCAGCGTCGCCGTCTATGGCGGCAACGACGGCGGGCGCTACGACCAGGAGACGAAAGGCCTGCAATTGGGCGCCAACGTGGTGATTGCCACCCCCGGCCGCCTCATCAGCCACATCACGATGAACCATGCCGACCTCAGCCGCCTGTCGTTTTTCGTCCTCGACGAAGCCGACCGCATGCTCGACATGGGTTTCAGCGAAGACATCCTCAAAATTGCGAGCCACATCCCCGACACTTGCCAGACCATCATGTTCTCTGCCACCATGCCCACGAAAATCGAGCAGTTGGCGAAGACATTGTTGAAAGACCCTGTCGAGGTGAAGTTGGCTGTCAGCCGTCCCGCCGACAATATCCTCCAACAAGCCTACGTCTGCCACGAGAACCAGAAATTGGGCATCATCCGCCATCTGTTCAAGAACAACGAACTGAGCCGCGTGATTGTCTTCTCCGGTTCGAAGCAGAAAGTGAAGGAAATCAACCGTTCGTTGCGCCAGATGCACATCAACAGCGGCGAGATGCACTCCGACCTCGACCAGAGCCAGCGCGACGAGATGATGTACCGTTTCAAGAGCGGTCAGGTGGACGTGCTCGTCGCCACCGACATCGTCGCCCGCGGCATCGACATCGACGACATTGCCACGGTCATCAACTTCGACGTGCCCCACGACTCGGAAGACTACGTGCACCGCATCGGCCGCACCGCCCGTGCCCAGCGCGACGGCAAGGCCATCACCTTTGTGCGTGGCCGCGAGATTGGCGACTTCATGCAAATAGAGAAATTCCTCGGTTACGCCGTTGAGAAAGTCGCACTGCCCGACGGCTTGGGCGAAGCCCCCGAATACAAGCCGATGAAGTTGCGCGGCAACGGCAGAGGGCGAGGCGGCCGTGGCGGTCGCCCGGGTCATGGCGGGGGCAGGGGCCGCGGGCGAAAGGGTGGCAAGACGGACAAGAAGGAAGCCATTGTAGCCCCGAAGGGCAATGAGGCTCCCCTTCCCAACGAAACCTCGTCGAACGACGCAGCACCCAAAAAGCGCAAGCCCCGCCATCGCCGGAAGCCAAAGAAACCCGATACGCCTGCACAACAATGACTTGTTGCGTTATCAACGCAACATACGGAACAACTCCCAAACTCCCTATATATAAAAAGGTCACACATTGAAGAATGTGCGACCTTTTTTATTATATGCACCTGCAGCGGGGGAAGGGAAAATTGATTTATGTCAAAAATGAAAGAAAATACGCTAAAAAACGCCTATTTATCTGATAAAACACTAAAAAAGTGACTTTTTTATATGATTTTTTTAATTTTTCTTTCATTTTGTTTGTTGGTTTATGGAAAATGCTTACCTTTGCAACATCAAAACAAGGAAACATTATTTGACAACCAATAAAAAGTAAAAAGATTATGATTGCATCAAAAGTTGTAGAGAATCTTCAGCAGAGATTTCCCAACGAGCCAGAGTACATTCAGGCAGTTAGCCAAGTTTTAGGCAGTATCGAGGAAGAGTATAACAAGCACCCCGAGTTCGAGCGTGCCAACCTGATCGAGCGTCTTTGCATCCCCGACAGGATTGTCTCCTTCCGCGTGACCTGGACCGACGACAAAGGCAATGTCCAGACCAACATGGGCTACCGCATCCAGCACAACAACGTGATTGGCCCGTACAAAGGCGGCATCCGTTATCACGCATCCGTGAACCTCTCCATCCTGAAGTTCCTTGCTTTTGAGCAAACATTCAAGAACTCCCTGACCACCCTCCCGATGGGCGGTGCCAAAGGCGGCAGCGACTTCTCGCCCCGTGGCAAGAGCAACGCAGAGGTGATGCGTTTCTGCCAAGCCTTCATGACCGAACTTTACCGCCACGTAGGTCCCGACGAGGACGTTCCCGCAGGCGACATCGGCGTTGGCGGCCGTGAGGTAGGCTATATGTTCGGCATGTACAAGAAACTCACCCATCAGTTCACCGGCATGCTCACCGGCAAGGGCCTTGAGTTCGGCGGTTCGCTGATTCGTCCCGAGGCAACAGGTTACGGCAATGTCTATTTCCTGCAGAACATGCTGAAGACCCGCGGACTTGACATTAAGGGCAAGACCATCTTGGTATCTGGAAGCGGCAACGTAGCCCAATATACAGTGGAGAAGTGCATCCAATTGGGCGGCAAGGTGGTGACGATGTCGGATTCCGACGGTTACATCTACGACCCCGACGGCATCGACCGCGAGAAACTCGACTGGATTATGGAACTGAAGAATGTGGAGCGCGGCCGTATCCGCGAATACGCCGAGGAGTTTGGCGTGAAATATGTGGAAGGCGCCAAGCCCTGGTCGGAGAAAGCCGACATCGCCCTCCCCTCCGCCACACAGAACGAGATCAACGGCGAAGCCGCCCAAACCCTTGTGGACAATGGCATTATCGCCGTGAGCGAAGGAGCCAACATGCCCTCCACCCCCGAAGCCATCAAGATTTTCCAAAGCGCCAAGATACTCTACTCTCCGGGCAAGGCAGCCAACGCCGGCGGTGTGGCCGTGTCGGGTCTTGAGATGAGCCAGAACTCCGAGCGTCTGCGCTGGAGCCGCGAGGAAGTCGATGCCAAGTTGCACGACATCATGAACGACATCCACGCCAACTGCGTGAAGTACGGCACAGAAGCCGACGGTTATATCAACTATGTGAAAGGTGCCAATGTGGCCGGTTTCCTGAAAGTGGCCAAGGCCATGATGGCCCAGGGCATCGTATAAAGAAAAATTACACCCTACATTCTTTTGCCACCTGCGACGTGCTGCCGCAGGTGGCTTATTTTTTGTCTTTCCATGCCCTTTTAATGGCATTTTGAAACAAAATGGAGAAAAAAGGTGAATATTATTTTTGGTTTTGCCAAAAAGACATTATATTTGCAAATTAGAAATCTAATAACACAATATTAATACTATGGACTATTTAATGATTATTCAGCTTCTCATTGTATTGGGAGCGTTGTGGGTAGGCTCACGCTATGGCAGTCTCGCCCTGGGTGCCATTTCCGGCATCGGTTTGGCTATTCTCGTATTTGGCTTTCACCTGAAGCCAGGCACACCTCCGACCGACGTGATTTACATCATCATTGCAGCAGTGACCTGTGCCGGCGTGCTGCAAGCCTCAGGCGGTATGGATTGGCTCATTCAGATAGCCGAGAAACTCTTGCGCAAGCATCCTGACCGCATCACTTTCCTTGCCCCTCTTTGCACCTTCTTCCTCACCGTGCTTGTTGGAACAGGCCACGTGGTCTATACGCTGATGCCCATCATCTGCGACATCGCCCTCAAGAAAGGCATCCGCCCGGAGCGTCCTTGCGGTGTGGCCAGTATCGCCTCTCAGGTCGGTATCACCTGTTCGCCCATTGCCGCAGCCGTGGTATCGTTTGTCGCCATCTCCAACACCAATGGTTTTGACATCACCATCCCACAAGTGCTGATGGTGTCGATACCGGCATGTGTCTGCGGCCTTCTTGCCGCCGCCGCCTGCTCCTACAGACGTGGCAAAGACCTCGACAAGGACCCGGAGTTCCAGAAAAAACTCAAGGACCCCGCCCAATATTCCTATATTTATGGCAACACGGCAACCACTCTCGACAAGAAAATCCAGCCCGAGTCGAAACGTGCCGTCTATATCTTCTTGGCCGCCCTCCTCGTGATTGTGACCTTCTCATTCGCACAAGTATTCAAGGTGAACCTGCTGCCAGAATACAGCAGCGTCGTCGTCGATGGCAATGCCAAGAACGTGACCATCACCCCTGCCTCCATCGACACGACATCCGTGGTGAAGAAGGTAGTGGATGGCGAGGAAGTCCACATTACCGAAACGGTGACAATACCCGCCCCCAACAGCGAGCCTATCAACGTGAAGACCGACGACCTGGTCAAGGCCAAGGTGCTTGTCGATAAAGCCACCACCAAGAAAGACAAGCCACTCGCCATGAACCTCGTGATTCAAATCGTGATGATCTCGGCAGCCGCCCTTATGATTATCTTCTGCAAGGCACAGCCCAAGAAAGCAGTGGCAGGAGCCGTCTGGCAAAGCGGCATGGTGGCAGTCGTTGCCATTTACGGCATTGCCTGGATGGCCAACACCTACTTCGACAACTACATGCCCGAGATGAAAGCCATGCTAAGCGACTTGGTGACAGCCTATCCCTGGGCCATCGCATTCGCCTTCTTCTTGGTGTCGGTGCTGATCAACTCACAGGGTGCCGTCGTGGTCACCATGCTTCCATTGGCCTACTCCCTTGGCATCTCCGGCCCCGTGCTCTTGGGTGTCCTTCCCTCGGTCTATGGCTATTTCTTCATCCCCAACTACCCGAGTGACATTGCGACGGTGAACTTCGACCGTTCGGGCACGACAGTGATTGGCAAGTACCTGCTCAACCACAGTTTCATGATGCCTGGATTGGTCAGCGTGATTGTCTCCACCCTCGTCGCCTACGCCCTCTCGAGCCTGTTCTTCTAATCACCTGTCATCATGACATACGTAGCGTCCCTACATTGCACACGAAAAGTGCAGATGTAGGGACGCTACAGGTTGTATGCAGTTTATTGTAAATCCTTGAATTTCCCGCTGATGAATTCGTCGAGTTCGTCGAGTTCGTCGTCATCGAACCAATCCGAAAGTTTTTCCATCGCCTTCGCCTTGACATCCTCGGGCACATCCGTCCACACCTTGCTGATGACATAGACGAGCACCGAGAGGTCGTCGCTCAGTCCCACGATGGGTATGGCATCCGGCAGCACATCGAGCGGACTGATGAGATAGCCCAAAGCCCCGATGATGATGGCCTTGTCCTTGACCGGCACCTCGCTGCTCTGCAAGGTATAGAACAGCACGAGTGCAGAATAGACAAGTTTGACACCTGCCCTTTTGGCAATCCTCGATATTTTCTCGATAAATCCCTTTGCAGAGAACCTATCGGAATAGGACATGAAATCAGGTAACTCCATAATTATCGTATTTCGTAGAGAATGTTTGGCAAAATTACGTTTTTTTTTGAATAAGACAAAATTTTATTTGCAAGAAAGAAGTTTTTGATGTATCTTCGCAACAAAAAGGAGCAAAATGAGCAATATACTTGACGACATGGAGCACCGCGTGCGCAAAGTGATAGCCGAGCACCGCGATGACGCAGGCTTTCCCCAATTGGAAGACTATGGTGTGAGCGAGGAGCAATTCGACGATTACATGTTTTACAAACAAGCCATCATCGACGACATCGACTCCCTCCGCAAGAAGTACACCATCTATTCCATCATCTTCATCGCTCCGTTTGTGGTGATGGCCTTTTTCGAGACGACGGTGAAGAACCTATTCATCGCCGTCGGCTGGGGATGTGCGCTTTGTGTGCTGTATTATCTCATGACCATCATCATCAACAAGGTGAGGATGAGCCGTCTGAACAACGAAGCCATCGAGCGCTACATCGCCGATGTCATGAAGTTTCAAGATCGGTGATGGGCACTTGCCTGAGTTTCCCCAGATAATCAGCCCTTATATCAATGACTTTCCGCCAGTTAGGCTCATCGAGTTCTTCCTGGCTCACCTCGTCAAGATTCCAGTCGCCAAGGCTCTCCAACCGGTCGATGAGCACCCCCACGGAGATGCCCGCTATATCCAGGGCAGGCATGTAAGCCGGCACCAAGTCGCGGTTTCCCCCGGTCACATCGACTATCAGCCCCGCCTTTTCCATCCCCTTGAGCAAGTCCGCCACAATATGTGTCGGTATGCCCGTCGCCCGCATCAACTTGAGGGGCGTATAGGGTTTCTCGCCTTTCTCGAATCTTTTGCAAATGGCCGACAGCAGCATCGCCGACAGCCTCATCCGGTACTGATGCGAGATGTCCTCATTGTAGGAAACGGGCATCAGCCGCTCCATATTCTGGTTGGTGTAGCATAGGTGCACCCCGAAGAGGCAGATAATCCACGAGAACTGCACCCACAACATGAACAGCGGCAAAGCGGCGAACGACCCGTAGATGGCATTGTAGTTGGA
>CAMKSZ010000061.1 GCA_946415525.1 uncultured Prevotellaceae bacterium | reverse complement strand
ATTCTTGTCGATTTTGATGGAGATAGAGGGGATAGAGGCTATAGAGACTATAGAGGCTATAGAAACTATAGAAACTATAGAGGCTATAGAGGCTATAGAAACTATAGAGGCTATAGAGGCCTCAAACCTATTTTAATAAACCCCGATGAGGTTGTCGTGCTCAAACAACTCCAAGGCCTCTTCCTCAAGGGGGGTGCGCTTCACCACCTCGTTTTCCTCCCAAAACTCGTTGTTGAGGCCTTGCTTGCGAATGGTCCACAGCAGGTTGTCGTCGAATTCCATCTTGTCGCGCCCTTGGACATAACGCTCGCCCACATTGTATAGGGTGCCAGTGGTGTCGAAATCGTGATCGACACATGTGAAATGGGTCTTGAAATACACGCTGCCCACCTCGGTGAAGTCGTTGTCGTGAATGTAGTTGACCACAAAGGAATACTGTATGGGCATTATCCAACCGATTCCCCTGTATTTATGCTCGACGACATCCATCTGCCCCTCGCCCTCAAACTTGAGGAGTTGGAAACTGTTGGCATCGACATACAGGCTACCCTTCACCGCCCAGCGGGTGGTGTCGCGAGGCACGAAATCAAGTCGATAGACAGTCTGTTCGCCATCGCTCACAGCCTGACTCTTCACCTCGTAAGCCTTGTAATAGCGAGTATAGAGCGGCACCAACTGTTCCCTCGGCGAGACACTCCCTCCAATGGAAAAGACAGGCACCTGTGTGAAAGTGTAGAAATTGATGGGATTGGAAGTCAGCGTATTCGCCAAAGAGACGTACCTGCCCGTCACCAAGGCAAGGTTGCGGAGTTGCACGGCAGAGCGCCCCGAGAAGAACGACTCCAAAAAGGCATAGCACTCGTTGTCGCAGAAGGTTGTTTGTCGGAAAAAGAAATTCTTCTGTTCCTTTTTGTTGGCCTTGTATTCCTTCTTCGTCTGCTCGTACACCTTCTTGACAATCATGTCGGTACCCATCACCATGACCTCACCCAACGTCATGTCATCGACTTTCATGGGGACGGTAGAGTGGACGTCGGCGGCACACAGCCGAAGGGTCTTGTAACCCACATAGGTGAATCGCAACGTATCGGTGAGTGCTGCCTCCACCAAAAACTCGCCGTCGGCATTGCTGATGGTACTGTTGGAACCGTTGACATAGACCGATGCGAAAGGCAGCGGTTGCTTCGTCCGGGCATCGACAATCCGGGCGACAACCTGCTCTTGTGCCTGCAACACGGTGCAAGCCGTCAGCAACAATAAGGTTAACCAATTTCTCAACATTTTGTCAGTGGTGTTGTCTCGCCATGCAGCGAGGGATGTAAACTATGTTATTTCTGATAGCCCCCCTGTTCCATGAGGTCCTTGCCCAAGGTGAGGGGGATGCACCTGATGCTCTGCTGCGGCGCGGAGGCATTGGCGGAATACTGTCCGCGCAAGCGGTAGTGCAAGCCCTGGTATTCGAAATCGCAGGAGAAAGTGAACGACAACGGCGTGGCAGTCAGCATGCTCGACTGCAAATGCTGGCATTGCACCGCCTCGCGCTTCACCTTCCCTCGCTGGACGACATACACCGCCTCCACCTGCAACGTGTTGTCGAACACGGTGCGCAGGCTCACGGTATGGGCGGCGTCCATGCGGGCGTTCCAGTGGATTCTCGCCTTCGCTACCGACTGGCCTCCAGCCGACTGTGCCGCCACGGGCAGGGCCGACAGCAGCAACCAGCAGACGGCCAGCAGCCACAGGCCCAAGGGGTGCCTCATGGGCACGGAATACGACATCCTGTTCATGGTTTTCCCTCCGTAGTGATGAATCCGTTGGACGTGACTCCCTGGGCACTCACGGCGAAGGAAGTGCTGAAGCCATTGTTGTAGAATATCACCTTGGCTTTGCCCTCTTCGTCGGTGGCCAAGCCAGGATTCCAATAGAGCGTACGGCGGAAGTCGCCCTCCTCAGGCAGTGGCTGGCGACTGTAGTCCACACGATAGAACTCGTCGGGCTCGCTCAGTCCTTGGAAGTTGATTTTGTATCCATAGAAATCGGGCTCTGGCACACCGTCGGGGTAGATGGAGTCAACCTCCAAGTTGATAATCGACGTCAGGGGATGAAGGTCGCTGGTCGTACCGCCGGGCGAGAACGGAGTCAAGTATTCCAAGTATCTTCCCTCACGATGGATGTTGGAGCGGTCGTTGACATCGGCATAAAGACGCAATTTGCTGATATTGATGTCTGCAGGGAAGAACCTGAAGCCCGTGGGCAGCAACTTGGTCTCGCCATAGACACCCGGCGGAAGGAATGAGGGCAGTTCACCATGGTCGGGAGCATCAATCAGTTCCAAGTTGGCACCGTCGAACCCGAGCAGCAAGAGAAGTTTTTTATAATTGTAATAAGACAAATCGGCCGCTGCGAAACGATGGTCTCTGTTCTTCCACCAGCGGTTATAGACGCGCATGGCCCTTGCACGGCGCCCTTCTTCCTCGGCTTGGTTTTTCAACTTCCCGTTCACGGGATCGACATGGTTGACATCGCCTTCATTCTGCCCGTTTTCTCCATTTTCCTGGCCCAGTCCGTATTTCTCCATGTCGGCGAAGAAGTTGTCGTCGCCGAAATTGTTCTGCACGTTGCCCTCGCCGGGCTGCCACCATCCCCCCTTCGTCTGGTCGTTGCCCGAGAGTCGAAATTCGTCCCAATCCACTTTTCTAATATGGAAATCGTTGATCGATCCGAAGATGTTCGACAGGTGGCTCATCAGGTCGCGCACGTCGATGACAGCCACAGGCTGGATGCTTCGGAAGTCGGTCCACCGGCGCCGGCCATGTTTCACCACGTCCATGAGGGTGTAGGTGTTGGTTGCCTTGTCGAAATACGCCACGCCATAGTCGTTGGCAGAGGCCATGAACCCAGTCTTGAAGATGTTCTTGTCCACCGGTTCGTTGAGGGCCTTGGTCTCATAGTAGTCGTAATTGCGGGCCACCGGTGAGTAGGCATTGAACGGAACGATGTATTTGTCGATGAGGAAGATGGGGCGTTTCTTGTTGTAGATGGTGAAACTGTGGCCACGGATGCCCGCCGCCTCATTGCCGATGACCGACGCGCTCTCCTTGTTGAGCATCAGCGACATGCGTGCCTTGCCGAAGAAGGGGTTGATGTTGAACATGAAGAATCCTAAGGAATCGGTCATCACCTCCGTCGTCGAGAAGCCCGAGAAGGGTTTACGCGTCTCGTTGTACACCCATACCGGCTGCTTGATTTTCTTCCATATCAAATAGTCGTCGGAAGGTCCATGGTCGCCCACGACACGGCCGCGGAAATTGAGGCCACGCTCGATGGCCATGATGGGCGACCATGGCTTGCCGCTCATCATGCGCTCATAGTCGTATCGCGTCCATCCCTGCACCATCATCAACTGGTCGAGTGCGGCACGGTGCTCATGGTCGTCGGACTCGAAATAATATTCAGGATGAGGGATGAAACCCTTGAGTTCACTCGACAGCAACAAGTAGGTCATGGCATTGTCGTCGGCATAGGTGCCTTCGCGGAATTGCTTGTCGGTCACCGCCAAAGAAAACCTGTTGCGGCCAGTGGCAGGATTGCCATCCTTGTCCACCAGTCGGCACTGCAGCGTCACCTTCCCGAAAGGTTGGGGCTTCTCCTCTCCTTCCGGCATCGTCACCTGCAGGCGCAAACCGTCCATGTCGTGATTGTTGACAAACACCTCGCGCTGTGCCAGCACCTTGCCCTGCTCGTTGTAGAGGGTAAAGATGTTGACGCCTGTCAACAGCGACGCCGTCTCGATGGTCACGTCGGCACGCAGGTCGGCGGTCAGGTCGAGGGCGTCGTAATAGAGGGTGGCGCCACGTGCGGTGACACTCAGTCCCAACCGTTCGCCGGGAGTCAAACTGTTGCGTGCCACGGTGGCCCTGACGGTCTCTCCCCCACTGTTGAACACGTTGAGCACATATCCTCTCTTATGCGATTTGGGCAATTTGAAGGTGTAATTCTTCCCGTTGTAGAAGAATTTCATCTTGAGTCCGTCGGCCAGGTCTTCCTCCTCGTCGTTCTCGTTGGCGGTGACGCTGAACACCCCCCGACCTGCATAGTCGGTCTTAAAGGTGCCGATGGCTTTGCCCTTGCGGACAATCTGCCCCTCCACGTTGAGCGTGCGCCCCTCCTTGGTGCGGGCTTGGAACGCCACACGAGTGGGAATGTTGCGCACGAGGTTGCCTCCCTCGGGATAAAAGTCCACCAACAGGCGGTCGCGCTCGTCGCCCTCAAGCGATGCCGTGGCCTTGGGCAACCTGGCAATCAGGCGCTGGTCGTATTGTCCTTTGTCCACCTTCTCATAGACAGGAAACACCCGACTGAAGATGCCGACATTGCCACGCAGGTATTGTTGCAAGCGCTCGCCAAAGAACTCGCGTGTCAGAATCTTGGTGATACGGTCCCAGCCGTGGCTATAGGCATCGCCCGTCTTGGCCTTGGACCCCTCATAGAAGGAAGGTGTGAAATTGAGCATCCAGGCGGTGTAGGCCCTCACCTCGTAGAAACCGGAATTGAGGGAATCCTTCAAGAGGAAAGAACCGCTGGCTTGCCCGTTTCTGACCATCAGTTTCTGCGTCTCCACAGGATAGCCGATGGGGTTGACGAGTTCCACATAGAGGATGCGGCTCAGCGGCGAGGGTTGCAGCGTGCCACCTTCGACGACGTATGCCTTGTACCAGATATGCTCTCCTTTATAGTATGACGTGTTGTCGAAGTGAAGGTACACCCTCTCTTGCGGATATCGCTGTGCGAAATTATCGAAGTTGACTTGCCGTGCATACAACAGCGAATCCGGTTCGGCGGCTTCGGCTGTTACTGTCAAAGACAAGATGCAAGCGGCGATGGCGATTTTTAGTTGAAAGTTCAGCATAATCCTAATTTTTTGTTTTCCGCTGCAAATATAGGCATCAAATCGCATTTTCGGGGCGAAAGTGAATTCACAAAAACTTCACAAATGCCTTTAGCGGCTATCAGAAGGAGAGAATGAACCGATTGAGGTCGTCGGACTGGCCCTCCCTGTTGAAGATGCGGGCAAACAACCGTTTTCGGGCATTGGTGGTGGCCTGCTGGGTGCGGTGGAAGATATTGGACATTTGCAGGTTGGTGAACCCCATCTTCACCAACAGGCACAACCGCAGGTCGTTGGGCTTCATCTTGGGGTAGTATTGCATCAACCGCTCGACGAACTGTCCGGCATGTTGGTCGGCGAAGGTTTCCAACAGCCGCCACTGCTCCTCGTCGATGGCACCCTGCCCGGTCTGCCCCACGGCATCGAAAGCGGCATGGAGGTCGGTCTGCCTGAAGGCGGCCATCAGGTTTTCCTGTTGGGTGCGCCGTTCGCGCACCTCGGTGAGCCGCTGCTCCTCGCGCTGGCGACTCAGCGTGAGCAGTTGGGCTTCCAACTGGTCGTTGTGCTGGCGTGCGTTCTCTATCTCAGTCGTCAACTGGGCGATGTTGCGCTCGGCAGCCGCCATATAGGCCTCGCTGTTGCGGTTCATGGCCTCCTGGGCTTGGCGATAGCGCTCCGCCACCTGCCGCAAGCGACGTGTCTTGCTCCTGAAAAAGGCGACCAGCCCCAAGATGCACAGCAGGGTGGCGACGCCAATGAGCACCAGGCGCAGGCGAAGATGGGCATTCTCGCGCTCCACCTCCAACTGCCTTGCGAGCGACTCCACATGGTTGCGGTTGGCAGCCACCGTCTGGCGATTGATGCTGTCGAGCATCGCCACACACTCCATGGCACTCAGCCATGCTGGTTCGTATTGTCCGTCGTCGGCTTCCATTTGCGAAAGAAGCATCGTGGCGGCGGCATGGGTCTTGACATTCTGGCTAGCGGCGGCCTGTTGCAGGCTGGCGACAGCCTCGCTGCGCCGCCCCACCATCAGTTGCGCCCTTCCCTTCGCCAACCACAGCGGACCCTGGTCGTCGGAGGATGGGACGCCAACATCCTGGTCCAACATGCGGGCGACGGCATCGAGTTGGCCTGCCTCCATGGTCACTGCCAACCACTCGGGCCACAACTGGATGCGCAAACTGTCGAGACGGGCGGCGACGATGAGGCGGTCGGCGTGCTCAAAGCAACCGATGGCACTGTCGGGGGCACTCTGGGGGGCGTCGCCGCGATAGCACCTCGACATGTCGCGCAGCGAAAGCACCATCATGGCGGTGTCGTGGGCGTCGGTGGCGAGGCGGAGCGACTGCCGGAATTGCGCGAGCGCCTCGTCGCGGTTGCCGGCGGCGAGATAGAGGTGACCGATGGCATCGACCGCTTTCACCACATAGCCGCTGTCGTTGTCGCCACCTGCCGCCAACCGGTATTCGCGCATGGCGTCGGCATGGCGTCCTTGTTGCTCATAATGCGCCCCTTGGCGGAAGTGCTCCCCCGCCCGGCGATTGTCGCTGCATCCCCATAAGAACAGCCACAACACTACAAAACAAAACCACTGTCGCATATCAATACGCGAAGATAACGATTCTTATAAAAAATGCAAAATAAATCCTCCGTTTTTTATAATAAAGCACGATTTTCATTCGTTACTTAAATATAATATCACTTAAATGATTTGCCTATGAATATTTTTACCCATGAAGAGACAGAACCGTCAACACGAACACTCAATTTCATCAAAGAATTTGCACGCACCTATCGAGTGATGGGAATGGGCGGACACCATACCTCCTATTGCCTCAACTAAATCCCACCGACCATGGCAACGATGATATCACCTTCGTTATTGGCTGCAGATTTCACCAACCTGCAAGGCGAGATAGACATGATCAACCGCAGTGAGGCCGACTGGTTGCACATGGACATCATGGACGGTGTCTTCGTGCCCAACATCTCTTTCGGCTTCCCCGTACTTGAGGCGGTGGCGGGCATCTGCCGCAAGCCGCTCGACGTGCATTTCATGACCGTTCACCCAGAAGCCTACATCGAGCGCACCGCCCGCCTCGGTGCCATGATGATGAACATCCACTACGAGGCATGCACCCACCTGCACCGCACCGTGCAGGAAATTCACCAGGCAGGGATGAAGGCTGGCGTCACCCTCAACCCCACCACCCCGGTGGCGATGCTCGAAGACATCATCGCCGACGTGGACATGGTGCTGCTGATGAGCGTGAACCCGGGCTTCGGCGGACAGAAATTCATCGAGAACACCATCGCCAAGGTGGGCCGCTTGCGCCAACTCATCGCCTCGACCGGCAGCCACGCGCTGATAGAGGTGGACGGCGGCGTGCAAGAGGAAACCGCTCCGAGATTGGTGGCCGCCGGTGTCGATGTGCTGGTGAGCGGGAGCCATGTGTTCAAGGCGAAGGACCCCATTGCGACCATCCATAGCCTGAAGGCTCTATAGAGAGGATAGAGAGACTATAGAGGCTATAGAAACTATAGAATCTATAGAATCTATAGAGGCTATAAAAACTAAAAAAAGGGCATAAGCACGAGAATGGCATATTCTCATGCTTATGCCCTTTTTGATGGCAAAAAATCAGTCGAGTTGCAAGACGATGTGGTGCTCACGCGCCATGCGGCGCAGGTTGAGAATGGCGTAGCGCATCCGCCCCAAGGAGGTGTTGATGCTCACGCCCGTGGCTTCGGCAATCTCCTTGAACGACATCTCCTGATAGAAGCGCATATAGCACACCTCACGCTGCGTGGGGGGCAGCATGTCCATCATCCGACGCACATCCTTAAGCACCTGCTCGTTGACGAACTGGTTTTCCACGTTCATGTCGAGCAACTCATCGCTGATGTTCGAAAGGTCGTTGTCCTCCGTAGGCTCCACCACCCTCTCCAACCGCTGCTCGCGATACCAGTCCATGATGACATTGTGGGCTATCCTCACCAACCATGCACTGAACTTGCCCGAATTGGTGTATTTGCCTTGCTGCAACTTGGTGATGACCTTGACGAACGTCTCTTGGAAGATGTCGTCGGCCATATCGTGGTCGCGAACCACGAACATGATATAGGTGAAGAGTTTGGATTGCGTCCTTGACAACAACAAATCAAACGCTCTATTATCGCCTTTAATGTATGACAGAGCCAATTGCTCATCTGTCATCTCATTCAGATGTTCCATTCCTTAAATGATTGATTCTAATTAAGTAATGCTGTTTCGATAGGCGTTGTATTTTTAAGTTTTGAAATAAAAAGTCAAGAATTACGTTGCAAATATAAGCACTTTTGCCCATTTATGCAAATTTTATCCTCAAAAAAAGGCAAAGTAGTGTTAAAACGAAAAAAAAAGGGGAAAAATTTTGAAGAAAACGATAATTGCATTATCTTTGCAAAGTAAAGGTTCGCTCCACGCGATTAGCAAAGGGAACGGGGTGTGATTCCCCGACTGTCTCGCAGCTGTGAGTTCCATTATCGCATCAGGCTGAATGCCACTGCCAAGTCTTGGCGGGAAGGCGCCTGAAAGCGGAACAAAGTCAGAAGACCTGCCTTTTCAAGCCATCCGCGCTTGTCGCCACCTCTCGATGTAAGGGGTGCGGCAAAACGAATTATTTATAGTTGACATACGTACAGGCGTCATGGGCGTTTTGTCGGATGTTGCCACCTATTTCCCTGCCAGCGCGGGACGGGTGTTTGTCTTCGCATCAACCGAAGTGTATTATATAAGTTTTTCAAGGGAGGCGGTGCCGTGAGGCACCGCTCTTTCATTGCGTCGCACAAAAACTGCCTAAAAGATTCGTTTATCTCAATAAAAAGGCTTAACTTTGTTGTCTGATTCTAACACGACCATCCTCAGCAAACGTCATGGGCAATACACTACAAAAAGTCGCAAAGGTACTGTTGCCGCTGCTTCTCGGTGGCGCGATACTCTATTGGATGTATCGCGACTCCGACTTCGGGCAAATCAAATATGCCCTGCTGCACGAGATGGACTGGACCTGGATGCTGCTGTCGCTGCCCTTTGGCATCACCGCCCAGATGTGCCGTGGCTTCAGGTGGCGCCAAGCCCTTGCGCCCCTCGGCGAGCATGCCCGCCTCTCCACCTCCGTCAACGCCATCTTCCTGAGTTATGCCGCCAGCCTGGTGATTCCACGGATGGGCGAATTCCTGCGGTGCGGGGTGCTGAAGCGTTACGACAACGTGACCTTTGCGAAATCGCTGGGGACGGTGGTGATGGAACGGGCGGTGGACAGCGTGGTGGTGCTGCTCATCACGCTGATTACCTTTTTGCTGCAAATCCCTGTCTTCCACCATTTTTTCAACACTACCGGCACCCGCATCGACGTCATCTTGGGGCGGTTTACCACCACGGGCTACATCGTCACCTTCATCTGCCTGCTCGCCGCACTGGTGCTCATCGCCATATTAGTGCGTAAGATGGACATCGGGCACAAGGTGAAAGACACGGCGAGCAACCTTTGGCAAGGCATCATCTCCATCCGCAACGTGGACAACATCCCGCTCTACCTTGCCCACACCATCGGCATTTGGCTCAGTTACTTCATCCACTTCTACCTGACGTTCTTCTGCTTCTCCGAGACGCAGTCGTTGGGCGTCGGTTGTGCATTAGTGGCGTTTGTCGTGGGCAGCATAGCGGTCATCGTGCCCACCCCCAACGGTGCCGGCCCATGGCATTTCTCGGTGAAGACGATGCTCATCCTCTACGGCGTCACGAGCGACATGGCGCTCATGTTCGTGCTCATTGTCCATTTCATCCAGACAATGCTGGTGGTGGTGCTGGGCATCATGGCATGGGTGGCATTGGCACTGACGCGCCCCGTGCCGCGGGCTGCCGAGCAATGAACCATCGACAAATACAATCCAAAGCATATTAACCTTAAAAATGAAAGTATGAGTGAAATCAAAAACCTGCAACCTGCATGCATCTGGAAGAACTTCCACGCACTGACACAGGTGCCGCGCCCCTCGGGCCACTTAGAGAAAATACAACAATTCCTGCTCGACTTCGCTGCCGAGGCTGGCGTAGATGCCTTCAAGGACCCAGCCGGCAACATCGTGATGCGCAAGCCCGCCACCCCAGGCATGGAAGACCGCAAGGGCGTGATACTGCAGGCCCACATGGACATGGTGCCGCAGAAAAGCCCCGAAAGCACCCACAATTTCGAGACCGACCCTATCGAGACATGGATTGACGGCGACTGGGTGAAGGCCAAGGGCACCACCTTGGGTGCCGACAACGGCATCGGCGTGGCCGCCATCATGGCGGTAATGGAAGCAAAGGACATGCGCCACGGCCCCATCAACGCGCTCATCACCGCCGACGAGGAGACGGGCATGTATGGCGCCAACGGCCTGCCCGAGAAAGAACTTGAAGGCGACGTGCTGCTCAACCTCGACTCCGAGCATTGGGGCAAGTTTGTCATCGGCAGCGCCGGCGGCATCGACGTCACCGCCACACTCGACTACCAAGAGGTGGACACCGACCCCGAAGACGTGGCAGTGAAAGTGACGCTCAAGGGACTGCGCGGCGGCCATTCGGGTTTGGAAATCCACGAAGGTCGCGCCAACGCCAACAAACAGATGGTGCGCTTCGTGCGCGAGGCCATCGAGGAGTGCGAGGCACGGTTGGCGTGCTGGCATGGCGGCAACATGCGCAACGCCATTCCATTCAAGGCCGAAGTGGTGCTCACCTTGCCGGCAGAGAACGTGGAGGCGCTGAAAGAACTCGTGGCCGACTGGAAGGCCGACCTGGAGGACCAATTCAAGAACATCGAGAGCGGCATCGAGATGCTGGTCGAAGAGGTGGAGGCTCCCCAAAAGGAGGTGCCTGTGGAAATCCAGGACAACCTGATCGATGCCATCTATGCCTGCCACGACGGAGTGGTGCGGATGATTCCCTCCTATCCCAAAGTCGTGGAAACCTCGTCGAACCTTGCCATCATCGACATCGAGGGCGGCAAGGCTGTCATCAAGATTCTCGCCCGTTCCTCTCGCGAGGACATGAAGGACTATGTGGTGAAGATGCTGGAGAGTTGCTTCAACATGGCTGGCATGAAAGTGGAGACAGCCGGCAGTTATGGCGGATGGGACCCCAACCCCGACAGTCCGATACTGCACCACCTGCTGCGCATCTACAAAGAGCAGAACGGCGAGGACGGCATCATCCAAGTGGACCATGCCGGACTGGAGTGCTCTGTCATCTTAGGCAAGTACCCACATCTTGACGTGGTGTCTCTCGGTCCCACCATGAAGAGCCCGCACACCACCAGCGAGCGCTGCTACATCCCCACCATCGCTCCTTTCTGGGCATTGCTCCGCCAGGCTTTGGAGGAAATTTAGTCTCTCGGCATTTCCCCCTATTAGCCGCATTTCATAGGCAAAGAACAACGAAGCGGGTGTGTCAATCGAATGACACACCCGCTTTTATTGGGTTATTGTTGTTTCCTGTTTACTCGTCGCCTTCCTTTTCGGCTTCCTCGTCAACCTCGGCATCGAGCGCCTTGATCTTGGCCTTGACGAGGTCGAGGTCGTCCTTGAGTTTCTGCACCTTGCGGCGCATTTCGTCGATGAGGCTGCTGCCCTTCTTGCTGGAAACACTCAGGAACCCGAGGTTGTTCTCATAGGTCTGGATTTCCTGTTTCAGGGCGTCGTAGCGGCGCATCAGGCGCGTACGCTCGTTGTCGAGGGCGCCGGCACCCTT
The DNA here is from genome assembly GCA_946415525.1 of uncultured Prevotellaceae bacterium. Classification (GTDB taxonomy): domain Bacteria; phylum Bacteroidota; class Bacteroidia; order Bacteroidales; family Bacteroidaceae; genus Prevotella. Next base: position 3,302 of record CAMKSZ010000061.1, on the reverse strand, counting down.
CTCAGCCACATTGCGGAGGTTGTTCTTGTAGTTGTCCAAACGGCGGCGGGTCACCGAGACATTGAGGTCGCGATACAACTGGTCGAGCACCTCATGGTATTCCTTGAAAATCTTGTCCTTATCACGATAAGGCACATGACCGATGGAGTTGAATTCATCGACCAAGGACTGCACGGTGGCTTGCAGGTCGTCGCCAGCCTCCTCGGCAGCCTTGCGCAGACGGGCAATCACATCGCGCTTCTTGGCCAAGTTCTCGCGCTCCTCGCCACGTGTGCCGGCGGTGGCGGCATTGCGTGCCTCGAAGAATTTGTTGCAAGCGCCCAAGAACTCATTCCACAGTTGGTCGCCCAACTTCTTCGGCACCATGCCGATGGTCTTCCACTCACGCTGCAACTCTGTCAACTTGTCGGCGGTGGCTTTCCAGTCGGTGCTGTCCTGCAGGGCCTTGGCTTGCTCCACGAGGGCGCGCTTGCGCTCGGCATTCTCGGCGAAACGGCTCTTCAAGTCGCGGAAGAACTGTGTCTTGCGGCCGAAGAAATCGTCGCAGGCGGCACGGAAGCGCTCAAAAATCTTGACATTCATCTTCTGCGGAGCGAAGCCGATGGTCTTCCACTCAGCCTGCACGGCAATAATATCGCGGGTATGGCGCTCCCAGTCGGCAGCACCCTTGTTCTCTTCCTTGGCGATGGCCTCCACACGCTCGCACAACTCGGTCTTGCGGGCAAGATTCTCCTCCTCGCGAGAGCGAAGGTCTTCGAAATGCTTTTGATGGCGCTTGTTGATAACGGTGGAAGCGGCCTTGAAACGGCTCCAGATTTCCTCGCGCAAGTCCTTTGCCACAGGACCGGCTTCACGATATTGCTGGTGAAGTTCCTGCAACTGATGGAAAGCGCTGATAACATCCGTCTCCTCAGCCAATTTCTCGGCGGCCTCGCAAAGTTTGGTCTTGATCTCAAGGTTCTTGCGGAAATCGTATTCGCGGGCCTCGCTGTTGAGGCGTATCTGGTCGTAGAACTGCTCTACATAGTGCTGGTAGGTCTTCCACAGTTCGTTGGCTTTCTCTGCAGGCACGGCCTTGATCTCACGCCACTCGGTCTGCAAGCGCTTGAACTCCTGATAGGAGCGGTTGGCATTCTCGGGCGAAGTGACCATCGTCTTCAACTTCTCGATGATGGCGAGTTTTTTCTGCAAGTTCTCGACTTTCTCCTTCTCCTGCTCCTTGAACTGCTTCGACCTCATCTCCTTGATAAGGACCATTTCGGCCTTGAATTTCTCCTCGTCCTCATCGGGAAGCAACTGATAGGCCTCTGGGTCGCCGCCGCCATCGATGTATTCTTTCAAGGCAGCCTCACGCTCGGCAACGTGCATCTTGTAGAAAACGGTCTTGAGGGTGTCCACCTCTTCCTTGGAGGGCACCTCGTCGCCGTGAGCCAGTTCAATCACTCTCTCCAGCACTTCTTTCTTGGTCTTGTACACTTTCTTGGGTGCTTCGGCGGGAGCGGCTTCTTCGGGCTCGGCGGGAGCAGCCTCTTCAGCCACAGCGGGAGCGGGTTCTTCAGGCTCGGCGGGAGCGGGTTCTTCAGGCACAGCAGGTGCAGCCTCTTCGGCAGGTGCCACCTCCTCCGGGGCTTTCTCCTCGGCGGGAGCAGCCTCGGGTGCCGGAGTCTCGGCAGCGGAAGCCTCTACGTTTTCCACTTTTTCAACTTCCTCTACTGCTGGCGCGTCAGCAACTGCATTGGAGGGTTCCACTACGCTATTCTCTTCAATGGGTGCGCCCTGCGTCTGGGCCTTGTCTTGAGAGTCCATCATTTCACATTTAGGTTTATGATTCGATTGTTCACACTTATCAAAATGCAAACTTAGGCAAAAAAAACGAAAACTCCTAATATTTTTCTAATTTTTTCTTAAAAAATCTAAATTTCAAATTCAAATCAACCTCTTGTGCCTGAAAATCCACCATATCAGCCCCGACACTGCGACCGACAGCACCAATGCCACAGCGAAGCCGAATTTGCTGCTCTCCATGCCGTTGACCAAGTTCATACCGAAAAGGCTGGCGATGAGCGTGGGGAACATCATGAGAATCGAGACGGAGGTGAGCGTACGCATCACGTTGTTCATGTTGTTGTTGATGATGCTGGAATAGGTGTCCATGGTCGATTCGAGGATGTCGGAGTAGATGGAGGTGGTTTCCCTGGCCTGCGTCATCTCGATGTTGACGTCCTCAATCATGTCGGCGTCCAACTCGTCGATTTGAAGTTTGAACTTCAGTTTGGCCAACAGGTTTTCATTGCCCCTGATGGAAGTGGCGAAATAGGTGAGCGAATCTTGCAAACGGCTCAAGCCGATGAGCGACTCGTTGTTCACCTCCTTGTCAAGGTTGCGCTTGGCCTTCTCTATCAGGTTGTTGATTTGCTTGAGGCGCTTGAGGTACCACACGGCGGATGAAAGGAAGATGCGGAAAATCATATCGACATAGTCGGTGAAGCCCACTCCCCTCTTCTGCTGGTAACTGACGAAGTCAAGCATCATGTTGGTTTCGTAATAGCAGACGGTGATGGTGATGTCGCGCTTGTGGATGATACCCAAGGGAACGGTGGTGTAAGGGGTGCGCGACCTCACTTCCTTGACGTATGGGATGCGGAGGATGATGAGCATCCATCCGTCGTCGTATTCATAGCGAGCCCTCTCGTCGGTATCGCTGATGTCGGTCAAGAAATAGTCGGGAATTTGGTACTCTTTCTCAAGATACTGGCGGTCCTCATCGGTAGGACATGTAACCTGTATCCAACAGTTGGGCTGCCACTCGCTTAGTTGTGCCAAGCCGCCATTGTAGTTCCAGAATGTTTTCATTTGTTCATCCTCCACGTGTTTAGCGTAGTGAAAAAGTCATCACGGCATGAGGATCAACAAATATTTTGCCGCCTCACGCCAACGAAATCTGTTTTTCCGCCGGGTAATCGTCCATAAATTTTATTAGTATTGGTTTTATCGACGGCAAAGGTAGGCATTTTTTATTAATATTCCAAAACAGAGCGGAGAAAAAGTTTATAATTCAAGATAAGTCGAGCCAATGAGGGACATGCTCCAGCAATTGACAATGGACCGTGCCCGTATGTGCTTCCGACTGACATAAGGTTATTAATAGGATTTATAGTTCAAAAAATTCATTCCTATATGATGGGATTTTGCTGGGAAAATAGTAATTTTGCGGTATAAAATGCAATAGACGACCACCATGGAACAACAGAAGCCGAAGCGCCTCCCCTACGGGATGCAGAATTGGGAGGACGTACGCCTCA
>CAMKSZ010000060.1 GCA_946415525.1 uncultured Prevotellaceae bacterium | reverse complement strand
GATGCTGCCGCTACCCATCGACCAAAGGTATGGCAAGGCCGACATGGAGCGCATATTGGCACTGCTAAAAGCAAACTGAAAAAGACATTTGTGGAAAGGAAGGGTGCCATGCACGGAGGCTGATTAAGCACAGGCACGCCCGAGTTTAACATTTTTTTTCAAAATTTGCTTGTGTATCCCGATTATAATGCCGACTTTTGCAAATTGGTTGTAAGTCGAATATATCATAGATTATTAATTGATTATTATATAGATGAAAGATTTAATCATTGTGGGCGCAGGTGGCTTCGGGAGGGAGGCATTTTCTCTTGCAAGATACTTGAACTATCTCAAACCCCGATGGAATATCAAGGGATTCATCAACGATATTCCCGACGCTCTTGACGGCCACGATATCGACGGGAAAATCATCGGCACCATAAAAGATTGGCAACCTTCTGAAAACGAGGTATTTGCCATGGGCATTTCTTCTCCCGCCGGAAAGGAGAAGGTGGCGACGCTGCTGAAAGCAAGAGGCGCACAATTTGTCACTTTAATTCATCCTGCCGCCTTGATCAGCGAGTATGTCAAAATAGGTGAAGGATGCATGATCAACGGCTATGCCACCATCGGCACCGGCACAAAAATCGGCAACTTCGTCAACATCGCCGCCTCCATGGTGGGCCAGGATGCCGTCATCGGCGACTATTCCACCACCACCGGATATGCCAACATCACCAATGCCATCATCGGCCGAAAGGTGTTCGTAGGCAGCCATGCCGTCATCCTCAACAAACTGAAAGTGGGCGACGAGGCTTATGTCGGGGCTGGCAGTGTGGTGATTACCAATGTGAAGCCCGGCACGAAAGTTTTTGGCAATCCCGCCAAGAAAATCGACTTCTGAAACCGACACATTTCTTTTTTGAAAGAACAAATATAAAATAATTTAACCAACATTCAATTTATTACGCAATCATGAAAAGTTTAGATGAATTTGTTGAACTTTTTGCAGAGTTGTTCGACGACACAGACCCAAGTGAAATCACCGCTTCCACCATTTTCCACGACTTGGACGAATGGTCGTCGCTGATCGGACTCTCCATCATCGCCATGGTTGACGAGGAGTTCGACATCGCACTCAAGGGTGACGACGTAAAGAATGCCGTGACCGTGGAGGACCTGTACAACAACGTAAAGGCAAGGCAATAATGGCTTTTTTGGAGTTCAAAAATGTCAGTATCGTCGGCATGGCTGCCGGTGTTCCCGAAACCATTGCAGACAACCTGCACCCCACAAAGGACGATTCCATTTCCACGGAGTACTCGCCTGAGGATTTTGTCAAGACAACAGGCGTCAAGGAGAGAAGGGTCAGTTTTGAACTGACCACATCCGACTTGTGCTATGCAGCAGCCGAGCAATTGATAGTGGACTTGGGATGGGGCAAAGAAGAAATAGGCGCCATCTTTTTCGTTTCGCAGACTCCCGACTACATTCTTCCTGCCACCGCCTGCATCCTGCAAGACAGGCTCGGACTGAGCAAGGAGTGCTATGCTGCCGACATTTCCTTAGGATGCTCCGGATGGGTCTATGGACTTAGTTCCGCCCTTTCGCTGCTGTCATGCGGCACCATCAAGAAGGCACTCGTCATGTGCGGCGAGGCCAAGGCCCGATTCAGAGGCGAGAAGCGCAGGCTGAACCCGCTGTTTGGAAGCGCCGGCACCGTAACTGCAGTGGAATACCAGGAAGGCGCTTATCCCATTAGGTTTCATTTCGGTACCGACGGCAGTGGTTTCGATGCCATCATCACCCCCGATGGCGGTAGCCGAAACCCCGGAACCATCAACAGTTTTGACAAGGAAATGCTGGACGGCAAGGAGACGACCCGGTTGCAGTCGAGAATGAAAGGCATGGACGTGTTCTCTTTCGGCATCACCACTGCTCCCAAGTCGGTGAAAAAATTAGGCGAGCACTACGGCTTCAACTATCTTGACGCTGATTGGTTTGTCTTCCATCAAGCCAATATGATGATGAACAACATGATAGTCAAGAAGTTGAAACTGCCTAAGGAGAAGGTGCCTTCAAGCATGTATCGCTTTGGCAACACCAACGGTGCCAGCATCCCCATGACCATCGTCGCCGAACTGAAAGGAAAAGTGGAAGACAAGCCCACCACGTTTGTATGTTGTGGTTTCGGCGTGGGCCTCTCATGGGGCACCGTCGCTTTCAAAACCGAGAAATTGGTCATTTCCGACCTCATCGAGGTTTCTGACGAACAAACCGACCAAGTCCATGTCATATAATCCCTTTTCTTTAGAAAACAAGACCATCCTCGTCACGGGCGCATCTTCGGGCATTGGGCGCTGCACGGCAATCGAGTGCTCGAAAATGGGCGCAACGGTCATTGTCACTGGCCGCAATGAGACACGGCTCAAGGAGACGTTCGACGCCCTCGACATCTCGTTGGGGCAAAGTCACCAGATGGTCATTGCCGACTTGTCGGGAACAGAAAGCATCCACGCTTTCGCCGACAGTCTGCCGCACCTCGACGGGGTGTCGCTCAATGCGGGCATCGTCAAGACCCTGCCCGTCAAGTTCATCAATGAGGAAAGTCTCTCCGAAGTGTTGAATGTCAACATGATTGGACCTGTGCTGCTCACACAGCGCCTGCTCAAGAAGAAAAAACTCACCAAGGGCGGGTCGGTGGTTTTCACATCGTCCATCGGCGGCGTGATGATTTCCACTGTCGGCAATACCATGTATGGCATTTCGAAAGGAGGCCTCAACGCCTTCATGAAAGGATTGGCGCTTGAAATGGCGGCCAACGGCATCAGGAGCAACAGCGTCAACCCTGGATTCGTGGCCACCAGCATACTGTCGGTGGGCACCATCTCCGAAGAACAGTTGAAGGAGAACATGAAGCATTATCCGTTGGGACGCTTCGGCGAACCGAAAGACATCGCCCATGCCATCATCTACTTGTTGTCGGATGCTTCGTCGTGGGTGACGGGGCACACCTTGGTCATTGATGGCGGCGTCACACTGAGATGAATTTCATAAGGAGAGCATACTACAGTTTCCAGTGGATGAGGAACCAGATTCCTTATATCCTGCATGCGGATGACATCAATTGTTATCTGGATGTACCTGCACGGGAAAACCGGGTGAACATATTCAACTACCACCCCGACAGATACGGGTACAAGTTGTATAACGAAAAGCCTTACAACTTAGGGGATTCCCTCGGGAAAGTCATCGTGACTTTCCTGCTCGGCCAAAAGGGCATCGACATCGATGCCCATATCCCGAGAAAGAAACATCTGTTTACTGTAGGCTCCAACATCATCGGCGGCGAGAACATACAGAACTACCAGAATGCCACCATTTGGGGAAGCGGTTTATTGATGGAACCAACGGGGAGCATGCGCCTGCTGCAAAAACTCAGTCGACGCAAACTCGACATCAGGGCGGTGCGTGGCCCAAAGACAAAGAAAGCCCTCGAACGCATGGGTTTCAGATGCCCCGCCGTCTTTGGAGACCCCGCCATACTGATGCCGCTATTTTTCCATCCCAACGTCGAGAAAAAACGGAAATTTACCGTCATCCCACAATTCTACCATGAATGCAAGTTCAGGGAGGAGCATCCCGAAACCTACTGCATCAGCATGAACACCGACGACTACCAGTCGGTCATCAGCGAGATATTGGCCAGCGAAATCATCTACACCAGTTCGCTGCACGGCATCATCTTAGCAGAGGCTTACGGCGTACCAGCCGTCTTCTTTAGAGGATTAGGCAAGGACATCGATTTCAAATACCTGGACTACTATTACAGCACGGGGCGAAAGGACATCAAGGTGGCATCATCGTATGAGGAGGCCATGCAGATGGAGCCGCAACCCCTGCCCGACCTTTCGAAGATGCAGCAGGGACTGCTCGACACTTTCCCCTACGACTTGTGGAATACCTGACATTGCGAAGACAACAAGGAGAAAAGACATGCTAAGCGACAAAATCAAGGCCCTGAAATACCTGTGGGGTGAACTACGCCTCATCGTCAAGGCCAACGGCATCAATGCCAGGTACTTGGATATTCCCGCGAAGAAAAACCGTGTCAATCTCTTTGAGTATTACCCCAAGAGGTTTGGTTATAAGATGTATCAAGACAACCCATACAACTTGGGGGACAGTCTGGGCGAAGTCATCACCCGATACCTGTTGGAACAGAAAGGAATTGACATCGACAAGCCCGTCAGCAAGACCAAACACTTCTATAGCGTGGGGTCGAACATACAAGGGGGGTATCAAGACGCCACCATTTGGGGAAGCGGCATGCTCCTACCCATGTTGGAATGGGAAGTAAGGTTACAGAAGTTGAGCCACAGGAAACTGGACATAAGGGCGTTGCGGGGACCACTGACAAAGGAGTTTCTTGAAAAAACTTACGGGTACAAGTGTCCTAATGTCTTTGGCGACCCCGCCATTCTGATGCCGCTCATCTACCAGCCCAAGGTGGAAAAGATGCACGACTCCTTGGTCATCCCCCAATTCTGTAGGGAGGATGATTTCCGCAATGAGCACCCCGATGAGCGAATGGTGAGCATGAACACCAATGACTACAAGCATGTCATCGATGAAATAGCGGCGAGCAAAATCGTCTATACCAGTTCGCTGCACGGCATCATCTTGGCTGAGGCTTATGGTGTGCCGGCCATCTTCTTTAGGTGGTTGGGCAAGAAAATTAACTTCAAATACTTGGACTATTACTATAGCACGGGGCGAAGGGACATCAAAATAGCCGAATCGTTGGAGGAGGCCAAACAGATGGAGCCGTTGCCCCTGCCCGACCTCTCGAAGATGCAGCAGGGACTGCTCGACACCTTCCCCTACGACTTGTGGGAGCCATGAAAGGGTCTAATACGACCGAACGACAACAGCATAAAAAACAAAAGACAGATGAACATTTTGGAAGAAACCAAGGAGATCGTCTCCACCATACTCCAGATTCCCGTCGAACAACTTGACACCGAGGCAGACATGACCGACATTGAAGGATGGGACTCGCTGAGAAACGTGATGATTCTTTCACAGTTGGAAGAGCACTTCGGCATCATGTTCCCACCTGACGACATCTTCGACCTCACTTCTATAAAAGCGTTTGCAGAAGAAATAGAAAAGATAAAAAGCGACAATTAATGTACGAGTACAGCCCATTGCTCCAGTCGGTTTTTCAAGCGTGTGAGAGACACCCGGAAAAGACGGCCATCATCGCGGGAAAGGAGCAAATATCTTACAGCCTTCTCTGCCAGAACATAAAGAAAGCGGCGGCCTTGATTCTCTCCAAGGGATTCAAGGCTGGTGACACGATACGGTTGGCGGCTGTAAAGGAGCCGCATTTCATCTACATGGATTTCGGTGCCCAACTGTTGGGGGTCATCGACGAGATGATCGACCCCGATTCCGGTGAAGAAGCCATGGCATACCTGCCTGATGAAATAGAGGCCGCCTCCCCCTACGAGGAGATGCCCAAGGGGCTGAAAGACACTGACGTCATCGAGATTCTCCACACCACCGGCACCACCTCAAAGCCCAAGTCTGTGTGCTTGTCGCATTTCAACATCTTTTGGGCAGCGAAGAACACGAGCGACTTTGTGCAAAACGACGAAGAGGACGTGGAAGTTGTCGTCATGCCCATCTGCCATGCGTTCGGGTTGCGGCGCGTCCACCTCACGCTGATGAATGGAGCGACAGTCGTGCTGTTGCCCAATTTCGCCAATGTGCAACTTCTGTTCAAGACGATTGAGAAATACAAAGTCACGACCTTCGGCATGGCCCCTGCCGCATGGGCATACGTCAAGAAAATCAGCGGCACACGCATTTCCAGGTTTGCCGGTCAACTTCGCCACATCGAGTTTGGCACCTCTGCCATGCCGATGGCGGGGAAGAAGGAACTGGTGGCGCTTCTGCCCGACACACGCATCTGCCACAATTATGGCTTGACAGAGTCGAACCGCTCGGCGATGATAGAATATCACGACACCGACCATCTTGACTCTGTAGGGAAGCCGATTGCCGACAACATGAAAATCAGGTCGATAGACGGGGAGATTTGTGTGAGGGGCAACCAAACCATGGTGGGGTATCTTGACCCCGAGGACAACAAGGATGCCTTCGTTGACGGCTTTTTCCGCACAGGCGACTGCGGCTATATCTCCGACGAGGGATATATCTACCTCACTGGTCGTGCCAAGGAAATGATCAGCGTGGGCGGAAAGAAAGTGAGTCCCGTGGAGGTGGAGGAAGCCATCTGCAACCTCGGAGTGGGCGACTGCATCTGCGTGAGCCACCCCCACGAGATGTTGGGAGAGACGGTGAAGGCATATATTCTTAAAGGTTCCACCCAACTGTCGTTCGAGGAGATTGACGAGCGGCTCAAGGCTACACTTGCACTCTATAAATGCCCGACGGCATACGAATGGATAGAAGAAATCCCAGTGAATGGTCTGGGGAAGAAACAGAGAAGATTATTGTTTGGCAAATAAAGGTTCAAGAAATTGGCGCACCTAACTACCCAAAACGTGAAAATTGTCGGTGTTTCGGCATGTGTGCCGAAAACCATCGAGGAGAACATCGAACTCCCCCTCTATGAGGACAAGGAGGAGGCGAGGAAAATCATCGAATCGACAGGCATCAAGAGACACCGCATCGTGGAGAAAGGCACCACCGCCTCTGACCTTTCCGTCAAGGCTGCGGAGAAAATGGTGGCAGACCTTGGCTGGGACATGCAGTCAGTGGACTTGCTACTCTATTCCTGTACGACAAGAGACTATATCCAACCCATGACTTCTCCCATCATACAAGACAAACTGGGCATGCGGCAAGACAGTTTCGTTATGGATCTCCCTTTGGGATGTGCCGGTTGGGTGTACGGTATGAGCGTGGCGACGGCATTGATGAACAGCGGTACTTTGAAACGGGGCTTGCTGATAGCCGCCGAGACCAACACTCAGAGCCACAACCTCAACGACAGGAAATCGAGGCCATTGTTTGGCGACGCCGCCACGGTGACCGCCTTGGAATTTGACGCCGACTATCCACACCCGATGAACTTCGTCTTCGGCGTCGATGGGTCGGGCGCAAAGGCCATCATGGCGGAATACGGAGGGTTCAGAAATCCCGTCACGCCCGAGAGTCTCGTCGAGCACGAGATAGAGCCGGGTGTGTTCCGCAAAGGAACCGACATCGTGCTCAATGGGATGGACGTGTTCAGTTTCGCCATTCGCCGACCTCCAAAGTCACTAAAGGAACTGATTGAACTTTTCCATATCCAGTTGGAAGACATCGACTACCTTTTCCTGCACCAGGCCAACAAGTATATAGACGACCGCATCCGCAAGTCTATAAAGTTTCCTGAGGAAAAGACACCCTACTGCATGGATGACTTTGGCAATGTCTCCGGGGCTTCCATACCCCTTACGATGGTGACGAGAGCGGCAGGGCAACTGAGCCAAAAGGAAAACCACTGTCTTGCCTGTGGCTTCGGCGTTGGCCTGTCATGGGCGAGTATGGAGTTTTGGACGAATCATTTGAGAATTTCAGAATTGGTTGAATATTAAAATTCCGTCGCCATGTCTAAATCATCGAGATTGCTTCATCTAATAATAGGGGCGGCACTTTTCGTCCTATGCCTATTCGCCCTGCCAAAATCCGTGTTTGCGACAATGGAAAGCAGGGCTGCGATAGGCACTGTACTATGGATGGCCTATTGGTGGGTGACACGACCTGTTGACTATGCCATAACGGCTTTTCTGCCCATGGCTGTCAATGCCCTTCTGCCCATGACAGGGATGGAACCGGTCATCGCCAACTATGCTTCGGAGACCGTCCTCCTGCTCTTTGGAGCGTCCATCATCACAGTGTCATGGGAAGAGACGGGGCTTGACAAAAGGATTGCAGCCGTTTTCCTCAGGGTCATAGGCGACAACGTGCGATATCAACTCGTCTTTTGGTTCATGCTTTCCGTTTTGCTTTCTGCCGTACTGCCCAATTCGGTGGTTTGCGCAACGATTACGCCCATTGCCGTAGCCATGCTAAAATATGTAGGACAAGGCGACATCGAGCACAGCAAAGTAGGGTCGCTCTTGTTGTTGACCATCGCCTACGCCGTGGGCGTGGGCGGACTTGCCACCCCTCTTGGAGGTGCCATGAACTTGGTGACGGTGGACTACATCCAACAACTGACAGGCGAGGAGTACATGTATGTCAACTGGATTGTCAGATTCCTTCCCATCATGGTGGTGCTGATTGTGAGCAACGTGATTTTCCTGTTGGTGGGCACCAAACGGGAGGACACCTTGGGTGGTTCAAGCGAATTCTTTGAGAAAGAATACAAGAAGATGCCGAAGATGACCACGGCGGAATGGCTCTCGCTGATTTTGTTCCTCGTGGCCATGACGCTTTCCTTCACCCGACAATTCTATAAGGACATTCTCCCTGGACTGAAACCTGCCTACTCGTTTATCATTTGTGCCATCCTTTGCTTTTTAGTCAACAAGAAAGACGGCAACCGACTGATGGTGTGGAAATCTGTGCAGGGTAGGATTATTTGGGAAATGCTGTTCATCTTTGCGGGCGGCATGGCTGCCGGTTCACTGATTACAGGCGCAGGTGCCGCCAATGCGATAGGCGAATATGTATCACAGATAGGTTTGAGCGGTGGCATCGTGGCTATCTGCATCTTCATTGCAGTGCCCATGCTGATGGCCAATGTGACGTCCAACACCGGAGCGGCCTCCGTTGTGGTGCCCATTGTGATTTCCATTGCAGGTGGACTTGGCCAAGACCCGATTCCCTACATCTATGCTGCCACGATAGGCGTGAATTTAGCGTATATGATCCCGACATCGATAAGGGCCATTCCCGTGGGTTATGGACTGTCTGCCCAATATATGCTCAAAGTGGGTTGGAAAATCACCTTGATGACTTTGGTACTGATGACGATAACAGGCTATCTGCTGATGACATACTGGCCTACATTCTCTTCATAACATTAAGAATTATGGCAATCATTACATACAAGAACGTGGGCATCAAGGCCATGGCGGCCGCTGTGCCGACCAACGTGATAGACAACTATAAATACGACCTCGACATTTTCCCGGAAGAGGAGGTGAGGAAAGTCGTGGACAAGATTGGGGTCTATGAGCGGCGTTTCGCCGACGAGAACACCTGTTCGTCGGACCTCTGCCATGCGGCTGCAGAAAAACTGTTAGTCGATAACGACATCGACCGCTCGGAAATCGACTTGTTGGTATTCATTTCTCAGACGCCCGACTACCGCATGCCGGCCACCTCCTATCTCTTGCAGGAGCGATTGCACCTGCCCATGTCGTGCATGGCGTTCGATGTCAACTTAGGGTGTGCAGGGTTCATGTATGGATTGAGCATCGTCTATTCTTTCATGGAAAAGCACGACTTGAGGAAGGCGCTCCTTTTGGATGGGGAGACCCGCTCGAAGGTCTATTCGCCCAAAGACCGCCGTGCCGCCTTCATTTTCGGCGACGCCGGCGTGGCTGCCCTCATCGAGCGCGACGAGAAATATGGGGAGAGCCATTTCTCACTCAACTCCGATGGTTCAAGAGCCGAACTGATCATGATTCCGGCGGGAGGCTACCGTAAGATGAGCACGCCAGAGACTTTGAAAAAGTACATCATCGACGAATATGGAAACGCCCGCACCGACGAACAGGCTTTCATGAAAGGGGCTGACGTGTTCAACTTCGTCATCGTGGAGGTGCCCAAGGACATCAAGCGGTTGATGGCGGCGAAGGGGGAAGACATACACGCGATGGACTATTACATCTTCCACCAGGCCAACATGTTCATCAACAACTACATTGCCAAGAAAATGAAACTCGACAAGGAGAAAATCCCCTGGACGATACAAAAATATGGCAACACCTCTTCGGTGTCGGTGCCGCTGACCATCGTCAGCGAACTGAAAGACAAGATGGAGGGGAAAAAGAAACTGATGCTCAGTGCCTTCGGTGTTGGCATGGCTTGGGGAACCGCCATCGTGCCATTCGTCGATTGCAAAATCAGCGACATAGTGGAAGTGGAGAACGGCCACTTGGCGGTGCAGAAAGGGATTTAGCGCGAACCGCCCACCTTCATCAAATCACGGATATACCTAAAGAAAGATTTCACGGCATCCCTGCGGTGATTTCTTCTATTGAGGCTCTTCTTTGCCTCTATAGCATCGTGATAGCGATAGCCAGTGTATTGGTCGAACGCGTCATAAAGATTCAGGATGGTATGATAGTGGCGGGTGCGCTTCTTCAATGTGTTCTGGCGCGCCGACCACGAACCAGCCACCTGCATGCGATAGACAGACATCACCTCATCGATATAACCTATATTGCCTTTGGAGGCGAAGTATAGCATCATCGGCAAGTCACCAACGGGACTGTTACGCCAGAAATCGGGTCGACCTTCCTGCCGGAGATAGTCCCACCGGGCAAAAGTTGCATTGGTGGCCATAAATCCTCCACCAACGCCCACGGCATCCGCCAAAGTGTAGATTTCTTTGACAACGGAGGGCCGGTGCACTATCACCTCGCCAGAGGGATACAACTCATTGTTGGCATGGAAACACAAACTGCAGTCGGGGTGTGACTCCATGAAATCGTATTGACGCTGCAATTTCAACGGGTCGGTCCAATAGTCGTCGCCTTCGCATATCGCCACGTATTTTCCCCTTATATACTTGTCAACAATCATGTTGAGTCTTCCACCTCCCTTGGAATATTGGTTCTCTGTCTCAAGGACGGGTTTGATGATGTCGGGGTATTTTTCGGCATACTCCCGTATGATGGCTACGGAACCGTCGGTGGAGACATCGTCGTGGACAATGGCCTCGAAACGGAAGTTCGTCTGCTGCATCACAAAGCCATCGAGGCATTGCCGCAAATAGGGCTCGTGGTTGAAGACGAGGCAGCGTATCGACACCATCACAGGGGAGAGGTCTTCTTTCATTTCTTCTTTATAATCAAGGACTTAATGTAATCAATTTCATCAAACTTGAACACCAAGCAGACGAGGGCGAAGTAGGCGACACCCACCACGATACCGACAATGAGTTGGACGATGGAGTTGGTGAACAACATTGTCAGGCAATAGACCAAGGCGAACATCGAGAGCGAGGCGAACAACACGCCAGAGAGGTCGCGCATCTGACGGAGGAAGCCGACATGAATGAACTTTCCGGTGTAGTAGGTGTTGATGAAAAGCGCGAGGAGTCCGCTGACAATGGAACCGTAGCACATCACCAAGACGCCAAAGGAGGTGGTGGCCACCAACACCAATATGCCCAATATCTTCTTGATAATCTCCAAGCGCAAGAACAGGTCGCTGCGGCCCTTCACCTTCAGCAGGTTGAGGTTGATGGCATGCACGGGATACCACATCATGTTGAGGCAGATGGGGATAAGCAGAACGGCGGTAAAGTGCCATTGTTCGCCCAAGAAGACATCTATCAAAGGGGTGGAGACGGCGGCAAGACCGCACATCAAGGGAAATACGACAAATGCCGACACGCGAAGCAGTTTGCGGTAGTTGACCGCCAATCGCTCGTCCTCATTCTGGATGGTGCTGAGCACGGGATAGGTGACACTGCCGACTATATCATTTAGGTTGGACGAGGGCAAGGAAGCGATGGTCTTGGCTTGGGTAAAAAAGCCGAGGCTCTGCGCCGAGAACAACTTGCCTATCGTGATCTGGTAGATGTTGCCGTAGAGGGTATTCAGCAGGCCGCTCAACAGCATGTTGGAACCAAAGGCGAACAGCGAGCGGAACGACTGCCAGGAATAGATGAGTTTGGGACGCCAACTGGAATACCACCACAAAAGAGTGGCACTGCACGCCGCACGGGTCATCTGCTGTCCCACCAACGTCCACACGCCAAAGCCACTGTAGGCCATATAAAGGCCGACGGCGCCCGACACCAGGGCACAAGTGAATGAAATCTTGGCGAGGGTCTTGAAGTCGATGGCGGCAGTATAGATGCTGCGCTGGACGACGGCAAAGGAGTGGATGATGACCACCAGGCCTATGACACGCAACAACTTGGTCAATTCGGGTTCGTGGTAGAAGACGGACACCCAAGGGGCTATCAAAAACAAGACGATATACATCACGACAGCCACCACGATGTTGAAATAGAACACCGTACAGTTGTCGGTATCGGTGCGGTCTTGCTTTCGAATCAATGCCTGCGAAAAGCCGCTATTGATAAAAGTTTCGCTGATGGAGATGAAAATCGCAAGCATGCCCACGAGGCCAAATGCACGTGGGCCAAGGATTTTGGCGATGATGAGCATCACCACAAACTGGACACCCTGCACGGAAAATTTCTGCAGCGCACTCCAAATGAAACCCTTGAACGTTTTATTTTTAAGCGATTCTGCCATATACGTTGCTCTTAGCCCCAATAAGCCTCGTTGTTAATACAATGGCTGCAAAATTACGACATTTTTTCCTAATATCGCCTATGAAGGACACTTTTTAAGTTTTTTTCGACAAATACCAAAGACTGGCCTGCAAAACTTGTGGGCCAATACCGCCCAAAAACATCCAAACAACACCCCATATGATGATTTAACACGCATAAAAGGAGGAAAAATTTTCGTTTCAGCATTTTTATTGCTAATTTTGCACGGAATTTGGCGCCGACACACGATAGGTGGTAATGGGTTTTGACAAAAGACCATTGGCGATGAATAATAATAGCGTATAATGACAAAATCAGACTTCATATTCATGCTTGTGAGATCGGCGTTGTGGAAGACGCCCATCGACCATTTTGACATGACCCCCAAGGAATACCGCCTGGTCATGGAGGATGGCGACAAGCAATGCATCATGGGCCTGATTAGCGACACCTTGAGGAGCAACAACATGGGACTGCAGAAAAAATGCGTCATACACATGCTCAAACTCCAAAACTCTCTTCTCGCCGAGAACAAGAAAATCAACGAAAACCTGAAGGCGCTCTGCGAACTGTTCAAGGCCCATCATCTGAAAATGTTTGTGGTAAAAGGACAGACCATCGGGATGCTATACCCCAAACCCGAACTGAGGATGCCCGGCGACATCGACTTCTTCGTCCCGCCTTCCGACTTCAAAAGGGCCGTGGAAGTAGTGAATGCGGAATGGGGACTCGACCTGTCGAAAGAAGAGAAAGGCAAGCACTTGGAATTCGACTACAACGGCACGTTCTTTGAGATGCACCGCATCCTGAGGGAATTCCCGTATCGCGAGACGCAAAGGAAATTCGACAGCATATTGGCGGAATGCCAGGAGGAATACATAGAGGTGGACGGATATAAGACGCCGACACTGCCTCCTACCTTCAACGTGGTCTATACCTTCCTGCATCTCTACCACCATTTCGTTAAATTGGGTGTGGCCATCCGCCAACTCTGCGACTTGGCCGTGCTGCTCCACCATCATCGTGACGACATCGACAAGGCACAACTCAAGGAATGGTTGGAGCAACTGGGATTCATCAATGCCTTCACTGCCTTCGGCACCATCCTGACAGAGAAAATCGGACTGCCAGAGGAGGATTTCCCCTTCCCCATCACGCCCACCGACAGAAAATATGGAGCCAAGGCGCTCAAACTGATATTGAAACACGGCAACTGGGGAAAATACGACCGCAAGACCAAGGACAAGAAATCGCTGGCCTTCCTGGTGGAAAAGACGTATTTCAGAATCAACAACCAATTTCTCTTCATGCACTTGTCGCCCAAATACAACCGCTCGCTCCTCTTCGGCGAACTGCCACAAAAATCGGCACAGGCCATCAAGAAATTCTTCAAGAGGAAGGAATAGGCTGGATTACACTCTTTTTGAATAAAAATAATCCTCTCATGAAAACATTTCTTTTCACCATCGCTTTCGCAACCGTCTGCCTTGCAGGAGTTGCGCAAGGCCCTCGTCACCGTTTCCCACGCGAGGCGTTCACCACCGAGACGCCCATGGCCCACGACCCAGTGATGGCCAAGGAGGGCGACACCTATTACGTCTTTGCCACAGGCATGGGCATCCAGCAGATGACATCGAAGGACCGCAAGACATGGACCGTGCTGCCCCAACCAGTGATGACGGTCATCCCGGGGTGGACCACCGACTCGGTGCCGGGATTCAGCAGCCACGTGTGGGCACCCGACGTCATACAGTGGCACGGCAGATGGTGGATGGCCTACAGCTGTTCCACCTTTGGCAAGAACGGTTCTGCCATCGGATTGCTCAGCAGCCGCTCCATCGGCGCGAATCTGTGGAAAGACGAGGGATGCATCGTGACATCGCGTGAGAAACGTGACAACTGGAACGCCATCGACCCCAACTTCGTCATCGACGATGCCACCGACACGCCATGGCTCACATGGGGCTCGTTCTGGGATGGCATACAACTGGCACGGCTCGACTCGACCATGCACATCGCCAAGGGTGAGCGGCCGCGAACCATCGCCCGGCGCTACGATCCCAACTACAAGCCGACGGAGCCGAACCCGACATCGAAATATGCCGGCACCAACGCCATAGAGGCGCCGTTCATCTTCAAACATGGCGGCTATTACTATCTCTTCGTGTCGTGGGACTACTGCTGCCGTGGGGCCAAGAGCAACTACCGAGTGGCGGTTGGGCGCAGCAAGACCGTGGAAGGGCCTTACCTCGACCGCAACGGCAAGGACATGGCCAACGGCGGCGGCACCCTCTTCCTCGAAGGCGACAAGAAGGAATGGGAGGCTGCCGGCCACTGCTCCGCCTACACCTTCGACGGCGAGGATGTCTTCGTATGTCATGGCTACAGCGCCACTCGCAACGGTGCCGCCCTGCTCATCCAGCGCCCCATCTCGTGGACAAGCGACGGATGGCCCCAACTAAAGCAAGAGTGAACTGCACATATAGTGAAAGGGAATGAAGAAAATTCTTCATTCCCTTTCACTTTGTGGAGCTGGCGGGAGTCGAACCCGCGTCCAAACAAGGAAACCATACGCTTTC
>CAMKSZ010000059.1 GCA_946415525.1 uncultured Prevotellaceae bacterium | reverse complement strand
GGCGTTGAACCAGATGGAGCATTCGTCGCCCATTTCCACTTCGCCCACGATGGTGGCGTTCTCGCTGAAATAGCAGTCCTTGCCCCATTTGGGGGTTAGGCCTTTTACGGATTTGATGAGAGCCATATTAATATATGTTTTTGTGTCTATGAATTTTCGTATGGATGTTGTCTATGCTTTGTCGGCCAATGTTTGGCAGATGCCTTTCAACGCCTCTTCGAGTTGCGCACGAGGGCAGGCGATGTTGATGCGGATGAAGCCCTCTCCCGCCGTTTGCCCGTACATGGTTCCATTGTTGACGAGCACTTTCCCCTTGTGCAGCAATTTTTCGGTAACTTCGTCGCTGCCGATGCCCAAAGGGCGGATGTCCACCCACACCAAGTAGGTGCCTTCGAGGGTGGTGATGCCCACTTGGGGCAGGTGACTGCCCAAATAATGGCAGAGAAAGACGTAGTTGTCATGGAGGTATTCGCACAGTTGGTCAATCCAGTAGCCGCACTCGTTGTAGGCGGCGATGAGCGCCACCACGCCGAAGGGGTTGACATCGCACACCTCGTTGATGTTGATGGCACGGTCGATGCGCTGCCGAATGTCGGGGTTGTTGCAGATGATGTTGGCAATTTGCAGTCCTGCGATGTTCCACGACTTCGAGGGAGAGTTGAGTGTGATGCAGTTGTCTTGGCATGCCGGGGAAATGGAGGCAAATGGGGTGAAGCGGTGCCCAGGCATGACGAGTTCGCAGTGGATTTCGTCGGACACGACGCGCACGCCATGGCGCAGGCAGATGTCGTTCATCCGCTCCAATTCATCGGGCGTCCACACCCTTCCGGCAGGATTGTGTGGGTTGCAGACGACAAGCAGCCGCGCGGAAGGGTCGGCGGCCTTGCGCTCCAAGTCGTGGAAGTCGATGTGGTAGGTATGCCCGTCGTAAACGAGCGGGTTCTCCTCGATGATGCAGCCGTTGTTGCGAATGGAGGAGAAGAAACAGTTATAGACAGGTGTTTGTATAATCACCTTGTCGCCAGGTTGGGCGAGGGCCTTGACGACGGCCGAGAGGGCTGGCACCACCCCTGAAGTATAGATAATCCACTCGCGGTCGATATGCCATGAGTGGCGGCGGGCAAACCAGTGGATGATGGCTTCGTAGTAGGCGTCGGGCACTTGTGTGTAGCCGAAGACACCGTGAGACACTCTGCGGGATAGCGCCTCGATGATGGGCGTCGCTGCACGGAAGTCCATGTCGGCCACCCACATGGGGATGGCGCCTCGGGCTTCTTCACAGTCCCATTTCACGCTGCCGCTCCCGCGTCGGTCAACGGTTTGGTCGAAGATGGATGGCATGTTGCTGGATGACATGAATATGGCAGGATGTTTAAAGCAGGTTTAACGTACGACAATTTTGCAGTCGGCAGGGCCTTTGATGTTCTCGTCGAGGATGATTTCACCAAAGCCGTCGGCGACGATGAGTCCGCTGGCGGGGTTTTTGACACTCTTGACGGTGCCGCGGATGTCGGCGTGGACGGTGGAGTATTCGAAGGCGCGGTCGGACTCTTCGTCGAAGGTGCAATTTTCGAGCACGAGGTCATGGGCGTAACAGAGAGGTTGCTCGCCGCCGATGTGGCAGTTGACCAACCGCAAGTTCTTGGAGTGCCATCCTAAGTATTCGCCGTCGAGGTAGGAGTCGTAGATGGTGACGTTCTCCACTTCCCAGAAAGCGTCTTTGGTGACGATGTGCGCGTCGTGTATCTCCACGTCGCGAACGTATTGGAAAACGTATTTGCTGTCGCTTTTGAGATGGTTGACATGAATGTTGCGGCTGCCCATGAAGGGGTAGGTGCCTTCGTGCAGCACCACATTGTCAAGTTCCAGTCCGTCTATGTTCCAAAATGTCTCGTCGGCATCGTTGATGGTCACGTTGTGCAACTGTAAATGACGCATTTCGCGGAAGAATTTGGGACCGTCGATGATGCAGTCGCTCATCTTCATGTCGTTGGAGTACCAGATGGCAGAGCGGGAACCGGGTGCGAAATAGCAATTGGTGATGATGCTACGGTCAACGTGCCACAGAGGATATTTGCCTTCGAAATGGCAATGGTCGCATTCGATGTCGCTGCATTCCTTTAGTCCCGATTCACCTTCTGTGATGGTGACGTTTTCCAAGCGTAGCCCGTGCGACTCGAAAAGGGGTCGTTCGCCGCCAAATGCCTGGTCTTTGATGATTCTCATTGTTGTAAGGTATAATATTTTTTATTTGTAGTCTTGGGGCATTCCCATGAGGATGAGGCTATTCGCTCCAGATGGTTGGAATGGTTTCGCAATAACTGTACAAAGATAGCGAATTTCTTCTGGATACGGCACAAGTTGAATGAAAAATTCCTCGTCGGCAAGGAATACGCCCCTTTCATGTCGTCTTCATTGCCATCTGAACCATAAAAAACAAGGCTCCTCGAAAGGAGCCTTGCCGTGAAATTGTTGAATTAGAGATTCGGATTGATTTTGTTCCACTCCGAAATGGGAGGAACGATGTTGAGAGTGACAAGTTCGTCGCGCATCTTGCAGAGGTGCTCGTAGGAGGCGTCAAGTTTGGCGTTCTCTTCAGGAGTGCCCTGCGGCACCTCGAAGGAGGCACCCTCTGGGGTGAGGACGGTCTTCATGGCCATCATGATGTGGTCGTATTTGTCGGTCTTCACATAGGTGCCGACGGGGAAACGGAAGGCCTCGCCGCCCATGGCAGCGCGAATCATCTCGACAGAGAGGTATGACGGGCTTTGGAACGAAGAACGGCCGCGCAGTTTGATGATGCGGGCACCGCCTTGTGTCACTTCCTTCTTCATTTGCTCCCACTCCTCCTCGGGGAATTCGTCGGTGCCGATGATGTCGGTCAACTTACGGCCTGCAATCACTACATGACTGCCGAAGACGGCCATTTGCTCGCCGTGTCCGCCATAGGTGGCGCAACCGGTAATCTCGTCTTGCATCACACCGAACTTCTTGGCCAGAGCCGACTGCAAGCGGGTGGTGTCAAGGCCGGCGAGGGTGGTCACCTGTCCGGGTTTCAGGCCCGAGTAGAGCAGGGTCACCAGACCGGTGAGGTCGGCGGGGTTGAAGATAATCACCACGTGGCGTACGTCGGGGCAGAACTTCTTGATGTTCTCGCCAAGTTCCTGGGCAATCTTGCAGTTGCCTGCCAGCAGATCCTCGCGTGTCATGCCTTCCTTGCGGGGAGCACCGCCGCTGGAGATGATGTATTTTGCATTGGTGAAAGCCTCTTCGGCATCGGTGGTGGCAACGATGTTCACATTGCCGAATCCGCTCTGGCGCATTTCCTCGGCCACGCCTTCGGGCGAGAATACATCATAGAGGCAGATGTTGTCGGTGAGACCCATCATCAGGGCGGTCTGCACCATGTTGGAGCCAATCATGCCGGCGGCGCCGACGATTGTCAATTTGTCATTTGTCAAAAAAGCCATAACTTTAGTATTAAATAAATGAAGTTGATAATTTGCGGCAAAGATAACTAAAACATTGGGAATAACAAAAAGTTTCTGCTTTTTTATTTGTCCATGCAGGTTCTTGCCTTTGCTTTTTGTTTGTATTGCAAATGGGAATGTATGTTTTCGTTTGCTTTTGGGCATCCCCCCATCACATGTTCTTTTCGATGTCCTGGAAGGGATGGGTGTCTCGGTCAACGTGTGAGAGCAGTTTGCGGTGGCTGAATTTGTGCAGCCTGTAGCAGAAGAACACCAAGAGGCACATGCAGACACCGCTCAACTCGGCACTCAGACTGGCAGAGAAGGCGATGGTGTCGTAGATGCCATGGGCAAGGATGGGTCCAGCCAAAATCATGACACGGTTGTAGGTGGACCGCTCAACGAAATAATACATCGCGTAATAGTAGCCCATAATCACGGCGAAAGCATAATGTCCAGGCACGGCAAGGAATGCACGGGCAATCCCCACCGACAGCCAATCGTTGATGTTGGTGAAGAGATAGAGCACATTTTCTATGGCGGCAAAGCCCAGGCTGATGAACACCGCATAGACGATGCCGTCGAAATGCTCGTCGAAATGAGGGTTCCGCCGCAACAACCACCAGAGGGCGGCGAGTTTCAATCCTTCCTCCACCAATGCAGCGACGAAAAAGGACTCGATGGCCGCCTCGAAGACAGATGACACTTGGTCGCCGATGCCGAAGATGCCATAAGAAAGCACTCCCTCGAAGGCAGAGGCAGGAAAACTGATGAGTACGCCATAGATGAAAGCCCGCTTCAGTTGGCTCCACGGTTCGGGGATGGGGTCTTGTTTGTAGATAAACGACAAAAGGAGCAGTGCGGGCAGCAAGCCAGCGGCCAAGACGATAAGGTAGGTCATGGTGCAGTGTTTTTGATGGAAACTCTTTTTAATTCATGCAAAAATAAGCGAAATCGGGCAAATTTCAAAATTTAATTCCTTAAAGTGCTGATTTTGCAGATATAATTGTTAATTTTGCCTTATCGTGCTACAAAGCATGACGGATTCTTCAATTCCTATATTATGAAAAGACTTTTATCACTCTTTTTGACAGGGTTTGCGGTGGTCTCTTTGCAGGCACATCCGATAGACGTTCAACAGGCAAGGCGGATAGCCGCCGAACTGGTAGGCGACGAGGTTTCTCTGCGCATGGCGGCACCTCGCCGTCAACCCGCCAGTTTGTCGTCACCTTATTATATTTTCAGCCGTGGGGCGAACCGCGGTTATGTCATCGTGGCGGGCGACGACTGCCTGCCCGCCGTCATTGGATATACGGAGAGCGGCGACTTCGATGAACAGAAGGAGGCACCGCAGTTGCTTTCCATGCTCGACCGCCTTGCGCACGGGGTGGAGGTCCTCCAGGCCGAAGGGCGCAACATTCCCTATCAGTCACCCGCCCAAGGGGCGGCAAAGGCAAGGGCCAACATCGCGCCGTTGCTGACGTCGCACTGGCACCAGTCGTCGCCCTATAACGACCGAGTGCCCAAAATGCCAGACGGAAGTAGGGCACTCTCTGGTTGTGTGGCCACGGCAGGCGCCCAAGTGTTCTACTATTGGCGCAAGGACATGCCCACGACCCTGCCCGCCACCACGCCCACCTACGACTATGGCGATGCACCAGCCAAGGCAGAGTTTCAGTTGAAAAAAGGCACTCCTCTGCAGTGGGAACTGATGTGCGACTCCTATGGTTCGCAGCCCGCCGAGTACCGCAATGCCGTCGCCGTGTTCATGGCTGCCATCGGCATGCAGACCTATCTCACCTACGGCAGTTCCACCGGCGGATATATCTGGCAGTTGCCGTTTGAGATGTACAACCTCTACAGCAGGCAAGCCGACAAGGACAATGGCTTCAACGACGACACCTGGGCGGCACTCATCTACAGCGACTTGGCGAAGGGCCATCCCGTTGTCTATTCAGGCTATAAGGAAGACTGGGAAGGTCATGCCGTGGTCATCGACGGTTATCGCGCTGCTGGCGACTTCTTCCATTTCAATTATGGGTGGGGCGGTCAGAGCGACGGTTACTATACTGTGAAAAGCATCGCCGACGGCGGCATGGAGTTTGGCATGCAACCTACGGTGATGTACGACATCCATCCCATCCGCCTGCACCTCGATGCCGATGTGCTCTTGCCCAAGGCGGTCTATGCCAATAGGGTCAACGACGTTGATGTCCATGTCGTCAGCCACTCCTCCTTGCCCGCCACAGGCTTCTACCTGTTTGCCAATGCCACGGGCAAGAAGCCGGAAAAACTTGCCGATGCCATCGCGTCCGATGGCACCACAACGGTTGCTGTTGATGGTTCTGCCGACTTGCATTTTACGGGATTCAGTCCTACATCTACCGCCCCTTGGCATCTCTTTGTCACCGACGAGCATCTCAACGTCTTGGCCAGTCGGACCGTCACCCCGGTGGCATCCACCGCCGCTTTGTCTGCCGATGGCTTGCGTATCGACGGCAATGCAGAGAAAGAGACCCATGGCGGCATCGACTACACCGTGGTCTATCATTCGCGTGCCGCAGCCTCCGCCATGGTGCGCAATGATGGCGAGGCACGTTATGAGGGAACGGCACAGGTGTATATCCATAGTTCTGCCGACGAGGGCGCCACTTGGCAACAGGTGGGGCGCAAGTCGGGTAAAATGAGTGTTGCCGCCCATGACGAACAGCGGGTGACATTCGCCATTACCAGTTCATCGTCCACCCCCATCAAACAAGGTTTGCTGTACCGCCTCACGTTGGTGTCTCCCTTGGTGGGTGGCGACGACTCGCTGCATCTCGAAAACGCCACCGATACATTGGCTTATTTCGTTGTCCGTCCTGCCGACTTGGAAGTAGCGTCCTTTGACGAGGAGACCTTGAAACTCAAGGGGCATTGGGATCCGACAGTTTTTGGCAATATCGCGAAGAAGGCCGACTACGCCAAGGTTGTTGCCTACGACCTCACCGCTGTCGAGGGAGTCGATTTGTCAATTACTGCCGAGGTGGCTCCCAATGCGTTGTATTACCTGGCCGACGATGCCCTTGCCAGCGAACCCAATGCGGTGAAGGCGGGAGGCTGCGAACAATTGTCACTCTCTGTGGGACATGATTTCGGACCGAGCGCCGACTTCCATGCCTCACGGGCAGCGCTCTCCTTCGATGTGGAGGCCGGCAAGTGGTGCCTGCTGACGGTGCCTTTCACCGCCACGGTGCCCGACGGTTTGTTCGTCCGTTCCATCGACAGCCATGATGCCGAGGGCATCGCTACGACCGACGTGGAAACCCTTCAGTCGGGACACACCTATTTGGTGATGGCTGCCCGCACGGGGAAATGGGTGTTGGAGGCCGAAGACACCGAGGTGTCGGCAGCGCCCAAGTCGGATGGCGGAGCGTCGGTGGTAGGCACTTATCGAAACACCGAGACACCGGAAGGAACGTTGGAGATTGACGATAGCGGTCTTTCACTCATCCCCGTGGTAGAGGCCTCCCCTGTGGCAGCCCTGCGGGGGTATCTGCCCGCCAATGGCGCAACGCGGCGGCTTTCGCTCCAAGTGTCGGCGCTCGACCCCGCTTATGTAGAACTCGCTCTCAGCATCGACGAGGCTCGTCGCATCTTGGAACGCTATCGTGAGGTGGTCGGCGACGAGGCGTATCAAAATTATCTCGCCACCATCCGCGAGGCAGAGGGGGAGTTCACCCACCGGGCCGGTTCCCCGCTCAATACGGTGGCCAAAATTGCCGATTATTCCGACCAACTCGTTGCTCTCGGTTCGGAATACATGCGACAGGTGAAGGATGCCGGCAACATAGAGGTGGACTTCACCGGACTCGTGCGCAATCCTTCGTTTGAGACGAAGAACACGGCGGGATGGACGTTGACCACTCCCCTCAACACCTCAGTGGCAGCCTCGACGGCAGCCGGCGTCTATCCCATCTCCAACCTCAATTTCTTCACGGTGGGAGGTGAGGGCAACTATGTGCTCAATAACAGTTACAACCACCTGTTGGAGGGCGGTGGCTACGAAAAACTCGGCGTGGGCATATCACAACGGATTGAAGGCCTCGCGCCCGGGCGCTATCGGATGACAGTGGGTGTCGCTTCCGACGAAGGACTCGAAGTGACCGCCTTCGCCGACGATGCTTCCACTACGGTCAAGGCAGATGCTTTCGGCAAACATTATCTCACCGATGCCATCATCGACGGCATAGTGGTGAAGCCCTCGGAAGACGGCACTTGTTCGTTGACCATCGGCATCGCCCCTGGCGATTGGTACAGGGCCGACCATTTCCGACTCACCTATGTGGGAGGACTTGAAGAAGAGGGTGGCGAAGACGGCATCGCGGAGACCTTCCTGCCGACCAGACCCACCAGCAGGGGCATCTACACCCTCCAGGGTTTGCGTGTGACGCGTATCACCGAACCAGGCATCTATATCATCGACGGCCGAAAGGTGGCGGTGCGCCATCCGCAGGGCATGTTTACAGAATAGAAAAACAAAATAAATACAAACAATATGACAACAAGCAAGAAAACTCCCGAGAAAAATACCAAGACAGTGCAGTCGGAAGCCAAGAAGCCGAAGCGCCATTCCTCTCTCAATCCCGCCATCAAACTCGAAAAGCAGTTGGGACAGTTGATTTACAATGCCTTGCAAGGAAAAGTGGTCGAGGAGGTGCTGCGCAAGATCAAGACATCGAGCAGCGATGCCTATTGGCGCAGCAGCATGGAGGGACACAGTCTCAAGGTGCAGAAAGACCTTTTGCCCGATTTCTACGCTCTCTGTCAGGAGGTGAAGGAAAAACTCCAGTTTGAAGGGAAGGTGGACTTTTACATCACCGGCGACTCGTCGGTCAACGCCTTCTCCGTGGCTGCCGAGGACGAGAACGAACCCAATATCGTCAATGTCAATTCAGCGCTTTTCGACCTGATGAGTCAGGACGAACTGCGCTTTGTCATCGGTCACGAACTGGGTCATCTCATCAACAAGGACACCCGGCTGTCGCGACTCGTGCAGTTCGTCTTCCCACCCGAGACGGCTGTGCCCGTCTCGCTGATGTACAAGATCCGCCTCCATAGCCAGTTGGCAGAACTGGTGGCCGACCGCTACGGTTACATGGCCGTCGGCAAACTCGGTGCCTGCGTCACTGCCTTCTTCAAGTTGGCCTCCGGCCTCGACCTCGCCAAGATGAACGTCAGCATCGACGCGCTCATCGCCGACAACAGCCGCCGCCTGGAGTATTTCCTCAAGGACAAGGGCTTCAGCCGTGCCTCGCATCCCGTCAACCCCATTCGCGTACAGGCGCTCAACCTCTTCGCCACGAGTAGGACGCAAAAGGAACTCAACCAAGGCATGGACGAACTCATCTCCATCCTTCTGAAGGTGGGCGACAGTGAACTCGACGAGTATATGGCCGCCTTCATCGTCGCTGCCGGCCTTATCGTCGCCAATGTCGATGGCGAACTCAACAGGGAGGAGTACAACCGCATTGTCGAGTCGCTCTCCGAACTGAAAATCTTCCCAAGGCAGTTCATCGACGAGATAGCCGAAAAGGATGTGTTCAAGACGTTCAACGACTCGGTGGAGAATATCCTCCGCATCAATCCCGGCATGAGGGAGGAGATGATCAACTACTTGATTTACGTGGTGATGTCCGACAAGGTGATTACCGAGGAGGAGGTCAGCCTGCTCTATGAAATCGGGCGCAACATCGGACTCAGCGACATGGAGGTGGCCACCGCCATCGCCGTCGCCATTCAGAAAAGTTACATACCCAGTTTGGAGGCCATATCATGAACAGCAACATCGTCAACAAGCGCGTGGCCGCCTTGCGGCAGTGGATGAAGGAAAACAACCTCGACGCATTCATCTTCCCCAGTACCGACCCGCACAACGGGGAGTATGTGCCCGACCACTGGAAAGGGCGTGAGTGGATCTCTGGCTTCGACGGTTCGGCGGGCACTGCCGTGGTGACCGCCACCCAGGCAGCCCTGTGGACCGACTCTCGTTATTTCATCGCTGCCGAGCAACAACTCGCCGGCACCGACTTCATGCTCATGCGCGAGAGTATCGAGGGGACGCCCTCCATCGCCGAATGGCTTGGTACTTTCCAAGACAAAGGGATATTCCGAGTGGGGCTCGATGGCATGGTGTGCTCGGCGGACATGGTGGCAGAACTCTCCAGCCAACTCGCAAAGGTGGGGGATTTTGAAGTGGTCGATGACCTCGACCCATTGGGCATCCTTTGGACAGGCCGCCCCCCCATCCCACGGCATCCCGTCGAACTTCACCCCCTTGAGTGGGCGGGAGAGACGGCAACAGCGAAAATCGAACGTATCAGGGAACAACTACGGCGGGAGAGGGTGCATGCACTGATGGTGACCATGCTCGACGATATCGCCTGGACGCTCAACCTGCGGGGCACTGATGTGCATTGCAATCCTGTGTTCGTGTCTTATCTGTTGATAGAACAAGACGATGTGGTGCTGTTCATCGACAAGGCGAAAGTCACCACAGAAGTAGCCGACTATCTCAAAGGCATTGGCGTGAGCACCCAACCTTACGATGAGGTCATCAAATGGATGGGGAACCATGTGGTTCCGAGCATCCTCCTTGACCCCTGCACAGTGAACAACCGGCTTTACAATGTCATCAAAAACAGTAAGGTGATAGACGGACCGTCGCCCATCCCTACCATGAAATCGGTGAAAAACGAAGTGGAGATGGAAGGCTTCCGCCGTGCCATGCAGCGTGATGGCGTGGCGATGGTGAAATTCCTGTGCTGGTTGGAGAAAGCCGTAGAGAAGGGAGGTGAGACGGAAATGTCCATCGACAGAAAACTCACGTCGCTGCGCGCCGAGCAACCGCTCTTCCGGGGACTGTCGTTCGACACCATCGCCGGCTATGCCGCCCACGGTGCCATCGTGCATTACGAAGCCACCGAGGCTACGGATGCGGCGCTACGTCCCGAGGGACTGTTGCTGCTCGACTCGGGGGCACAGTATAGCGACGGCACCACCGACATCACCCGTACCATCGCCCTCGGACCGGTGAGCGAATGGCAGAAATTCGTCTATACGAAGGTGTTGCAAGGCCATATCCGACTTCAGATGCTCAAATTCCCCGACGGAGCGTGTGGCTCTCAACTTGATGCCATCGCTCGAAGTCCGCTGTGGGAGTCGGGGCTCAATTTCCTGCATGGCACGGGACATGGGGTAGGGGCTTATCTCAATGTCCATGAGGGACCTCATCAGATCCGACAGGAGTGGAAACCGGCACCGCTCCACGCCGGCATGACCGTCACCGACGAACCCGGCATCTACGTGGCAGGGGAGTTTGGCGTGCGTATAGAGAACACGCTCCTCATCGTGCCCTACATGCAGACGGATTTCGGCCAGTTCCTCACGTTTGAACCGCTCACCCTTTGTCCCATCGACACCCGTCCTCTTCTCGTCTCGCTCCTCTCCGACGATGAGCGCAAATGGCTCAACAACTACCACCAGATAGTGTGCGAGCGCCTCGCCCCCGACTTGGAAGGCGAAGAACTCGCATGGCTCGAACAGGCGACGCAGGCAATATGACATTGCCGTATCTATGTTGCGAACACAATAACTATACAATCATGAGAATCATCACCTTGCTCACTGTTGCCCTGACGGCGCTGACCGCCACGGCACAAGACGGCCCCACCATGGGGTGGAGTTCGTGGAACACTTTCGGCGTCAATATCAACGAAACCCTCATCCGGCTCCAGGCCAACGCCATGGTGTCGAAAGGACTCAAGGACGTGGGCTACGACCACATCAACATCGACGACGGCTTCTTCGGCGGGCGCGATAAGGCGACGGGCCAACTGCTCATCCATCCCACACGCTTCCCCAACGGACTGAAACCCGTGGCCGACTACATCCACTCCAAAGGACTCAAGGCGGGCATCTACAGCGATGCGGGATGCAACACCTGCGGCAACTACTACAACGGCGACGTGCTCAGCGTCGATGTGGGATTCTACAACTACGACCAGCATGACGCCGACTTCTATTTCAAGGAGTGCGGCTTCGACTTCATCAAGGTGGACTTCTGTGGAGGCGACGCTCCGCAGAACTCGAAGCGGTTGGCACTCGACCCGCAGGAGCGTTATACGGCCATCAGCCAAGCCATCAAAAACACCGGTCGCGACGATGTCAGACTCAACGTGTGCCGATGGAATTATCCCGGCACGTGGGTGCACGACGTGGCCTTTTCGTGGCGCACCACCGTCGATATCAACGACTCGTGGAACTCGGTGAAGGGCATCTTGGCAGAAAACCTCTATATGTCGGCTTATTGCTACGACGGTCATTTCAACGACATGGACATGCTTGAGGTGGGACGGTCGTTGAGCGTGGAGGAGGACAAGACCCACTTCGGCATGTGGTGCATCATGTGTTCGCCGCTGCTCATCGGGTGCAACCTGACCAACATCAACAGCACCGCACTCAACCTCTTGAAAAACAAGGACCTCATCGCGCTCAACCAAGACACCCTCTACCAACAAGCCTACGTCGTGGCACTCATCAACGGTTGCCACGTGCTGGTGAAGGACTTGGAGAAACGGGAGGGCAACAAACGGGCGTTTGCGGTCTATAACCCCAACGACACACAGCGAAGGGTGACGGTGAAATTCGCCGACCTCTGTTTGGGGGGCACCGTGCGGTTGCGTGACGCTTATGAGCAAAAAGACATGGGCGAATATGCCGACCAACTGGAACTGACACTCCCCGCCCACGCCACCCGCATCTTCGTCGCCGAGGCCGACAGTCGGACGGAGCGCACCCGCTATGAGGCGGAGACGGCCTATATCAGCGACTATCAGGAACTGAAGAACAACCAAGCGGAGCGCACCGGCATCTATGAGGCAGGGACTAACTTCTCCTCCGGTTACAAGGCAGGATGGTTGGGATGCAGCGAACAGAACGACTTGGTGTGGCGCGACGTATATAGTCAGCAGGGTGGGGAATACGATCTCACCATCGGCTATCTCTCGGGCGAGAACCGCAACATCACCGTCAGCGTCAATGGGACGGAAGTGCAGACTGTCAACGTTAATTCCGGCGGTTGGGGCACCGTGGCAGGCAAGAAACTCAAGGTTCGCCTGCAGAAGGGCTACAATGTCATCCGCCTCTCCAATCCCTCATCGTGGATGCCCGACATCGACTACATCGACCTCGTCTGCACCTCCTCCGACGGCATCGACAGCACATCGCCCCATTCTTCCGCCCTGCAAGGTCGTAGTTACGACTTGCAAGGGCGTCCCGTTAAGACACACGCCAAGGGCATCGTCATCGTCGATGGCAAGAAAGAAGTGGCGAGGCCATAGGCCGAATATGAACAGGTTGAAGCGATTCTGAATATGTCACCTATAGTTCTTGTTGCTTGAAAGGACGGTGCAACAAAGTAGAGACGTCACATTGTGGCGTCTCACTTTTTCTGATGCAAACTTGAATTACCATAAATCCTACTAAAAATGTTTGCATTTTTTTTGAGTGAATAAGCATGAATTTCATACGGATAATATCACTATGGACGTGAACGTTCACAAACGGGGAAAATGGGGGTTGCAAGTGATTCTATTTTTTTATATCTTTGTCAGTGTTAATTGCAAAACAATCACATCCAGGTAACTACACATTTAAATATACGACCATGAGACAACAAATACTTTTTTTTGCAATAATATTACTTGCCCTTTCGGGCAGGGCAATGGCAGATGATGTTACTTTCTCCGAAGGATACATCCCCCAAGGGGGTACAGGTGTTGTAACTGTTTATTCCACCGTTGAGTCCAACCATTACAATGGTTTTCAAATTGAATGGAGTCTCTCGAGTCATCCTGTCGGTCTTGAAGTCACTCAAATAATCCCTTCTGATGAACTGTTGGTTACCTATCCTGACATCATGATAGATTCTAACTATAAGATATTAAACAACTCTAACTATCCAGATTGTTTTGTATTTATGGGATGGACAACAAAGTTTGCGACAGAATATTTACCTATTGGGGAGAAAGTTCCCCTCTGCTATATCTACTTCAAGGCAGATGAATCATTTAAAGTAGGAGACGAGATAGTGCTAGATGTAAACCATGCAGAATATTCTTTGGTAGATGGTAATGTCCAGAGTGTCCACTTTGCAGGTACTTCTTATGGTTTGGAGAACAAGCAGATAGTGCTTCATATTGGGAATCCAGAGGCTGAGGCATACGCCCACCTTTCTTCCGACGGCACGACGCTGACCTTCTACTATGACAACTTGAAAGAGTCACGCACGGGTACTGTATATGATATGAACGGCATTTCGGAGTATCCTGTTTGGACCGACGAGGAGGTGGCGGCTGGCATCACGAGGGTGGCGTTCGACTCATCATTCCAAAATTATTTGCCAGGGACAGCCTATGGCTGGTTCTACATGATGGGACTGCTTACCCATGTTGATGGCATGGCGTATTTCGACACTTCCAATGTTTCTGAAATGACAGGCATGTTCCTCTTTTGTGACCAATTGACGAGCCTCGACGTGAGTCATTTCGACACCTCCAAGGTGACCAATATGTGGGCGATGTTTTATGGTTGTAGTGGACTGACGAGCCTCGACGTGAGTCATTTTGACATTTCTAATGTCACCGACCTGACAGGGTTGTTCTATGGTTGTAGCAGTCTGACGAGTCTTGATGTGAGCAGTTTCGACACCTCCAGTGCCAGTAGTCTGATGGGCATGTTTTATGGCTGCAGCAGTTTGACGAGTCTCGACGTGAGTCATTTCGACACCTCCAATGCCACCGACACCCGTCTGATGTTCGCCTATTGCTATGGTCTCGACCATCTGTTCGTCTCCCCCACGATGACCAATTTGGACGACAATGCCTGTACAGGTGTTGGCACTGCCTCCAATCCCTGCATCATCCATGCTCCTGTTGGCTTCGACTTCGGAGTGAGCACTTCGGGCAGTTATTTCCAATGGAAGGGCGGCTACTTCCGTTTGGCCAACGATGCCATCCTCGGTGATGTCAATGCCGACGGTGTGTTGAGCATTTCCGATCCCGTGTGCCTCTTCGGTTGGCTGTTGGAGATTGCGCAACCCACGTTTGTGGAGAGCGTGGCCGACTACAACCAAGACACCTACGTCACCGTCTCCGATGGTGTAGCCATCATAGCCGACTTACGAGGAGGCAATTCTTCCGTAGCCCGCCGACAGAACGCTCCTGCATTGGCTACCGCCCACGATGCCGTCCGTCTTGCCTGTAACGGCGAAGGCTTCGGCGTAGCCCTCGACAATGAGAGCATCTTTACCGCCTTCTCAATGGATGTCACCCTTCCTGAGGGCGAGAGATTGCATAGCGTCACTCTCGACAGTCGCCGTGCCGATGGTCACACCCTCTCGTTCCGACAACTCGCCGACGGCACCTACCGTGTCCTCTGTTTCTCGCCCGACCTACAACCGATTGCCGGGCATGAAGGTCTGTTGTTGACATTCGAGACCGATAGTCCGTTCTCTGGCTCAGTCATCATAGACAACATCCGCTTCTCGGATCT
>CAMKSZ010000058.1 GCA_946415525.1 uncultured Prevotellaceae bacterium | reverse complement strand
TGCGCCCCGCATTGCAGATTATCAAGTGCTCGCCGGGCATCACTTGCGTGAGCGGCGCCATGCTGCTCATCACCAAGCAGCCGCAATTCGGCGAGAACGGCATTCTCGTGGTGGGCGACGTGGCTGTAACCCCCATGCCCGATGCCGCACAACTCTCGCAGATTGCCGTCTGCACCGCACAGACCGCCAAGAGCGTGGCTGGCTTCGAAGACCCACGCGTGGCCATGCTGAGTTTCTCCACCAAGGGCAGCGCCTCCCATGAGGTGGTTGATAAGGTGATTGAGGCCACCCGTCTGGCCAAGGAACTTGACCCCACGCTGAAAGTGGATGGCGAACTGCAGGCCGATGCCGCCCTCGTGCCGTCGGTGGGTGCCAAGAAGGCTCCGGGCAGCGACATCGCAGGCAAGGCCAACGTGCTCGTGTTCCCCAACCTTGAGGTGGGCAACATCGGTTACAAACTCGTGCAGCGACTGGGCGACGCCGAGGCTCTCGGCCCCATCCTCCAGGGCATCGCACGTCCCGTCAACGACCTGAGCCGTGGCTGCTCTGTCGATGACATCTACAAAATGGTGGCCATCACCGCCTGCCAGGCCATGGACGCCAAGAAATAACCATCACAAACCATAAACTATAAAAAACAAAAGGAAATGAAGATACTCGTATTGAATTGCGGTTCGTCGTCTATCAAGTACGCCCTCTACGACATGGACACCAAGGAGGTGCTCGCCTCGGGTGGCGCAGAGCGCGTGGGACTCGATGGCGCCTTCGTGAAAGTGAAACTGCCTAATGGCGAGAAGCGCACCATCATGCACAATATCCCCGAGCACACCGAGGGGGTGAAGTTCATCTTCTCTTTGCTCACCGACCCCGAGATTGGCGCCATCAAGGACCTCTCGGAAATCGATGCCGTAGGCCACCGCATGGTGCATGGCGGCGAGAAGTTCAACAAGAGCGTGCTGCTGACCGATGAGGTGCTCGAGGCTTTCGAGGCTTGCATCGACCTCGCACCGCTGCACAACCCTGCCAACCTGAAGGGCGTGAGGGCTGTGAGCGAACTGATGCCCGACCTGCCTCAGGTGGGCGTCTTCGACACCGCCTTCCATCAAACCATGCCGGAGAAGGCTTTCATGTATGCCATCCCTTACCGCCTCTACAAGCAGTTTGGCGTGCGCCGCTATGGCTTCCACGGCACCAGCCACCGCTACGTCTCGCAGCGTGTGTGTGAATTCCTCGACGTCAATCCGAAGGGCAAGCGCATCATTACTTGCCACGTGGGCAACGGTGGCTCGATTGCTGCTGTGTGCGACGGCAAGTGTGTCGATACCTCCATGGGCCTCACCCCGCTGGAGGGCCTGATGATGGGTACCCGCAGCGGCGACATCGACGGCGGTGCCATCACTTTCTTGGAGAAGAAACTCGACCTCGACCCCGACGGCATGTCCAACTTGCTCAACAAGCAGAGTGGCGTTCTCGGCATCACGGGCGAGAGCAGCGACATGCGTGACGTGGAGGATGCCGCCAAACAGGGCAACGAGCGTGCCAAACTGGCACTCGACATGTATTTCTACCGCATCAAGAAGTACATCGGTGCCTATGCTGCCGCCATGGGTGGCGTGGACATCATCGTGTTCACCGCCGGCGTGGGCGAGAACCAGATGGGCATGCGCGAGGAAGTGTGCAAGGGCCTGGAGTTCCTTGGCGTGAAGTTTGACTCTGAGAAGAACAAGACGCGTGGCGAAGAGGCCATCATCTCTGCCGACGACTCGAAGGTGACCGTTTGCGTCATCCCCACCGACGAGGAACTGATGATTGCCACCGACACGATGAACCTGCTTTAGTCAATGCTATTTCCCTCTTCCCACGATAGGGGAGAGGGATTCAAACAATTGGGGATAGACTCTCTCACGAGACCCTATCCCCTTTTACTTTACTTGATTCTACAAACCTGATTTTTTTGATGTCTATGTTGCTTCCTATTGAGTAGTCTTTAGTCGTTGTCTGCTTTCGTTTTTTTCAATGCAAATATAGTCACGTTGTTGGCTTTTTGCAAAAACAATCAACCAACGGGGCGTTTTTCTCTGCAAAACGGACGAATTGGGGGAGATTTTACGGTTGGCTCTCTCCTTCCACATATTCTTCGAGGAAGATGTGCTCGCCGTCATAGACAACGTAGGTGAACTGCCAAATCCAGTCGCCGATAATCATCATGCGCGTCTTGTGCGAAAGCATCAAGTCGAGTTCGATATGCCGGTGACCGAAGATGAAGTAGTCGATGTCGGTGTGCGTCTTTATGTATTCCTTGGCAAAGAGCACCAAGTGCTCCTTGTTCTCTCCCTGGTAGGGTGGCTCCTTGCCGTCGGCCCTTTTCATGCGGCTCTTCTTCGCCCAGTGCAGTCCGAGCGACATACCCCATCTCGGGTGAATGGCTTTCAACAACCGCTGGCAGGTGTGGTTGTGGAACATTCGCTTGAGAAACTTGAACTTGATGTCGGGGTCGCCCAAACCGTCGCCGTGGGCGAGGAAGAACACCTTGTCGTAAATCTCTGTGGTGATGGGCTTGCGGTGAACTATCACGCCGCATTCTTCCTCCAAGTAGCCGTAGGTCCATAGGTCGTGGTTGCCGGTGAAGAAATGCACTTCCACCCCCATGTCGGTGAGTTCGGAAATCTTGCCGAGGAAACGTGTGTAGCCTTTGGGCACCACATAGCGATATTCCAACCAGAAGTCGAACATGTCGCCCAACAGGTAGATGGCGGCCGCCTTCGTCTTGATGCTGTCGAGGAAGCGCACAAGGCGCCGCTCCTGCATGCGGCCGTGGGCGATGGCAAGGGAACCCAAGTGGGCGTCGGAGAGGAAATAAACGTTTTTGTTCATGTCAGTCGAGTCCTAATTCCACCCTTGCCTCTTCGCTCATCATGCTTTGGTCCCATATCGGTTCATAGACAATCTGCACGTTGGCCGACGTGACACCATTGACGGTTTCCACCTTCTGGCGCACGTCCTCGAGGATGAAGTCGGCTGCGGGGCAGGTGGGGGCGGTGAGGGTCATGTCGATGTCGAGTGCGCCGTTGTCGCTCACTTCAATGCGGTAAATGAGTCCCAGGTCGTAGATGTTGACGGGGATTTCGGGGTCGAAGACGGTGCGGAGCACGTCGACGATTCTGCCTTCAAGGGCGAATTTCTCTTCTTGGGTCATGTTGGTTGATGTTTGGCCGGTGCGACTATTCCTCGGGTTGGGCGGGTTTGGTGATGGTCTTCCCCAACACGACGGCGGCGGCCACCGTGGCGCCCGCGTCGGCCATGTTGGCGGCGAACTTGCTCACGCTGCTGCCGGTGGCCATGATGTCGTCGAAGAGCAGCACTTGGCGTCCTTTGAAGAATGCGGGGTCGATGGCATACTGCGGCAGGTGGGAGTCGCCCAAGTGCTCTGGGTCTTGGTCCACCACGATGTCGATGTGGCCGTAGCCGTTGACCATGCCGGTCTTGGCCGTGACGATTTGGGCAAATTCCTCAAAGCGGGCGGCTGTCTTGGCGGCGGTAGAGGCGGGGATGCACACCAGGGTGAGTTGTGCCAGGAGGTCGCCGAAGGTGGCTTGCAGCAAGTCGGTGAGCAGCGAGATGGCTTTCTCCATGGCGTTGCGGTGCGATATGGGGTCGGTCAGTTCAGAGTTGTTCTTGAAGTTGAAGATCATCTCGCGGTTGTCCCATTCCTCGTTGGAGAGGTTGTAGGTACCGTAGGCGTTGTAGGAGTGGTAGTCCACGAGTGCTTGGTAGTGGATGCCGCTCTCAAGTTGTGGCCAGGTGGCTACGCGCTCGGCGAGGGGGCTGGCCTGTGCTGTTTCGGGGTGATTGTTCTCGTTCATGTGTAATAATTAAATAAGGTGAATGACCTAATGTTGTCGCACCGTCATGCAAATATAGCGCATTTCCCCGTCAGATGCAAGAAAAAACGCGAAAATCGTAGTTTTTCGTGCCACCATTTTTTTGCACACTGCTTTGGGGGTGTGCCGTTTCTTCTTTCCCTTTTGTTGATTGTCAAGGTTCTTTCACCACATGGGTGCCGAGTGCGAAAGCGCTTTCCATGTTGCCCGTGAATTCGATGACGTCGGTTTTGGCGGAGAGGTTGTCGAGCAGGTTGACGATGACGGCCTCCTGCGAACAGGGCTTCACAGGCGAGCCGTATTCGAGTTCGCCGTGGTGGGCGAGCACGATATGGGTGATGTGGTTGATTTCTGCCTCGTCGATGTCTTTTTCCTTGAGTTTGCCATAAAGTCTGTTGGCGGAGATGAAGATGTGCCCTAACAGGTATTTGTAGTCGCGTGGCTCGCCGTCCTTCGTGTATTCGTACACCTTGCCGTAGTCGTGGAAGAGGATGGCGATGATGCAGCGCTCCACCTTGACGGGGTAGGGCAGGCAGGGGTAGAGCCCTTCGAGCATGTGCAGCATCTGGTAGGTGTGGTTGAGCAGTCCGCCTCTGAAAGCGTGGTGGATGTTGGTGGCGGCGGGGTACTGCGAGTAGGGCTTGAAGAGGATTTCTGCGTATTCGGCGATGAAGGCTTTCAACTGTTCGTCGTGGCAATAGCCCATGAGTTGTTGCATGCAGCGGTCCCATTCCTCTCGCTTGATGGGATGGGGCAGCAGCGAATAGAGCGGGTGTGACTCGTCGGCGACGATGCCTGGCAGCATTTCCATTTTGCGTGCCGAACGTTTGCCGTCGTTGTCCTGTATGTTGGTGAAAGTGACGATTTGTCCCACCACGGGTGGGTCGGTGGGGGCGACGTCCCACACGGCGACGGTGGATTCCTCTTCGCGGTTTCGCAGTTTCAGTGTGCAGTAGGGGTCGCCGCGGCGGGTGGTGCCGTTGGAGCGTCCCATCACGATGTATTCTTTCATGGCGTTATATCCTTCCTTGTTCTTGATACGAATAGTATTGCCCGTCGGTGACGATGACATGGTCGAGGAAATGGATGCGCATGATGTCGCATGCGCTTTTCACCCGCTGTGTGATGCGGTCGTCGTCGCTACTGGGCTTGGGATTGTTGCTGGGATGGTTGTGGGTAAGGGCGAGAACGGTGGCGTTGCAGAGAACGGCGTGCTTGATGATTTGCCGCACATCGACAGCGG
This sequence comes from uncultured Prevotellaceae bacterium, assembly GCA_946415525.1. GTDB lineage: Bacteria > Bacteroidota > Bacteroidia > Bacteroidales > Bacteroidaceae > Prevotella. The sequence goes on along the minus strand of CAMKSZ010000058.1, from coordinate 9,993 downwards.
TCTCGCTGATGCCTCCGCTTGAGATGCAAACGGTGTTGATGAGCCGGAAACTCTGGTTGAGCAGCAGCACCCAGGCTTGTTCGATGTTGAGGTCTTGCATCTTGGGGTGCATGATGGCGTAGATGTCGGCGGCACTCGTGACGGCCTTGCGCAACACCGTCTCCTCTTGGCGGCGTCGGCCCAGTTCGCAGGCGGCGAGGATGGTGACAGCCTTGGCCTCGCCGATGCCTCGGTAGCCCGTCAGTTCCTGAAGGCTGCGCTGCCCGAGGGTCTTCAGGCTGTTGCCGCAGTCGTTGAGGATGCGTTGCATGAGTTCCACGGCGGTCTCTTTCGTCGTGCCCGACCCGATGAGGATGGCCAGCAGTTCCGCGGTCTTCAGCGCTTGTGCGCCTTTGGCCATGAACCGCTCGCGGGGGCGGTCCTCCTCGGCCCATTGATTGATGTTGAGTTTGTCGTTCATAGTTTTGTCGTGTCGTTAAAGACGCGGATGGTTCGCGGGTGCCGATACCTGTAGAAGTCTGCTTTTGCGCAGAAACTCTATTTGTAAAAATTCTTTTCAAATGCGGTGAACTCGTCCTGCTTCAGCACGCAGCGTTTCCACCACGACTCGATGAATCCGGCTCCGTAGCCCATCAGTTGCACGAAGGCGGCAGGAACGGAGAGCAACCCCACCTTGAGACTGCGGTTGCGAATGGTGGAGTCGATGGCGATGATGAGGCTGTAGAGCAGGATGGGCAGCCAGGGGATGGCGCAGACGAGATACCACGTCCGCCAGTTGTCGGCATCATAGTGCATCAAGGCGCGTCCCACGGCAGACACTAATACAAGGGCAATGACGCCCACGGTGAACACGGTGGGCAACAGGTGGACGAGTTTCAGCGTGCCGGGGTGGCGCTTCTCGAGGTTGATGCGCGCGATGCCGCTGTTATAGACTTGGCGGAAGAACTTGCGGAAGTCGGTGCGGCGCTTGTGCCACACCCAGGCGTCTTCAAAAAGGCAGGTCCGGTGCCCGGCTTCCACGATGCGGTAGGAGAAGTCGATGTCCTCGCCGAAACGCATCTTGGAGAATCCGCCCAAATGCAGATAGACGTCGCGGCGGATGCCCATGTTGAAGGAGCGGGGGTAGAACTTGTCGAGTTTCCGCTTGCCGCCACGGATGCCTCCCGTGGTGAAAAAGGAGGTCATGGAGTAGGAGATGGCTTTCTGCACGTCGGTGAACGAGTCGTGGGAGCGGTCGGGACCGCCGAAGGCGTCCGCCGACGTCTCGGCCAAGGCGGCATCCACTGCCTCAAGGTATCCCTCGGGGAGCACCACGTCGGAGTCGAGGATGATGAGGTATTCGCCATGTGCGCGCTCGGCGCCATAGTTGCGGCTCGGCCCCGGTCCGGAGTTGGGCTTGCTGAAATAGTGGAGTTGGAGGGTGTCGGCATATTTGTCGCACACTTCCTTGCACGGCGTGGAGGAACCGTCCTCCACCACCACCACTTCAAAGTCGCGCTCGCGCTGGGTCGTGAGGCTTTGCAGCAGTTCGTCCACCTCGTCGGGACGGTTATAGACGGGAATGACAAAGGAGTATTTCATGGCGAAGCCTGTGTTGAAAAAGGCGGATGCCACGACCGCCACGCCCTGTGGGGCCTTGGCCGGCGTGGCATCCGTCGATGGGTGGGTGGGGTACTATTCCTTCATGCGCTGCAGGTAACTGCCGTCGCGGGTATCGACCTGGATGAGGTCGCCTTCGTTGACGAACAGGGGCACGCGAACCTCAACGCCTGTCTCCAAGGTGGCGGGCTTTGTGGCGTTGGTGGCGGTGTCGCCCTTGATGCCCGGCTCGGAGTGGGTGATGCGGAGCACGGTCTTCACTGGCATCTCGGCATAGAGGATGGTGTTGGTGTCGGCATCGCTCACGACATCGACGATGTCGCTCTCCTTCATGAAGTCAACACCGGTGATGAGTTCGCGGGAGATGGGAATCTGGTCGTAGGTTTCCTGGTTCATGAAGATGTAGTCCTCACCTTCGAGGTAGAGGTACTGGTAGGGGCGGCGCTCGACGCGGACGTCCTCAAGAGCCTCGCCGATGTTGAAGCGCTTCTCGAGCACACGGCCGCTCACCACGTCCTTGAGGGTGGTGCGCATGATGGTGTTGCCCTTGCCAGGCTTCACGTGGAGGAAGTCGATGCAAAAATAAAGTTTGCCATCCATGCGGATGCAAGTTCCTTTCTTGATGTCTTGTGATTTGATCATTGTGTGTAGATATTGAAATGATTACTTGAATATGCCTGTAAATCGCTGCAAAGGTACGCAAAATCTTGAAAAAAACACGCGTTGGAACTAAAAAACTCATAATTTCTTGGAGAATTAAAAAGAAATGACTACTTTTGCACCCCAAAGTGAGAAATAACGATAAAAAAATAGTAAGAAAATGAAAAGAACATTCCAGCCCCACAACCGCAGGAGAGTGAACAAACACGGTTTCCGTGAGAGAATGGCCTCCAAAAATGGCCGCCGCGTGTTGGCTTCCCGCAGAGCCAAAGGCCGCAAGAAGTTGACCGTTTCCGACGAGCACCACGGCAAGTAAGTCTTGGATGACAAGAGACGAGAGCAGGAAGGGCGATGCTTTTTCCTGTTTTTTTGTGCCCTATAGTCTCGGGGAAGGTGGGGCTTTGTGTGCCTCGCCGCTTCTACGCCAAGCATGGCTCTTCTTCAAAAAAAGGGGATTTTGTTTTGATATTAGATGGTTTTGTCGTATCTTTGCCCTTTAAAGTGAAAAAGTGCGCCACGCGTGTGGATTTATTGATAAAAAGGACATGACAACGAACAACTTCTTTAAGAAAATCTTCAGCCCTTACCTTTGGCTCAACTTGTTGGCCATGGGAGTCATCGTGCTGCTCTTGAGCCTCGCGCTCAAATACGGACTCGACCTCTACACCCACCACGGACAGACGGTGGAGGTGCCGTCGATTCTCCACAAGTCTTACAACGATGCGGAGGACATGCTCGACCAGGTGCATCTCAAGATTGTGGTGAGCGACACCGACTACGTGAAGACGCTGCCGCCCGACTGTGTGCTCGAACAGTCGCCTCTCGAAGGCGACATCGTCAAGCCGGGCCGTATCGTATATGTCAAAATCAACGCCACGCAGACTCCCCGCCGCCCCTTGCCCGACGTTATCGACAACTGCTCGATGCGCGACGCCCAGTCGAAACTGCAGGCGATGGGATTCCGGCTTGCCGACCCTGAGTACATCCCGGGCGAGCGGGAGTGGGTATATGGCATCAAGTGCCAAGGGCGCCAGTTGTCCGCGGGCGACCGTGTGTCGATTGAGGACTTGCTGGTGATGCAGGTGGGCGACGGCCGCCGCGACATGGCTCAGGCCGTGACCTACGTCGATGCCAACACCTATGACTTCGGCGAAGAGGAAGAAGAAGAGGAGGTGAAGACCGCCCGCACAAGACCCCGCTATAGGCGTGTGACCGAAAACCGTGAGGAGACAAGCAGGACGGCGCCTGCCGAGCAGACCAGCGCCTCGACCGTATCGTCACATCTCGACATCCCCACCGTGTCGTCGTCGGCTCCCAAGGTGCCGTCGGCTCCCAAACCCGTGACCACGGAATAAGTCTTCGCCCATGTCATCCGACACCAACATCATAGACATCGACGAGACGCTCATCGGCATCGACGAACTGGAGGACGAAGGGCCACAACTCTATGAGCACCATAGGTTTGTGGTGGACAAGGGCCAGGTGCCCATCAGGGTCGATAAGTACATGTGCGAGAAACTGACCCATTCCAGCCGCAACCGCATCCAGAAGGCTGCCGACGCTGGCTTTGTACATGTCAACGACCGTCCGGTGAAGAGCAATTACAAGGTGCGCCCCGGCGACGTGGTGACACTCATGCTCGACCGCCCTCAATTTGACACCACCATAGAGCCAGAAGACATCCCGCTCGACATTGTTTACGAGGACGACGAAGTGATGGTCATCAACAAGCCCGCAGGCATGGTGGTGCATCCCGGCTGCGGCAATTTCCATGGCACCTTGGTGAATGCCATCGCCTGGCATCTGCGCGACAACGCCGGCTACGACCCCAACGACCCCGAGGTGGGACTGGTGCACCGCATCGACAAGGACACCACAGGGTTGCTCGTCGTGGCGAAGACGCCGGAGGCGAAGAGCCATTTGGGATTGCAGTTCTTCAATAAGACCACTCATCGCAGTTACATCGCCGTGGTGTGGGGCAATCTTACCGAAGACACGGGGCGCATCGAAGGCAACATTGCCCGCGACCCCAAGGACCGCTTGCGCATGACGGTGATGCCGCCCGACTCTGAGGTGGGCAAGCCTGCTGTCACCCACTACAAGGTGTTGGAGCGCTTGGGCTACGTCACGCTGGTGGAATGTGTGCTCGAGACGGGGCGCACCCATCAAATCCGTGCCCACATGCGCCACATCGGCCATCCGCTCTTCAGCGACGAGCGCTATGGCGGCACCGAAATATTGCGCGGGGAGCGCAGTTCCACCTACAAGGCATTCATCAACAATTGCTTCAAGGTCTGTCCGCGCCAGGCACTGCACGCCCAGACGCTCGGCTTCGTCCATCCCAAGACGGGTCGGCAGATGGACTTCACGTCGCCCTTGCCGTCCGACCTGTCGGCACTCATCGACAAGTGGCATGTTTACATGAAGGGTAGCGAATACAAATAACACATTATTATATTATATAGATAACTTTTTAGAAAATAAAAAGAAACGGTATCGTTATGAAAGAAAACAAGAGAACCATCGCCATCGTATGTGGTGGTGACTCGTCGGAGCATGATGTCTCACTTCGCTCGGCTCAAGGGCTGTATTCATTCTTCGACAAACAAAGATACGATGTCTATGTGGTGGACATCAAAAAGTTTGACTGGCATGTCAACCTCCCGGATGGCACCACCACGAAAATCGACCGCAACGACTTCTCTTTCGTTGAAAACGGGAAGAGAAAAATGTTCGATTATGCCTATATCACCATCCACGGGACACCGGGTGAGAACGGCATCCTGCAAGGCTATTTTGAATTGGTCGATATACCCTACAGCACCAGCGGCGTACTCGTCGAGGCGATGACCTTCGACAAGTTTGTCCTCAACCAATACCTGCGTTCCTACGGCGTAAGCGTGGCTGAGAGCCTGCTCATCCGCCGTGGCATGGAGCATCTCGTCAGCGACGACGACATCCTCTCGCGTATCGGCATGCCTTGTTTCGTCAAGCCTGCCAACGACGGCAGCAGTTTTGGCGTGTCGAAAGTGAAGAACATCGACCAACTCGCCCCCGCTGTGCGCAAGGCCATGATGGAGAGCGACGAGGTGATGGTGGAGCAATTCCTCAATGGCACGGAAATCACCGTCGGATGCTATAAAACCAAGGAGAAGACCGTCGTGTTCCCCATCACCGAGGTGGTGTCGAGCAACGAATTCTTTGACTATGACGCCAAATACAATGGACAGGTGCAGGAAATCACACCGGCACGCATCCCCGAAGATGTCGCCCGCCGCGCTTCCGAACTGACCAGCGCCATCTACGACATCCTCCATTGCAACGGCATCATACGCATCGACTACATCCTCACCGACAACGGCAAGGGGGGAGTGAAAATCAATCTCCTCGAAGTGAACACCACGCCGGGCATGACGGCTACCAGTTTCATCCCGCAACAGGTAAAGGCGGCGGGCCTTGAAATGGCCGACGTGCTCACCGACATCGTGGAAAATCAATTCTGAACCGTGGGCGGCGATAGTCGCCCACGAATCCCACACCCTAAACCCATTACACATGAAGACACCAGAGACATTCGACGCCATCCGACCATTCGAGCCGGAAGAACTGCCCGAAGCCTACGATCGGCTGCTGGCGGACCCGGGGTTCCAAGCCGTTTTGGCCTATCTCTATCCTGGCGTGCCTGTTGAGGCCATAGGGGCGAAGATGCGGCAATGCCCAACCAGCCTCGATTTCCAGAAAACTTTCTGCTATGGCTTCTTGGAACAACTGTTGGCCAAGGCGTCCAAAGGTTGTGACATGGACGCTTCCGATATCGATGTCGGAGGGCGCTACACCTTCGTGAGCAACCACCGCGACATCGTGCTCGACTCTGCCCTGCTCGACAAGTTGCTCATCGACGTGGGGTTCTCCACCACCTGCGAGATTGCCATCGGCGACAACTTGCTGTCGCTCCCGTGGGTGCGTGACTTGGTGAGGGTCAACAAGTCGTTCATCGTCGAGCGGAGCCTGCCGCCACGGCAGATGCTCATGGCCAGCAAGCGGATGTCTGACTACATGCACTTCGCCATCGCCGAGAAAAACGAAAACGTGTGGATTGCCCAGCGCGAGGGGCGGGCAAAGGACTCCGACGACCGCACCCAACCTGCCATCCTCAAGATGATGGCCATGGGGGGGGAGGGTACGCCGGTAGAACGCCTCGCACAGTTGCACATCGTTCCGCTCTCCATCTCTTACGAGTTCGACCCTTGCGACTACCTCAAGGCCAAGGAGTTGCAACAACGGCGCGACACGGCTGACTTCAAGAAGGCTCCGGGCGACGACGTGCTGAGCATGCGCACCGGCATTGTGGGTTACAAGGGGCGCATCCACTATCATTGCGCTCCCTGCATCGACGACTATCTCGCAACGCTTGCCGACGTGCCCAAAGGGGAACTCTTCGACCGAGTGGCCGCACATATCGACCGTGAGATTCATCGCCACTATAGGCTCTATCCCTCGCATCTCGTCGCACTCGACCTGTTGGAGGGCAACGACGCCCATGCCGACGGATATACCGCCGAAGACAAGGCGTTCTTCCTCCGCTATCTCGAAGGGCAACTCGCGAAAATCCAGTTGGAGCATCCCGACCATGACTTCCTGCGCGAGCGGATGCTTACAATGTATGCCAACCCCGCACGCAACCATTTTGCTGCCTTATGAAACATTGCATTCCACTCTTATCCTTCTTGGTAACCTGCATGGGGCTTTTGAGTGCCTGTACTTCCAAGGAATACGACACTGGCGACGGCGAATACTCCTACATGCGGGCTGACTTCGCTGATGTGAGGGCCGACGCCGACAAAAAACTGCGGGCGGCGATGACCGACGACGGCGACTCGCTGGTGCTCGATACGCCGCTCAACTGTTCATGGATTTCGAAAGGCGACTCTATCTACAGGGCCTTGTTGTACTATAGCCGCGAGTTTGGCAGCGGACCGCGTGTGCGTGGCATTTCTGCCCACCAGGTGATGCTGCTTGCGCCTTCACGCCTCAAGGAGGGGGCGAGCATGTTTACCGACCCCGTGGTGATGGAAAGTTCTTGGTTGGCGGCCAATGGCAGGTATTTCAACTTGGGGATGTATGTGAAGACGGGGAAGCCCAATTCCGACCAGTCGCACCACACGGTGGGTGTCGTGCGCGACACCGTCATCACCTTCGACGACGGTTCCCGTGAGCATCGCCTGCGACTGTTCCACAACCGCGGCGGTGTCCCTGAGTATTATTCCAGCAGGCTATATGTCAGCATTCCCTTGGCTGTTTTCGCCAAGGGAGACCGTGTGCGCATGGAAGCCAATACCTACGAGGGAACCTTCGTCAAGACTTTTGAGGTGAAGTGAGGCGCTTGCTCAGTTGCTTGAGCATGTCGGCAGTCATGGAACGTATGTCGTAGATGGGCGCCCAGCCCCATTCACGACGTGCACAGGTGTCGTCCATCCTGTCGGGCCAACTCTCGGCAATCCGCTGCTTGAGCGGGTCGATGTCGTATTCCATCTTGAAGTCGGGCTTGTGCTTCTTGATTTCTCCATAAATGGTTTCGGGGGCAAAACTCATGGCTGCCACGTTGAACCCGTTGTGGTGGACGAGGCGGTCGGGGTTGGCCTCCATCAGCGTCACCGCAGCCTTCAGCGCATCGGGCATGTACATCATGTCCAGCAGCGTGCCCTGACGGATGGGGCAGACGAACTTTTCCCCACGCACTGCAGCATAGAAGATATCGACGGCATAGTCGGTGGTGCCGCCGCCCGGTGGCGTGATGTAGGATATGATGCCTGGAAATCGCACCGACCGTGTATCGACACCATATTTGAAGAAAAAGTAGTCGCTGAGAAGTTCGGTGGCTACCTTCGACACGCCATAGATGGTGCGGGGGCGCTGGATGGTGTCTTGTGGCGTGCGCACGTGGGGCGTGCTGAGACCGAAGGAACCGATGCTGCTGGGGGTGAACACGGAACAGTTGCGCTCACGGGCCACTTCAAGGACGTTCCACAGACCGTCGATGCCGATGTTCCACGCCAGGCGGGGCTTCGATTCTGCCACGACAGAGAGCAATGCCGCCAAGTTGTAGATGGCGTCGATGTCGTACTTGCGCACCACCTCGGCGAGCATCGTGCCGTCGGTGACGTCGGCCATCGCCATGGGGCCTGATTCGCGCAGTTCGCCTTGCGGTTCGGCTCCTTGTATGTAACCTGCCACCACGTGGTTGTAACCATAGCGCCGCCTGAGCGTCATGGTGAGTTCCGAACCGATTTGGCCGGTCGAACCGATAATCAATATGTTTTTCATAATTGTCTAAAGTTGATTGTGTCGTTTATTGCCACAAAATTAAGCCTTTTTTTGCTTTGTTGAGAAGAAAACGAATAAAAAATGAATAAAATTTTTGAGGCTGAGCGATTTTTCTCCCTTCGGGTCGGCTGAAATTCGCAAATTTTTGTTTTCTTTGTGGCGTTAATTCTAAAATCTACGTATATGTTTGGAAAAATGCAGCAATATCTCAGGAGCCAGATTGCGGACATCCGCGAGGCAGGACTCTACAAGGAAGAACGATTGATTGAAAGTCCGCAACGTGCGGCCATCACCGTGAAGGGCAAGGAAGTGCTGAATTTCTGTGCCAACAACTATCTTGGACTCTCCGACCATCCTCGGCTCATAGAGGGGGCAAAGCGTATGATGGACCAGCGGGGCTTTGGTATGTCGTCGGTGCGCTTCATCTGTGGCACACAGGATATCCACAAACAGTTGGAGGCTGCCATCTCCGATTTTTTCAAGACCGAGGACACCATCCTCTATGCTGCGTGCTTCGATGCCAACGGCGGTGTGTTCGAACCGCTGTTCACAGAGGAGGACGCCATCATCTCCGACGCTCTCAACCATGCCTCCATCATCGACGGCGTGCGCCTCTGCAAGGCTAAGCGCTATCGTTATGCCAACGCCGACATGGCCGACTTGGAGCGCTGCCTCAAGGAAGCACAGGCACAGCGGTTCCGCATCATTGTCACCGACGGTGTGTTCTCCATGGACGGCAATGTGGCGCCGATGGATAAAATCTGCGACCTCGCCGAGCAATACGACGCATTGGTGATGGTCGATGAGTCGCACTCGGCAGGTGTGGTGGGGGCCACAGGCCATGGCGTGAGCGAACTGTGTGGCACCTACGGGCGCATCGACATCTATACTGGCACGTTGGGCAAGTCGTTTGGCGGTGCCTTGGGTGGTTTTACCACTGGGCGGCGCGAGATTATCGAGATGCTTCGTCAGCGCAGCAGGCCCTATCTCTTCTCCAACTCACTCGCGCCTTGTATTATCGGCGCCAGCCTTGAGGTGTTCAAGATGTTGGCTGAGAGCAACGCCTTGCACGACCAATTGGTGGCCAATGTTGAGTATTTCCGCGAGAGGATGATGGCGGCGGGTTTCGACATCAAGCCCACGCAGAGTGCCATCTGCGCCGTGATGCTCTACGATGCCAAACTGTCGCAGGACTATGCCAACCGCTTGCTCGACGAGGGCATTTATGTCACGGGGTTCTACTATCCCGTCGTACCCAAGGGACAAGCCCGCATCCGCGTGCAGATTTCCGCTGGTCACAACCGCGAGCAACTCGACCGCTGTATCGCCGCCTTCATCAAAGTGGGGCGTGAATTGGGCGTGCTAAAGTAAGCAAGAGTAATGTCTTAACTCCCTAACTCCCAAACTCCT
>CAMKSZ010000057.1 GCA_946415525.1 uncultured Prevotellaceae bacterium | reverse complement strand
TAAATTGCCAAAGGGCATCTACATTATCGGTGGACATAAAGTTATCGTAAGATAAGGTATCACAGTTACTATGTTAGCCGATGCAAACATAGTAACTGTGATACGTGTCCTGCATTCTGCGGTGTTTGGAGGGTTGCCAATTCATCTTTTACGGAAATTTACGAGGTGTCGCAATTATCATTTTTTTGATTATCATTTTTTGATAATTATTTTTTGATAATTATGATAAAATCATTATCTTTGCCAAAAAAATAGTGATGATAGACAATCCTTTTGTGACGAATGGATATGCAGGGCCTGAATATTTCTGCGACCGCATAGAAGAGACGGAACTGCTGACCAGTTTGCTGACCAATGGAAATAACATTTCCTTGATGTCCCCGCGTCGTGTTGGCAAGACGGATTTGATAAAGCATTGTTTCCAGCAGGAAAGCCTTAGAGAAAACTACTATTGTTTTCTCATCGACATCTATGCCACCAACTCGCTTCGCGACTTTGTCAACATATTCGGAAAGTCAATCCTTGAAACGTTGAAGACCAAAGGCCGAAAGGTGTGGGAAGCATTCCTAAATGCGCTGTTCTCAGTGCGTTCAGAGATAACGTTCGACATCAATGGCAATCCCGTGTGGGGGTTGGGGGTGGGAAGCATGACGCCTCCGCAGGCGACACTTGATGAGATCTTCGGCTATCTACGCACGGCTGACAAGCATTGCTTGGTTGCCATCGACGAGTTCCAACAGATATTGTACTATGCTGACAATCAGAATGTAGAAGCAGCCCTTCGCACTCAGATTCAGCAATGCACAAATGCCAATTTCATCTTTGCTGGTTCACAGCGCCACTTGATGAGCCAAATGTTCCTCTCGCCCGCACGTCCTTTCTATCAGTCTGTTGTACCTATGAGCCTCCATCCCATCTCGTTGGATAGGTACTGGGCTTTCGTCGAGCCACAGTTTGCAAAAAATGGCAACCGGAAAATATCCTATGAGGTCGTTGAGGCGGCATATCAAAGATTTGAGGGCATTACTGCTAACGTGCAGCGTATCATGAACATGCTCTATATGCTGACACCAAAGGGCGAAACTTGTGGTATCGAGATGATCGAAAGTGCCATAGACACCTATCTGCAATTGTCATCGGAGTACTACGCAGAGTTGCTCCGCCAGATGCCTGAGAAACAGCGTAATGTTTTCCTTGCCATTGCAGCAGAGAGGCAAGTGAAAAGCATATCGGGTGGTCAGTTCGTACATAAATATCATCTTCCTTCTCCCAGTTCTGTTGTCTCTGCCGTCAAAGGCTTGCTTGAAAAGGATTTCATCACCCAAACAAATCATGTTTATTACGTCTATGACCGTTTCTTCCAAATTTGGCTGGAAAAAACTTGCATCCCTGACTTTCCTTCAAAGTAAGGTATCCACTCTGGAAGAGGGCAGGAATGGGGTCGGTGATACGCTCGGTAGGAGCGTTGAAACGGCATGAATTAAGTTAATAATCAATAAACAACGGCGTAGACGGTTAAAATATGATAAAGCAATTCAACAAATTGCGCTTTTTCACGTCTATAATGTTGAAACCTGAAGAATTTTTGATGAATCAAAGGTCATATAGTAAGTTTTACATTAATTTCAAAAGGATATGAGAACAAAGATTTTTATGCTTTCCATCATGGCTGCAGGACTGCTTATGAGCAGTTGCGCCAGCAAGAAAGACCTGCTTAACTGCCAAGCAGAGAACCGCACACTCACCAGCAACTTCCAGGATGTCAAGGAACAGTTGGCTGCCAGCAACGCCCGTGTGACGAGCCTTGAGGAGCAGTTGGCACAAGCAAAGACCGCCTATGCCAGACTGCAGCGCTCTCTCGACAAGAGCCTCACCAACGCCAGCCAGAACAATGTGAGCATTGAAAAACTGGTTGACCAAATCAACGAGTCGAACCAATATATCCGCCATTTGGTAGATGTGAAGAGCAAGAGCGACTCCCTCAACCTGGTGCTCACCAACAACCTGACACGCTCGCTCAGCAAGGAAGAACTGAAAGAGGTGGACGTGCAGGTGCTCAAGGGTGTGGTGTATATCTCACTTGCCGACAACATGCTTTACAAGAGCGGCAGTTACGAAATCAACAACCGTGCCGAGCAGACACTGAGCAAGATTGCCAAGATTATCGTCGATTATAGCGACTACGACGTGCTCGTGGAAGGCAATACCGACAATGTGCCCATCACCCGCGAGAACATCCGTAACAACTGGGACCTCAGTTGTCTGCGTGCCTCCAGTGTTGTGCAGTATCTGCAAAACCGCTTCAATGTCGATCCGAAACGTCTGACTGCCGGCGGCCGTGGCGAGTACAACCCGCTGACCACCAACGACACCGAGGTGGGCAAGCAGCGCAACCGCCGTACGCAAATCATCATCACTCCGAAACTCGACCAGTTCATGGAGTTGATAGAGAAGGCTCCTGAGAACGAATAAACATCGGATTTATTTTTCGGTTATATATGAAAGAAAGCCCTGGGCGACGGATGTTGCCCAGGGCTTTCGCCGTCTGTTGGCTCTGCCTGTTTTTCACCGCTCGCTTCTCACCTCGCGGAGGATGCCGTCGGCTCCCCGCACGGTGAACAAATGGTGGCGGCCGTTGATGAAGGGGTAGGAGAGGAACTGTCCAAAACTATTGATGGGAGTCCCGTCGATGGAAAGGATGACGTCACCCTGGCGCAGTCCGCTCTTATAATGCTTGCTGCCCTCCCAGATAAGCCCCACCATTGCACGACCGTTGTGGGGGACGAAGGCGATGTCCATCTGTTTGTTGCCCACGTGGCAAGATGTGCCGCCGCTATATGGCTGGAAGACGATTTCCTTGCGCTTGGGCAGTATGACAACGGCTCCGTAGCGGAGCAGTTCGGCTCCGATGCGTGAGGTGCCCTGGGTAGTCATCGTGTGGTAGTCGCCAAAAGAAAAGCCACCCCACCGCAAACTGTCGAGCCGCAGGAATGCCACTTCGTCGGGATGCTCTGCCCCGAAACTGCCTATGGAACGGCTGCCGAACCCCATGCCTTCGACCTGTGTGCTGAATTTCTCATGACGGAAGGAGAAGGTCTTTCGGCTGGAGGCCGACATCACATAGAGGCGGCGGCTGCCCGTGTCGAAGCGTGCCTCGTCGGTGCAGCCGGCAAATGGACTGACGCTGACGATGGGCACCCACCGAGGGAGGCGGTATTTCACGGCAAATCCCCCTTCGCCGTCGAAATGTCGGGGATTGTCGGTGAGGATGAGGTGCCCCTTTTCTGTGTCGATTTTCATGGCGAACCCTTTGTTGGCCAAGTCGAAGCCGACGACTGCATCGTAGCCGTCGTGGCCGATGTGGGAGTCGATGAGCGAACCTGCATAGCCGTGGATGGTGAGATGGCCTATGCGGAAGTCGGGATATTCCACGACATCGATTTTGCTGGTGGCACCGTTGGCATCGTGCGAGAGGATTTTCCCCAACTTGCGTGTGTAGGGCAGGTGACTGTCGGCATAGACGATGCCTTGGCTGGAGCCGGTGTCGAGGCAGAATCTGTATTCGCCGTCCTGACAGGTGGCATTGATATAGATTTGGTCGTTTTCCCACTCGATGGGGATGGTGTCGGCGAAGTTTCGTTCCGAGACGGTGAACCGAGGCTTGTAACTGTAGTTTTGGGCAAACGAAGTACACGCCAGCATCGTCGTTAACAATGCGTGGCAGCATTTCATGGCTATCGATTTCCTCCCAATCATGTTTGCAAAGATAGGAAAAATTATCTATTCAGTATCATCGCCACCAACCCCATCACGTCGGCGACGGATAGTTGGCCGCTACTGTCGATGTCGGCAGCCCTGTGGCAGAACAGGCTTTGCGGGGTGCCCAACAGGTACTGCACGAGGCTCATCACGTCGGTGACCGTCACCTGACCGTCGCAGTTGACATCGCCTAAGAGGAACTTGAAGCCATCAACAAGGGCGGGGTCGAGCGAACCGAAATAGTGTAGGCGGAAATGGTCGAAGATGCACCAGTAGAAGTTGTTCCAGTTGGTGCCACGGATGCCCATCGTCAGTTCGCCTCTGTCTGTGTCGAGCGTGGTGGTGATGCGGTTGTCGTACAGTCCCTTGCCGAAATAGATGCTTGCTGCCTCCATGTTGTTGGGGAAGAACTTTCCTGCGACATACGACTCCGAACCGCCTTGTTGGGTGGACTGTGCGTCGGAGGTGACGTGGGCCAACTGCCGACTGTCGTTGCCTATGTAAACATCGGCGGTGACGGCTGCCGAACCACACGTCTCGTACCATCCTGGCCGTTGGAAGGCGTTGCAGCGCATCTGGTAGGTGCCGGAGGGCAAACGTTTCACCGTTTGGTGGAAGTCAAAGTCGGTTTGGTAATATTCGGCACAAGAGAAGGCGAGGGTGGGGGAGTCCGACCAACCGTCTGTGCTCTCCATGTCGGGATTCTGCATGAGTAAGGTGAGGTCGAAGGGTTGCTCGGGGTCGCTGGGCGTGGCTTGGCTGAGGAAATCGTAAGCGGCTTGTTCCATGGTGCCTAAGATGGACGAAAGAGGCAGCACGCCGTCGCCTTGCAACTGAGCCTCAATGGCATTGATGGTGGCGGCGAGGTTGTCGTCCACCCCTTCTGCGTCCTCTCTGTGCGGAACGGCCTGCAAGGTCTTGACGATGGCAAGGCGCTCGGCGATGAGTTGTCTTTCGATACGTGGCACGGAAGCAAAATCGAAGAGCGAGCGGCTCTCCATCTCGTAGAGTGCAGCGACTTCGTTGGCAGACAACGGTCGGTTGTAAACGATGAGGTCGTCGATGCGGGCGTCGGCGGATCCCCAAAACGAACCTCGTCCCAAGTAGAATTCCGTGGCAGTGGCAAGATGGTTAACAATGAGGTTGTAGTCGAAGCCATTGGCACTGTTGATGTCGTTGCCGTTGCATGTTCCGTTCCAACTTCCCAACGCTTTCTGCTGGCCGTCAACAAACAGTGTAATGCCCGTGCGTGCCACGGCCAATGTGGCGAGGTGCCATTCACCCATGCCAAGAAGGCCGGTTTCGACATTGCCCGGGTGGTTGATGTCGAGCCAGTTGCCACTGCCGTTGTTGAAGCCCAGATAGGCATTGCCTGTCATGTAGAAGCGGACGTTGCCTTCGACGAAGCCGAAGAGGGCATCCCATAGGTTGTTGTCGCTGCGGTTCACCCACATCGAGATGGTGGCGCCTTGGTCGAGCGTCTGCCCCCTGAGCGGGTTGGGCACTTGCACATGGCTCTCGTTGCCGTTGATGCCGAAGAAGAGATGGATGCTTCGGCCTCCGTCCTGCCGTGCGCCACTCTCCATTGTCGGTGCCTGAGCACTGCCGTTGGCTTTTAGTGTCGCCACGTCAGAGGCATTGTAACTGTTGGCGAGCGGGTCGGTGTTGAAGCCATAGTGGGCAACCAACCCTGTCATCCAGTCGGCATCGGGCAGCGAACTTGTCTCCGACCGAGCCGTCACGGTGTAGTCCTGTGTCCAGTAGTAACCGGGTGTCTCCATCCGCAGCGTGAGTGTCACCGGGGTGTCGGCGGTCAGTCCGGCTGGGTTGAATTTCCCCTCGTCGGAGATGATTTCGGGGCGCTGGCTCGTCCATGTCACGGTCACGTTGTCGAGGCCGTCGCCCATGCCATAGAGGTCGATGTCGCTGTCGATGGTTTGTCCGTCGGCGACGGGGAATGTCGCATGGAGCACCTGCCAGGCCAGTTCATATTTGGGATGTCGCTTGTAGCCCCATACGTTGACGCCTCCTTGGCTGCACACCGTGAACGACACCGTATGGGTGGTGCTGCCGTCCATCTCCTCCTCCAACAATACGCCTTGATAGGCGACACCGCCGAGGGTGAGTGAGATGTAGGCGGTTCCCGGTTCGATGGCCCAGGTACCGGTGAGTGCGCCTGTCACCGTGCCGTCTGCTGCAAGGCGCACCTCCACGGGGGTGCACTCCTCGTAGTTGGCATAGTCCATGCCATATTTGTGTAGGAGCACGTTGTAGGTGCCGACAATCTGTTCGTTAGTGAAAGGCTGCCGTGTCGTGATGTCGGCATCGGTGACGGTCTCGCCGTTGTACTCGAAGGGGGCGGTCACCAGCCAACCGTAACTGTTGACAAACACTTGGTGGACGCGCACCTGGTGGCCGATGGTGCCGTCGTTGAATTTGGTGTGATAGACGAGGTAATTCCGGCCGTCGGCGGCTGAGATGATGGAGTTGTGCCCTTGGGCACATTCGCCGACGCTCATGTCGCCCCAATGGTTGTAGGCGCCCATCGGTTTTTCACCCCGTGTGTCGCCCTTCTTTCCGTAGTTCATCACATATTTTGAAAAGATGGCAATGGTTCCGTTGGCATCGGCGTAGGGACCGTCGGGGCGTTCGGAGCGGAAGACGCGCATCTCATACCCGCCGTCGGGCGAGTAGAAGCCGTAACTGACGAAGAGGTAATAATAGTTGCCGATGCGCTCGATGTAGGGACCTTCGCCCGACACATAAATGCCACCGGCTATCTTGGTGCCGAAATAGGGGTCGCTGGTCACTTGGTCGGAGTTGCCGTTGGTCGAGGGGTAGGCGACGTCGTAGTCGCGCAGGCCTGTCTGCTCGTCGAGTTGAAGCATCCAGATGCCGCCCGACCATGAGCCATAGACGAGCCAAAGTTGTCCGTCGGCGTCGTAGAACACAGAAGGGTCGATGGTGTGTGGCCACCGTTTGCCCCAGTTGCTGCCCACGTTGTAACGGTTGGGAAGCGACGCCTGCGTGCCGATGGCGAGTTCAAGGTCGGTGTCTTTGTAAGAGTGCTGCGCGTCGTAGAAACCGCATGTCACCACTGGCCCTTGGTAGAGGTAGGGGCCGAGGATGTTGTCGGCGGTGAGCAGTACGATGCTGGAGTGCCATTGGTCGCCGTTGATGCTGAGATAGTAGCACCATTTTTTCATCGCACGGTTGTAGATGACGTCGGGTGCCCACATGTTGCCGTCGATGTTGTAGCCGCTGTCCGACCGAGCCGACCAGTTCATGGCATTGAAGGCGGGGAAGTTCACTTTTTGCCCGCCTTTCGTCACTTGCTTGACGGCGGGGGTAACGAAAGCCTCGGCGTTGGAGGCGTAGTATTGAGTGGAGGTGCGCCAGGTGGGGTTGGCCTGCGTCCAGTTTTTCATGTCGGTGGTGTAGGCGCCCACCTTGTGAGAGCCGAAGATGTAGTAGCGCTGCAACCCCTCGTGATAGACCACGGATGGGTCGTGGATGCTCACGCGGGCCTTGGTGGTGGACTGGAAGAGTCCCTGTGCCTCCGTGGTGGTCAACTGTGTCTGAGCACTGGCAGTCAGAACGGCCATGACGGCCATGAGAATGGTGGTCGGTAGTTTCATGTCGTAGGTTGTTGATGGGCGCAAATGTACCGTTTTTTTTGCACAATGCAAAACTTTTTTTCTAATTGGTTGACAAAAAGCGTGGTAATGACATTGTTTTGCTTGAAAAAAAGAGTAATAATTTTTTTTTTGCTAATTTTGCATCATTAACTGAAATGATCGCTGCCCGAAGGTGGGCGATTTTGCCAGTCAACTTAACAGTACGCCCAAATACCTTCCGTAAAAATTGTCAAGGAACGTACAGGCATGATTCATTGGAATATCGTAAAAAATACCATAAAGGAGAGGTGAAAAGTTATTATGAAGAAAATAATATTGATACTCGCTGCAGTGCTGATGTGCGGTGCTGCGAAAGCGCAGACTGACAGCACGGCTGCCGACAGGAAAAAAGTGGCTGTCGTACTCAGTGGTGGCGGTGCAAAGGGAATGGCGCACATCGGTGTGCTGAAGGTTTTGGAAAAGGCGGGCATTCCCATCGATATCGTTACAGGCACGTCGATGGGAAGCATCATCGGTGGCCTCTACGCCATAGGCTACAACGCCAACTCGCTCGACTCCATGGTGCGTGTGCAGGACTGGGGCTATGTCATCACCGACAGAGAAGACTTGCGCCGTCAGAGTCTTCGCGACCGGCGGAAGCAGAACACCTACATTTTCTCCACCGGATTGACTATCGGCAAGCGCGACATGAATGCCGGAGGCATCATCAAAGGCAAGAACTTGGCAGAACTGTTCCAGCAACTTTGCACGGGCTACACCGACTCGCTCGACTTCACCCATGACCTACGCATCCCCTTTGCCTGTGTGGCGACGAACATCATCGACAACAGCGAGGTCGATTTCCACAGCGGGCGGTTGCCACAGGCCATGCGTGCCTCGATGGCCATCCCCGCCGCCTTCTCGCCCGTGAGGATTGGCAACAAGGTGCTGGTGGATGGAGGCCTGAAGAACAATTACCCGGCTGACATCGCCCGCGAAATGGGAGCCGACATCATCATCGGCGTCACCGTGCAAGGCACTCCGAAAATGGCAGAGGACATGGGTGGCACGATGAGCATCCTCAGCCAAATCATCGATGTGAACTGTAAGAACAAGTACGACGAGAACCTCGCCATCACCGACCTTCACTTGCAAGTGGATACGAAAGGCTATGGCTCGGCAAGTTTCTCGGCGGCAGCCATCGATACCTTGATTCGGCGCGGCGAAGAGTTGGCCATGCGGCACTGGAACGACATCATCGCCCTGAAGCAGCGCATCGGCATCGACGACTCGTTCCGCCCCGTCATCCTACAACCGCTGCGCCCGAAGGTGATGACCGAGAAGCAACGTGTCTCGAGTTATACCTTTGAAAACATGACACCACAGGCAGAACGGTTCCTCCGCCAAAAGTTCCACCTGAACAAGAAAACCGTTCCCGACAGCATTGACGCCAAGTTGGAGCAGGAACTCACAACGTCGATGCGCGTGGACCTTTTCTACCAGACAGCAGAATGCCGACTGGTGCCGGACGGAGATGCCGTGCGCGTCATCCTCTCGGCAGGCAACCGCAAATCGATACAGTTGCATGCCGGTATGCGATATGACACCGAGGAATATGCCGCTGTGCAGTTGGGGCTCGACATTCCGTTCAAGACGGCGATTCCCATCAATGCCGACATCACGTTGCGGTTGGGCAAGCGCCTGAAGACACGGGTCGATTTGACAGTGCATCCGCGTAGTTTCACCCGTCCAACGCTCACTTATGAGTTCAGCCGCAACGACGTGGACATCTATATGAAAGGTGACTTAGCCTACAATATCCTATACAACCAATTCAAGGGCGAGTTTACACCCATCAACTTCAATCTGAAGAATTTCAACCTCCAATTGGGCCTGCGCTGGGACTTCATGCACTACCGCAACAAACTCGGTGCGGAGGACTCGCCACGGGTGACGCTCAAAAATGAGCACTTCATCAGTTACCGTGCCCGACTGAACTACAACAGCGAGGACAGTTGGTATTTCCCCACCCGCGGAACCCGTTTCAAGGCCGAGTATGCGTATGTGACCAACAATTTCGCCAAACTGAATGAGCGTGGAACCGATGGAACCGTGCTTGGCAAAAAGATTGGCATGAGCGATGTGAGTGCCGATTGGCGCATCTCGTTTACTTTTGGCGAGCGTTTCACGCTCCAGCCCATGCTCTATGGCCGCCTGCTCTTCGGTTCGGTTGTCCCTCCCGTCTTCGGCAACACCGTCGGCGGTAGTTGGTTTGGCCATTATGTCGAACAGCAGATGCCCTTCGCCGGCATCGGCAACATGGAGTATGTCGATCATCACTTCGTGGCCGCTCAGTTGCAGGCTCAGCAGCGTATCAGCACCAACAACTATGTATTGCTCCGCGTGGTTGGTGCACAGCAGGCAAACATGTTCAAGGAACTGTTCGACAGCCGCACCATGCTGGGTGTCCAAGCCGCCTATTACTACAATACCATGTTCGGACCTGTCGGCGCCACCTTTGGCTACAGCAACCACACCAAGAAACCCTATTTCTTCCTGAACCTCGGATATGAGTTCTAAGATGAATGGTGATAATTCGTAAGTTTGTTAAATTAGAAAAAAGAAATGTCAGAACTTGAACCCCTCATAGCGGACCTTGCGCTAATCCTTATCTGTGCCGGCGCCATGACGCTGCTCTTCAAACGACTGAAGCAGCCTGTTGTGTTGGGCTATATCGTTGCGGGTTTCCTCGCTTCGCCGAACATGCCCTACATGCCCAGCGTTTCCGACCTTCAAGGCATTCATCTTTGGAGTGAAATCGGCGTTATCTTCCTGCTCTTCGCCCTCGGCCTCGAATTCTCTTTCAAGAAAATCCTGAAGATGGGGGCGGCGCCTATTATCGCAGCCTGTAGCATCATCATGGGCATGATGCTCGTCGGCATGTTTACAGGCCAGTTCTTCGGGTGGAGCAAGATGGACTGTATCTACTTGGGTGGTATGCTGGCCATGTCTTCGACCACCATTATCTTCAAGGCTTTCGACGATATGGGACTGCGACAGGAACGTTTTGCCAACCTTGTGCTCAGCGTGCTCATTATCGAGGACATTCTGGCCATCGTTCTTATGGTGATGCTCTCCACGCTGGCTGTCAGCAAGGAGTTCGAGGGCACTCAGATGCTTATGTCCATCCTGAAACTCGGGTTCTTCCTCATCCTTTGGTTTGTGGTGGGCATCTACTTCATCCCATTGTTCCTGCACAAAGTGAAGTCGCTGATGAGCAACGAGACCATGCTCATCACGTCGCTTGCCCTCTGCTTCGGAATGGTGGTGATTGCTTCTGCCGTGGGCTTTTCCGCCGCATTCGGTGCCTTCATCATGGGCAGCATCCTTGCCGAGACCGTCGAGGCAGAGCGGATAGAACACCTCGTCACCCCTGTCAAGGACCTTTTCGGCGCCATCTTCTTCGTTTCTGTCGGTATGATGGTCGATGTGGCGCTCATTGCCGAATACATCGTGCCCATCCTTTGCATCGTCGCTGCCATTATGCTGGGACAGACAGTGTTGAGCACTGGTGGTTTCCTGTTGGCAGGACAGCCTTTGAAGACTGCCATGCGGTGCTCCTTCTCACTAACGCAGATTGGCGAGTTTGCCTTCATCCTTGCCACGCTTGGGACGTCGCTCGGTGTCACCAGCGACTTCCTCTATCCCATCGTCGTCGCCGTGTCCGTATTTACGACGTTTACAACGCCCTATATGATAAGGTTGGCTGTACCTGCCTACGCTGTCGTGGAACGCATCATGCCGAAACGCTGGCGGGAGAAGTTGGAGAGCAATGCTTCCGACGAGGAAGAGAAAGAGACCGATGAGCAATACAGCCGTTGGCGCTCTTATTTCAAACATGTGGGTGTCCTCATCCTCATCCACTGTGTGCTCAGCATGGCTGTCGTTGCTGTGGTGTTTTACTTTGTGAAGCCGTTTATTGTCGGTTTGCTGCCTCCGACATGGGCAAAGATTGTCACTGCCCTGCTCGCCATTGCTGCCTGCTCCCCCTTCCTTTGGACGCTGATGCGACAAGACAGCCGTAGCGATGATGCCGTAGAACTTTGGAATGTTGGGCGTGGCATGCGTGTAAAACTCTTGGCTTTGGATTTGCTGCGCCTTGTCATCGGTGCCGCCTTTGTAAGTTACATTATTGGCCACACTGTCCACTGGAGTGGAATGCTTGGCCTGTTCGTCGTTTTTGCCATTGTCTTTAGCATTTCCTTCTCGCCACGTCTGAAAAAAAGAGGAGAAAAATTGTCCAAGACCTTCTCCGAGAATCTGACAGAACGTGAACGGCAGGACTTATAGATGAAGACAAGGCGAAGAATAATACAAACATTGCCGACCGCATTGCTGCATTCATGAAAAAATATACATAAAACAGAGAAACTATGATATCCAGCCCAGACTTTTCAAAGGTGGACGGACTGGTAGAGTGGCTGAGAGCCGTGCCCTACGAAGTGCTTCGGCATGGGCGACTCTATAATGCCGAGGAACTCTATCAGGGTTACGAACCTTCTGACGACGAGGAGAAAGACAAGTTGTCGTTTGCCCAATGCTACGACAGCCGGGTGTATCAACATTTCATGGCTCAGGGAATGATTGCCAGAGACGTGAAAGAGTCGATGGCTCGTGCTTTTCACGACCATGGCATTCACACAGCACTCGTCGAGTTCCTCAAAAAGCATGACCCCCTAAAGTGCATTGGCATTATGGGCGGTCATGCACTGTTGCGCACCGACCCTATGTTCGCCTCCGTGGTGATGCTGAGCAAGCGGCTCACCGAGGCTGGTTTCTTCATGGTGAGTGGTGGTGGTCCGGGAGCAATGGAAGCCACTCACTTGGGCGCATGGATGGCAGGGCGAACGGATGAAGAAGCCCGGGAGGCGATGGAAACGCTCGCTGAGGCAGCCACCTCCTTCAAGGACAAACGGTGGTTGTCGTCGGCCTTTGAGGTGATGCGCCGTTATCCGCAAACACAGTATGTGAGTCTGGGCGTTCCCACATGGCTCTATGGTCATGAGCCGTCCACTCCTTTTGCCACCCATATCGCCAAGTATTTCGTGAACAGTGTTCGCGAAGACACCATCCTGACCATTGCCTTTGGCGGCATCGTCTATACGCCTGGTAGTGCAGGCACCTTGCAGGAAATTTTCCAAAATGCGGTGCAAAACCATTATTTGTCGTATGGATTAGCCAGTCCGATGATTTTCATGGGGAAGCGTTTTTGGACGGAAGACGTGCCTGTCTATCCCATGATGCATCGCATGGAGGAAAACGGGAGATACAAGAACCTGCTCATGACGCTCTCTGACGACCCATTGGAAATAGAGGAAGTACTGAAGGACTTCCAAAAGACTGTGGGCGACCACCGTCCAATTCCCTACGAATGACAAATAATTAACAATATTGGTACTATGAGCAAGATAAAAACAATTGGAATCCTGACATCGGGAGGCGATGCACCCGGCATGAACGCAGCCATCCGCGCTTTAACCCGTTCTGGCATTTACAACGGTTTCAGAATCAAGGGCATCTATCGTGGTTACGATGGACTCATCAACGATGATGTAAAAGAGTTTACCACCGAGGATGTCAGTGGCATCATCACCAAGGGCGGCACCATTCTGAAGAGCGCCCGCAGCAAGGAGTTCATGACACCAGAAGGCAAGCAGAAAGCCTATGAGACTTGCCTGAAGGAAGAGATAGACGCATTGGTCGTCATCGGAGGCAACGGTTCCCTGACTGGCGCACGCGACTTTGGAATGGAGTTCAACTTCCCCGTCATTGGGTTGCCGGGCACCATCGACAACGACCTTTACGGCACCGATGCCACCATTGGCTACGATACAACGATGAACACCATCATGGAGTGTGTTGACCGCATTCGCGACACCGCCTGTTCGCACGAGCGCATCTTTTTCATTGAGGTGATGGGGCGCGATGCCGGCTTCCTGGCACAGAACTGCGCCATTGCCTGTGGCGCTGAAGCCGCCATTGTACCGGAGGAAGTGACCGACGTGGACCAGTTGGCGGCTTTCATGGGGCGTGGCATCCGCAAGTCGAAGAAGTCGTGCATCGTCATTGTCTCCGAGAGTCCCAAATGTGGCGCTTTCTACTATGCCGACCGTGTGAAACATGAGTTCCCGGAATTTGATGTGCGGGTTTCCATCCTTGGCCACTTGCAGCGTGGCGGCACTCCATCTGCCCGCGACCGCATCCTGGCCAGTTGCATGGGGGTAGGGGCCATCGAGGCCATCATGCAGGGTCAGCGCAACATCATGGTGGGCTACCGCATGAACAACATCGTATATGTTCCTTTCTCCGAGTGCATCCGCACTGACAAGCGCTTCGACAAGCGTCTCATCACTGTGCTTGACGAACTGAGCATATAATGCTTTTTTTGACAATGTGAAGAGAAATCTTGGACGAGTTAATCGACAATGTCGATTCCTAATGATGGTCACAGCCTCCATGATGGCTGGCAGTTGGGTGCATAAGATTTTGATGTGAATAAGCAGACAATAAAATAATAGTATGAAACGAACTGACTTTTTCGAGAGATCATTTCTCGTGATGCTTGTCGCTTGCCTTCCTCTTGCGGCCATGGCCCAGTGGCGTGGGGAGAGTGGTGGCAAGAAGGATAAGAATACTTCTCACAACGACGACCCTATGGTCACTGCCGGCATCTACCACACCGGCGATTTCTACAAGAGCGCGGCTGGTTTCGGCCTCGGCCTGATGCTCAACGCCGGTCGTACTTCCAATATCCTCAACGGATGTGTTGGCGTGGAGTACATCGAGTATCTCAGCGGCGACCCCCGTCCAGAGGACGAAAGAAGCAAACTCCCCGTCATTGGTGCCGGTGGACAAATTGTGGTTCCCGCCATTCTCAAGTTGCAACTCTTCCGCACCAGCAAGTGGACGAAGTTTTGGATTGGTTGTGGCGTGGAGGCGGGTTTCAAGGTCTATGAGAGTAAGACACTCAAAGACTATTATCCCAATGGTGAGGCCTTCAACAAGAATTCTTTCGCCATCATGCCCCTTATCGGATGGAGGATGCGCAACGTGGATTTCGGCATCTATTACAAGCATTACACCAAGTCACCATTCAACCATTCGATTGACGGGCACAAGGATCTCGGCAAGGACAAGGCACGCATCGGTTACCATCTCACCTGCTATTTCTAAATTCTTAGTTACACAAAAACGGCATCTCCGCCGAGATGGTTGAGCCATAATAACCAGCCAATCGCCCTCTTTCGCTATATCTAAGCGGAAGAGGGCGATTGGCTGGTTCCTTTTGGAATATGAGCCTGCAGATGCGGTGGACTACAACTCTGCCTTGATGGCGTCGATGAGCGCCTGATATTCCTCGTCGGAGAGATAGACTTTGCCAGGATTCATCTGGAAAGTGCCACCATAGTCGGGGCCATCGACGTATTTGGGGGCAAGGTGGAAATGGAGATGGCTCAGTTTGTCGCTGTAGGCACCGTAGTTGATTTTTTCGGGCTGGAAGGCTTTTTGCATGGCACGTGTCACTTGTGCCACGTCGGCCATGAAGGCATTGCGCTCTTCGTCCGACAATTCGTTGAGGTCGTTGACATGTCCGTTGTAGGCCACTAAGCAACGGCCACGGTAGGTTTGCTCCTTGAAAAGGAAAGCACGCGAGACACGCAGTTCGGCAAACTGTATCATCAGGTTGTGAAGTGTCTCATTGTTGGTGCAGTAAAGGCATTCTGCTGGATTGCTGTACATAGTAGGT
>CAMKSZ010000056.1 GCA_946415525.1 uncultured Prevotellaceae bacterium | reverse complement strand
AAACACGACAATACTGTTAACAACAATCTTCTTGCTTGGCAATGAACAAAATGATTATAATAGCCTTTACCTTTCTGTTTTTGGCCTTACCCATTGATGGAAAGGGAGGACCTACCGACAAGAATACCAACGAAACGGTGATTCTTTTGGAGCAATTGGACTCCGCCATCAGCCGCATACAGGAATATGATGCCGCACACGAGAAAAAAATCGAAGCCATCAAACTGCGTCGGCGCCAACTGAAAGGCGGTATTGAAGATGAAATTGCCCTGACCGATAAACTCATTGAGGCTTATTCGAAATTCAACTACGACTCCACCATATTATATATCAACCGCAACCTGCGACTGGCTGAGAAGAGTGGCAACCGGGGCGTCATCACTCGCATGAAATTGCAAAAGGCGCAGTATTATGCCAAGACGGGCTCTTATCTTGAGGCTGTCAACATCATACGCGAAATCGACGAGAAACAACTTCCCGACAGCATGCTTCCCGTGTTCTATGATGCCTGTAGGGATGTCTATGGGGAGTCGGGCTACTACTCCCACGACAGCGAAATCAATTCGGAATATCTCGACAAAGCCGGAAAATACCGATATTTGCTCCAACAATATTATGGCAAGTTGCCCGAGAGCGACATCTACCTGGAATTGCTTGAGACGTATGCCCGCAACCAGCAGGACTATGAGAATGCCCTCAAATATAGTGACAGGAGACTTGAACACATCGACTCCCTTTCCAAGAAATACTCCGAGGTGGCGTATTTCCGTTCGCTGACCTACAAGGGCATGGGCGACAAGGAGAGGGAGAAGCAATGGCTGATAAGGTCGGCAATAGGCGACCTCCGCCATTCCATCAAAGACCAGGCATCGCTGTGGACGCTTGCCGACTTGCTCAGTGCGGAAGGGGACGTGAAACGGTCGTATCTTCTTATCAATATCTCGCAGGATGGTTTGCAACAGTACAATTCTCCCCTTCGAAACTTGCAAAGCATCGACATCCTCAACAACATCGCCCACAACTACCAGTTGATGACCAACAACCAAAACCGCAAGTTGAGCGTCATGCTGGTGCTTGTAGGTGTGCTGGCGCTGCTGCTGGGAATAGCCGTGCTCTACGTCATCAGGCAGATGCGAAGATTGAGGGTGGCAAGAAGGGAACTGGACGAAAAGAACCAAAAACTGACCAAGTTGAACAATGAGTTGCACCTCATGATAGAAAAACTACACGAGAGCAACAACCTGCTCAACGAAAGCAACCGCATGAAGGAAGTCTATCTCGGAAACTTCCTCAAACTATGTTCGGATTACATCACGAAAATAGAAGCGTTCCGAACCACAGTATTGATGAAGCAGAAGAGCGGACAACTCACCGCTTTCCTGTCGCCAAGCAAGATGAGGGAGATGAAGTCGAGGGATTATAATGAATTGCTGGCCAACTTCGACGTTGCCTTCCTCAATATACTGCCCACATTCATCGATGAATTCAATGCGCTGCTCAAACCTGAATGTCGTATCGTCCCGCAAAAAGAGAAGTCGCTCACCACCGAATTGCGCATCTTCGCTTTGATACGAATGGGCATTACCGATAGTTCGAAGATAGCGGAATTCATGAACTATTCCGTACACACCATCTACAACTACCGTTCGACCATGAAAAATGCCGCAATCGGTTCAAGAGATGAATTTGAAGACGCTGTTAAACAAATTGGCAACACTCAAAAGCCTTTTTAAAATCTACTTTTCTGCCCCTGCCTTGTTTTCGTAAATTGTTGATATTCAATAAAATAAATTAATCATACCGCTTCACTAATCTACTTTTCAATTTTTCCATGAAGGAGGTGTTTTAGTTTTTAGTATTTTTGCACCGAGGAAACAACCCGGAAAATCTATACCAAATCGTTAATACCAAAAACTAAAAACCTATCCAATGAGAAAGAATCCTTTAATACGGTTCTTTGCGATAGCAGCGATGTTGGCTGTATGGGCGTTGCCCGTGGATGCACAACATATCGTGAAAGGACTTGTTGTTGACAAAGAGGGCACCCCGCTGCCTGGTGTCACAGTGGTCGTAAGGAGTAAGGCGGCAGGCGGAACTGTCACGTCTGTTGACGGTAAATACGCCCTGCAAGCAGAGTCCAAGGATACCATTACATTCTCTTACGTTGGTTTCGCAACAAAAAAAGAGTATGTAGGTAATCGCAATGAAATCGACGTGGTCATGCAAGAAGACGAAAATACGCTCGACGAAATGGTGGTCGTGGCGTTTTCTCGTCAGAAGAAGAACTCTGTCATCGGCTCCATCGAGACCATCAACCCCTCGGAGTTGAAAACGCCCAGCACGAACCTCACCAACACGATGGCGGGACGTATCGCCGGCATCGTCTCCTACCAGCGTACCGGTGAGCCGGGAAAGGACAACGCGAACTTCTTCATCCGTGGTGTCAGCAGCCTTGAGAGTTCGCTCGCTGGTCCGCTCATCCTCATCGACGGCATTGAGATGTCCACTGAAGACCTCGCCCGACTCGAACCAGAGAACATCGCCAGTTTCTCCATCATGAAAGACGCCACCGCCACCGCCCTCTATGGTTCGAAGGGTGCCAATGGCGTCATCTTGGTGACGACGAAATCTGGCAAGAAGGGAAAACTCAAAATCACTGGCCGATTGGAATCCCAAATCTCCACCCCTACGAAAATATTGGAATTCGTGGATGGCGTGGAATACATGAACCTCTATAATTACGCCATACGCACACGCGACATCCAGGGAGTGACCAGCGACACCTACCTGATGGAGAAAATTGAGAACACGAGGAATGGCGTGGACCCGATGCTCTATCCCAATGTCGATTGGTATGGGATGATGTTCAAGAACGCCGCCATGAACAACAAGGCCACCGTGACGGCGTCGGGTGGCGGTGAGGTGGCACAATACTACCTGTCGGCTGCCTACACCCATGAGAACGGCCTTCTCAAAGTGCCGGCGGTGAACAACTACAACAACAACATCAGCATCAACCGATACAACATCCGCGCCAACATCGACGTGAACCTCACCAAGACGACAAAGGCTGCCGTCAAGGTCTATACCCTCCTTGACCGGTCGAACACGCCGGCTGCTTCCACATCCAACCTTTTCGACCAAATCATGCGTGCCAACCCTGTCGATTTCCCCGCATACTACGACAAGTCGATTGACAACACATGGTATTATGCCGAACACGTGCTCTATGGAAACAATGTGGGAAGCGTACGCTATCCGAACCCCTACGCGCAGATGATGGTTGGCTATTCCGACGCTTTCTCCTATACCGGCAATTCCATCTTCACCTTGGAGCAGGACCTGAAGATGATTACCGAGGGACTGTCGGCACGCGCATTGGCTTCTTTCACCTCGACGGGTTCCAACACCAACACCCGCTCCATGACTCCCTTCTATTATGCTTTGAAGACGGAAGTGAGCGAGTTGGGCACGAAATACAGCCTCGACCAAGTGCAGGAGGGCACCGACCGCCTGAGCAACCCCACCCAAAGCCTATCGACAAGCAGTTCCTATTATTTCGAGGTGGCTGTGCAATACAACCGTGAATTTGGAAAACATGGGGTAAGCGGCATGTTGGTAGGACAGATGAAGGAGCAGTTGCTCGGCAACCAGGGTGGGGCGTTCGGCTCTCTTCCCATCCGCACGCTGGGCCTCTCGGGACGTTTCACCTACAGTTATGGCGAGAGGTATTACCTGGAGACCAACTTCGGCTATAATGGTTCGGAAAAATTCGACCGCGACCACCGTTGGGGCTTCTTCCCCTCTATCGGTGTGGGATATATCATATCCAACGAGAAATTCTGGACCAATTCCGCTTTGAAGAAGATTTTCCCAATGTTCAAGTTCAAGGCAAGTTATGGTCTTGTCGGCAACGACAACATCATGCCTACAAGCCAGCGTTTCTATTACCTTGCCGATGTCAATACCAACAACGGCGGTACGGGATACACCTGGGGACAGGACTTCGACGTTACATACAACGGATACTCCATCAACCGCTACGCCAACTCGAAGATTGGCTGGGAGGCGGCAAAGATGCAGAACTACGGTGTCGAAATGGACATCCTGCACAAGGCGACCGTCCAGTTCGAATACTTCCGTGAGGACCGCGACGACATCTACCAGAGGATGGGAAGCGTTCCCCTTGCCATGGGTGCCACTGCCGACATTTACGCCAACATGGGCAAGACCAGCAAGCACGGCTTCGACGCCTCTTGCGACATCAACTGGAGCATCACGCCGAAATGGTGGTTGCAGACTCGATTCAACTATACCTACTCCACCAGCAAGTACATCCGTGGCGGCGACCTTATCTATCCCGAACCTTGGCGCAACCGCTTCGGCTATAACCTGAGCCAACAGTGGGGATATGTGGCTGAACGACTGTTCATCGACCAGAACGACGTGGAGAACAGTCCGCGACAGGAAGTGGTGGCTGGTGCCACCTACATGGCTGGCGACATCAAGTATGTGGACATCAACAACGACGGTGTCATCAACTCAAAGGACATGGTGGCAATAGGATATCCTACCGACCCAGAGATTGTCTATGGCTTTGGCGCTTCCACGGGATACAAGAATTTTGACGTGTCGTTCTTCTTCCAAGGGTCGGCTCATTCTTCGTTCTTTATCCAACCTTCGTCGATAGAACCGTTGGCCAACCACCGCAACGCGCTGAAATTGGTTGCCGGTAACTACTGGAGTGAGGAAAACCCCGACCCCTATGCCTTCTGGCCGAGATTATCGACTGCGGGAGTGGCCAACAACACCGTGAATTCTACATGGTGGCTGCGCGACGGTTCGTTCTTGCGCCTGAAGACGGTGGAAGTAGGCTACTCGCTACCGGCAAAGACTACAAAGAAACTGGGATTGAGTTTGCTGCGCTTCTTCGCGTCTGGAAACAACATCTTCTGCATTAGCGACTTTAAGTTATGGGATCCTGAGATGGGAGGCTATGGCATTGGATATCCCACCCAGAGAGTCTTCAATATTGGTTTGAATTTGGAATTCTGATGAGTGCCATCAAAAAGAACATGGATATGAAAAAGCATTTAAAATACATATTGTTTGGTGTCCTAACCATTGCCACGAGTGGTTGCTCGGACTATTTGGACGTGGTGCCTGACAACACCCAGGAGATTTCCGCGCTCTTCAACAGGAAGGAGACGGCTTACAGGGCTTTGGCCACCTGCTATCATTACATACCTGAGTACGACAATACATACTCGTTCCTCGGCATGAGCGACGAGATGATCATGAGCATCAACCGCGTGACCGACGGCAAGAACGCCGTATTGGGAAAAATCAGTGCCGACCAGCCCATCATGAGTTTCTGGTATGGCGACTGGGGCGGCAGTTGGAGCGAGCATGCTCCCTGCGAGGCGTCGTTGTTCGTCCCTCTTCGCATTTGCCACACTTTCCTCAACAACATCGACCGTGTCCCCGACATGTCGCAGAGTGAGAAGAGCCGTTGGAGCAGTGAGGTGAAGTTCCTCATCGCCTATTACCACTTCCTGCTGTTCACCCAGTATGGCGCCATTCCCATCATCCGTGAAGAGACTCCCCTCGATGTTTCCGACAAAGCCAACCAACAGGCCCGCGAACCGGTGGACACCGTGGTGAACTATATCGTGAACTTGCTCGACGAGTCGGTGGATGCGTTGCCCGTGAGAATCATCAACACATCGGAGTTGGGAAGGATTGACAAGGTTATCAATCGTTGCTTCAAGGCAAAGGTGCTCCTCTATGCTGCCAGCCCGTTGTTCAACAACAACCCGCTCTATTATTCGTTGCAGAACAATGACGGCACGAAACTCTTCCCGCAAGACAACGCTGAGTTGGAGAGACAGAAATGGCAGAGGGCGCTGTCTGCCTATGAGGAAGCGATGAACCTATGTCGTTCCGCCAACATACGACTGTTCAAATACCCGGCTTCCGACTATTCAAAGACCGTGGATGCCAGGAATTTCAGAAACGACTCGGTCCGCCTGCCCTATATGTACAACTATCAATATGCGATGGTCTCGAAATGGAACGAGGAGGTGATATGGGGATGCTCGCGCACGACAAACTTGGTGCTGAGTTGGCACGAGGTGCAACGCTCCATCAACTACAAGAGTTCCGCTGCTTCTTCCACGGGTGATGCATGGCAGTGGTTCGGACCCACGCTGAACGCTACAGAGTTTTTCTACACGCAGAATGGCCTGCCGATGGAAGAGGACCCCACGTTCGACTATGCCCACCGCGACTCTGTGGTGACCATCACCGCCGACCACAGCACCGTGGCCCAGGTTGGGGAACAGACGGCATACATGTTCATGAACAGGGAGCCGCGTTTCTATGCTTCGATAGGCTTCGACCGCTCAAGAGTGCGTGGCTATGGCACGCTCTACAACCTCAAGATGCGCTATCAGGAGGCCAACGGGCGACAGACTCACGACGACATCGACGTGCCCACATCGGGGGTGTTCCTTCGCAAACTGATGCATCCCGACACGCAGGGAAATGGAACGATTACCCGCTATGCCTGGCCCATCATCCGCTACAACGAGATGATGCTCAGTTATGCGGAATGTCTCAACGAAGTGTATGGGGAGCAGCGACAGGGAGAGATACTCGCGTTGCTCGACACCATCCGCGCTCGGTCGGGGGTGCCCTCGGTCGAGGACGCATGGGCGAATGCAAGGCACGCCAACAAATACATGACCAAGGACGGCATGCGTGAAATCATCAAGCAGGAACGCACCGTGGAATTGGCGTTCGAGGGTTATCGCAACGACGACGTACGTCGCTGGCTCGAAGGCTCCAAGTATTTCAACACCAATATCTGGCAGTGGAATTCGGATGCCACCACGGCGTCGGAATACTACAAGAGGGTGCAAGATCCTGAGTTGCTTCATGTGTTCACCACTCGCAACTACCTCTGGCCGATTCCCACCGACGAGATGGTCAAGAACGCCAATTTGGTGCAGAATCCCGGATATTGATTTTGTGACGAACGTGTTAAACATATAACATAAAGAGAAATGGAAAAAATGACTAAATATTGGGCACTGGCATTTGGCTGCCTGGTGATGGCATTGTCGTTCGCCAACTGTTCCGACGACGATACCACGCTAACCGCCCCGATGAACCTGACTTATGAACCTACGATGGGGGGAGCAATCATAAGGTTCACGCCTCCCAGCAACAACGACTTGCTCTATGTGAAGGCGGCCTATACCAATTCCTTGGGAAAGGATGTCTTCCGCACGACAAGCATCTACGACAACAAAATAGAAATCGACGGCTTGGCGGACGAAACCAAGACTTATCCCATCTATCTTTCTGCTGTCGATAAATGGGGTGGGGAGACAAGCACCACGGTCATCAACGTGCAGCCCGGACGCTCGTTTATCAATGTCATCAAGGACAACCTGAAAATCAGTCCCATCTGCGGCGGCCTGGCCGTGACTTGGGAAAACCCTGTCGGAGCCGACGCACAGGTGGATGACATCACCGTGAAGAGTGTGGCGAAGGTGGTGTATGTCGTTGTCGATTACACCGACGCAGAGGGCGTGACCCGCACCCGATATCTGAGCAGCAAGCAGAAGAATGCAAAGGCCAACATACGAAACATGTTTGCGGGGAATTACAAGGTGACTTACCGCGTCGAGGACTCCTCCGGAAACAAGACCTCACAAAGTTCTCCGTCGAATGTGAATGTGCCTGCCGAGCAGGAGTCGTTGAAGTTTATTCAGCACGACGACCCGGTCCACGGCCTTACGAAGGAGTTCATATGGACGCTCGTGCCCAAACTGACCACCCTCCAACCTGCATGGGAGTATAAGAACGAGGCGATTTTCGACGGCATCATCGACACCAACACCAGTCCCACGCAAAACTATTGCGGCACCGACTGCGACAACTCCAGCGTGACGTATGGGGCTTCCATTCCTTGGGATACCGAGCAGGTAGATATCGTGATAGACATGCATCAGGTGGTGTCGATTTCACGCCTGAAAGCATGGCAAAGGGCATACACCTACGACAACCAACCCTACTCTGGGGCAAGTGGCCAGACAAGCGGCATTTCCGACGACTATTTCTACTACCAGCCACAAAACCTGAAGCGTTTCAAACTGTTCGGGTCGATGACGCTCGACGAAGAGGGATGGTTCCTTATCAAGGACTGCGACATCTCGTCCAACTCCACAGCGGGCACATTGCCCATCTATTGGACCAACCCCTCCTATTTCGGCAATGAGAATGTCTATATGCCTACCAACGAAAGTTATCAGTATGCCATCGACGGGCACGAGTGGGAGTTGGATGCCATGACCGACTCGGTGCGCTATATCCGCGTCCGTATGGTGGAGAACTGGGACTTGTCGAAGCGTAACATCGCTGGAATGTCGGAACTGAACCTTTATGGCTCGATTCTTGTTTCGCACGAGCAACTGGCTGCAAAGGAAGGACAGGGCGCCAAGAGTGCACGAAGAAAATGATTCATCAAAAGAAAACGACAAACATCATGAAACGACTGATATATTTATTCGCCATAGGCTGTTTGGTGCTCTTGTCGGGCACCTCCTGCGAGGACATGGACAGCAATTACAGGGAATACCTGGACAACATACCGACCTATGCGCCTGCTGTCCGCAATCTGAGAGCCGTGTCGCCCGAGCCTGGTTCCCTGACGCTGAAATGGGACATCGTCGATGACACTCACCTTATCAAGTCGATGCGGATAGTGGTGAAAAAGACCGCCTCCGACATCCGCAAGATAGAAATCCCTGAGGTGGTGACCGAGTACACGGTGACCGAACTTGAATTGCAAGGCTATGAGTTTGAGGTGTTCACCATTGATGGGTTCGGCAATCTTTCCATCCCGGTGACAGAGACCTTCACTCCCATCCCCGGACGAGAATAAGGCGGACTGTGCCATTCCGACGACGGTGCATGACTCCCCCTGCCAGCAGACACTGACGTTTGTTCCATACGGCGACCTCGGTGTCAAATGCTGGCAAGTGGAGGGGAAGAATAGTTTTTTTATCAATAGAACAACAAATATGAAGTTACGTTATTTTGCCATATTCTTAATGTCCGTGCTTTTGTCCATTGGGGCATCGGCTCAGGAGGGGTGGGTATATACGACAGACGGCACCCGCACGTATTCATTGACCAAGACAATGCTGACAGGGAAGAAGAGCGACAACGTCCGCAGTGCCATTGTCTTGAAACCTTCGGAGACCTTCCAGTCTATCGACGGATTCGGCTTTGCCATCACTTATTCGTCAAGTTACAACCTGCTCAAGATGAGCAAGGATGACCGCAACCGACTGCTGGCGAAGACGTTCTCTCCAAGCGACGGATACGGCGTTTCCTATGTCAGGATTTCGATTGGGTGCAACGACTTTTCAAGCACGGAATACTCCCTTTGCGACGAGAAAGGGCCACAGGACGACTTGCTCCGTAATTTCAGGCTTTATTCCGATGAGACGGATTATGTGATACCGGTCCTGAAGGAGATTCTCGCCATCAACCCTCATCTTAAAATCATCGCTGCGCCGTGGACATGTCCACGGTGGATGAAGGTGAAAAGCCTTGACAACCAAGCGGCTCACGACAGTTGGACCGACGGGCACCTCGCTCCTGGCTATTACAAGACATACGCCGACTATTTCGTCAAGTTCATCGAGGCGATGCGCAACGAGGGCATCGACATCTATGCCGTCAGTCCGCAGAACGAACCGTTGAACCCCGGCAACTGCGCCTCGCTTTATATGCCATGGAACGAAGAGGCTGGTTTTGTGAGACGCATGGCAACTGCCTTCAAGAATGCAGGACTGAATACCAAAATCTACCTGTTCGACCACAATTACAATTACGATGGCAAGGAAAGCGAACAACAATACCCGGCAAAGATTTACAAGTTGTTCGAAAACGCCGAGTTTGAGGGAAAGGAACTCGTCGTGGGCGCTGCCTATCACAATTATGGCGGCAGTAGCGACGAGTTGAACGTCATCCACGACCTTTATCCCGACAAGGAACTGATCTTCACCGAAGCGTCGATAGGGACGTGGAACAACGGGCGCAACCTCGATTCTTCGTTGGCGGACTGCATGGTGAACATTGGGCTGCATACCATGAACAAGCATTGCAGAGGGGCCATCGTGTGGAATTTCATGCTCGACATGCAACGGGGGCCCAATCTGGACGGGGGATGCCAGACTTGCTTCGGTGCCATTGACATCAACAACGACTACAAGTCCTACACCCTCAACTCACATTACTACGTCATCTGCCATTTGTCGGCTGTCGTTAGGCCTGGCGCATGCCGCATCGCCACAGAGGGATGGTGGTACGAGGGGGTGACTTATTCCGCTTTCAGAAATCCGGATGGCTCGTTGGCGGTGGTGCTATACAACTCCAACAACAAACAGTTAAAGGTGAACATCGCGGATGGCACCAACCGCTACGAACAGGTATTGCTCCCACCGCGCGCGGCTGTCTCGGTGCTCATGAACACCGACCAAACCAACCGCCTCCAAACGCTGAACGCTGCGCCTGCCCCTTCGTCGCCGAGTTATTATACGCTCACTGGCGTGAAGGTGGATGTCCCCAACCATCCCGGCATCTTCATTTGCCAGGGCAAGAAGGAAATAAGAAAATGAAGACAAGGAAATATACAAACAATTCAAAATACTATAATTTATTATTCACCTAAATCATCTCATTATGAAAAAATGGTTTACACGATTAGGCGTAGCGATGGCAATATTCGCAACCGCCACTGCTGTGCAAGCACAAGAAACATTGGTCATAGACGGCTCGAGAGGCTATGACGGTACTTTGGTCAAAGGACAGGACTATGTCCTCCCCGGCACCGACGAATCATGGTATGTCATGCCCGACATCTTCACACACAAGTCGGGGGATGTTTGGACTTTCCAAGCCTATGGCCAAGCCGACTATGCCTATTGGTTCACTGCCGACCCCGACAAGAAATATGTCAGCGTGGAATACAGACAAGTGGACGACGACCCTGAGTCGTCTTTCGCCAACTGGGATGTCAATAGGGCACTCTACCTCAACGGCAGCAACAACATAGGCTTCCCAACGTACAAGACGGGTTCCATCAACTGGCAGGGTGGGGCTGACGTCGTCGTCCCTCAGGTGGAACCAAATGTTTACCGCGTCACCTTGGTCTTTGGCCAGCAGTTGAATGCCGACGAACAAGTGAACTTCAAGTTCTTCAAAGGCAAAAACTGGGGGGGCGACGTCCTGCCTGGAACTGATGAAGGCAATATCTGGATGGAGGAGAACCCGTATCTCTACGTCGGCGGACAGGACGGTGCCAGCGGCGACAATGGCAACATCTATTCGCAAGGTTCGGCTTCTTTTGGCAATGGCGACAAAATCGTCGTCACCGTCGATATGAACACGGCTCCGGGAAAGGTGACTGTCGATTACCAGGAGTATGTGCCGACCAACTTCCCCACCTTCAATGGCGTCAACATGATCAAGGCCGGAAACAACTATTTCTTTGAGGCTGCCCTCACCCAGGGGGGAGAATTCACGCTTGGCAACACCACGGCTGTGGAGATGGACATCGACAATGCCTATGTGGATGAGTTCGCTGCCACCAACCAGGGCAACGGCAAATTCAAATTCAATGCTATCAGTGGCAACTACACCGTGATGCTGATGCCCACGATGAACTACGTGAAGATTTTCCCGGGATTCTATGAGGCACCGGGTACATTCGAGGGCAACAAGGCGTTGTGGATTATCGGTTCGAGCATTGGCCAGCCAACGGCTGAACAGAACAACTCCAACTGGAGCGCGTCGCTCACTAACAGCATCCCCGTTGCTCAGGTAAGCGAGAATGTCTATAAAATCGCCTTCAAGTACGGCGAGGAAATGACTGGCATCAACTTCAAGTTCTTCGGCCAATATGGGTGGGGAATGGAGTTCCATGGCGAGGACTTGGTCATGGAGCCTAATGACTACTTCCGTCTGAACGTGCCGCAAGGCGAATGGGTGTACGACGAGAATGGCAATGAAACCTATCAGCGTGGCCAAGACGACGGCAACATCTTCTCTGGCTCTTCTCCATTGGGCAAGGGCGACAAGGTGGTCTTTACCATCGACCTCAACGGATTCGTGGCAGGTGACCCCGTCAATGAAATCGCGGCGGTGCCTGGCAAAA
The DNA here is from genome assembly GCA_946415525.1 of uncultured Prevotellaceae bacterium. Classification (GTDB taxonomy): domain Bacteria; phylum Bacteroidota; class Bacteroidia; order Bacteroidales; family Bacteroidaceae; genus Prevotella. The sequence goes on along the minus strand of CAMKSZ010000056.1, from coordinate 3,155 downwards.
TCACCGTGGAGTATAATGCATCCACTGCCCCCAAACCTACTTTCAACGACGTGGAGATGGATGCCAACGGCGACTACTTCGTGGCTGAGGTGGAGTTGAACAAGGGAGAAGTATTCACCATTACCGCTCCTGATTTCGACATCGACAATATCTACACGGACATCCAGTTCGCCAAAAAGTTGGGCAACGGACAGTTCCTCTTCAACGCAGTAAGCGGGAAATATGCCATCGTACTGATGGAAGACAAGAACAACCTGAAGATTTTCCCAGGTACGATGAACGCGCCCGCCACCATCAACGAGGGTGGACTTTGGATTATCGGCGAGGGCATCGGACGCCCGAACGTGAACAACGACGCTCCTAAATGGAACACAGGCGCAATGGTGGACATCCCCGTCGCTCAGGTGGAGCCTAACATCTATCGCTACACCGTCACCTGCGGTGTGGAGATGTGGGACAACTGGTGCAACTACAAGTTCTTCGGACAGCCCAACTGGGGAATCGAGTTCGTTCCTGGCACGGATTATTCGATTACCACCGACAATGAGTACCTGAAAATCGGCGAGAGCGACGGCAACGTCTCTTTCAATGGCGTTTTCGAATGGGACAAGACCTACACCATCACCATTGACTTCACCGCAGGACTGAATGCAGGCGTGATGACCGTGGTGGAAGATGACCCGACGGGCGTGAAGGATATCGAGACTTCCGCAAGCAAGGAAAATGGTGCCGTTTACACCATCTCTGGCGTGCGCGTGAACCAACCTGCCCAGCATGGCGTTTACATCATGAATGGCAAGAAATTCGTGAAATAACCCATGGCATTGTAATAAAGGCCGTGGCATCTTCCGTGCCACGGCCTTTTCGATAAATGGGGGTGCTCTTCTTTCATCACATTGACTGTTTCCCACGGTGCCGTCGATGAAAAATGTGCAAATAAAAACGTTCTCGTCTCTTTTGGGGGAGATTATTCGTGAAATCCACAAAAAAACCGTAAATTTGCAATGCACAAAGACCGTTTGCGGTATTCTTTCAACCGCCCGCAGCAACACATGAACAACCAACGAATATCCAATATGAAAAAAGCCATTTACAGCATGATTCTTGCCCTGTGGGGGATGTTTCCCACAATGGCAACAGCCCAGTCGATTCCCTTGATTCAAAACGTGGACGCCTATGAGAACACGTCGCTCAACGGGCCGTGGAACTACATCGTAGATGTTCAGGAAGAGGGTTACTACGACTACCGCATGAATCCCACCCGATGGGGATTCTTCGTGAACGCAAAGCCGCAACGCCCGGAAGACCTCATCGAATACGACTTCGACAAGTCGCCCGTGATGCAGGTGCCCGGCGACTGGAACACACAGGACGACCGCTTGTTCTTCTATGAAGGGACGGTATGGCTGAAACGCAGTTTCGATGCTGTGCCGATGGACGACTATCGCACGCTGCTCTATTTTGGCGCGGTCAACTACGACTGCCATGTGTGGGTGAACGGCAAGAAGGCGGGCCACCATGTGGGCGGCTTCACGCCTTTCAATTTCGACATCAGCGACCTGCTGAAGAAGGGCGAGAACGTGGTCATCGTGAAGGTGGACAACAAGCGCCATCCCGAGGATGTCCCCACGCTGATTTTCGACTGGTGGAACTATGGCGGCATCACGCGCGACGTGAAATTGGTGAAGGTCCCGCCAGTGTACCTCGAAGACTACAGCCTGCAACTCGCCAGTTTGGAAGGGCGGCGACTGTCGTTCAGCGTCAAACTGAACAAGGCGGAGGCGGGCCATACGGTGACGCTGAACATTCCCGAACTGAAGGTGAAAAAGACGCTCAAGACCGATGCCGACGGTGTGGCTTCCATCGGCATGAAGGCGAAACCCCAACTTTGGTCGCCGGCAAATCCCAAGCGCTATCATGTGGAGATTGGTCTCGACAACTCCCTCATCGCCGACTCCATCGGGTTCCGCACCATCGAGACGCGCGACAAGCAAATCCTGCTCAACGGGCAGCCCGTCTTCCTCAAGGGCATCAGCATCCACGAGGAGAAGCCGTTTGGCGGCGGCCGTGCCAACAGCACCGAGGATGCCCACACCTTGCTCTCATGGGCGAAGGAGTTGGGATGCAACTTCGTGCGACTTGCCCACTATCCTCACAACGAATACATGGTGCGCGAGGCGGAGCGCATGGGCATCATGGTGTGGTCGGAGATTCCGTGCTACTGGACCATCGCATGGACCAATCCCCAAACGTATGAGAATGCGCAGCGCCAACTGACGGACATGATTGCACGCGACCACAACCGTGCCAACATCGTCATCTGGAGCATTGCCAACGAGACGCCGCACTCGCCCGAGCGGGATGCCTTCCTCGGCAAGTTGGCGAAGCATGCGCGGTCGCTCGACAGCACACGCCTCATCTCGATGGCGATGGAGGTGACTGGGGCGGCCAACTATGTGAACCGTCTCAACGACAACATGAACCAGTATGTCGATGTCGTGAGTTTCAACCAATACATTGGATGGTATCGCGACGTGAACGACGCCCCGAAGATGAAATGGGAAATTCCCTACAACAAACCGGTCATCATCAGCGAGTTTGGCGGCGGTGCCAAATATGGCTATCATGGGGCGAAAAACCAGCGGTGGACAGAGGAGTTCCAAGAGAACCTCTACCAGGAAAACATCTCCATGATAGAAAAGATTGACGGTCTCTCGGGCACCACGCCGTGGATTCTCAAAGACTTCCGCTCTCCTCGGCGTGTCCTCCCGAATGTCCAGGACTACTACAACAGGAAGGGCTTGGTTAGCGACAACGGTGAGAAGAAAAAGGCCTTCTTCGTGCTGAAGAAATGGTACGAAGGCAAATGACTGACTGAACTTTCCTACCCTAAAATTTCCTCAATCACTCCATCTCATTATTGGCTTGTGCGCACGGCTCCCCTCCCCTTGGTCAAGGGGAGGGGTTGGGTTGGGGTTGTATCTCATTGATCATCAAGAAAAAAGAATAAAATAAAAAAACGCTTCGCTTAGAAAAAAGAAATAAAAAGTAAGAAAAAAAGAAGATAGAAAAAGTGCCAAGGCACTCTCAAAAAGGATGAAAAAATGTGAGGCCAAATGTTGCTTGAATTCATTATTACGTGAATTACCATGAAT
>CAMKSZ010000055.1 GCA_946415525.1 uncultured Prevotellaceae bacterium | reverse complement strand
GCGGCAGCGTGGATGAAGGCCACCTCATCGTCTTCGACCGCTCGCAGACGAAGACATGGGACGAGCGCATTTGGCACCGCTCGGCCGAGTATGAAGGCCGCAAGATTATGGTGTGGGGGATGTAGAACATTACAAAAATGTGAATTATGGCATCGGAAGAACCCAAAAAGACAAAAATTTATTACTCTATCAAGGAGGTGGCGGCAATGTTTGGCGTGAACGAGAGTTTACTGAGATATTGGGAAAAGGAGTTCCCCCAACTCAAGCCGCAGACCACAGGCAATAGGGTGAGGCAATACACCCAGAAGGACATCGACCGCATCGGTGTCATCTACAACTTAGTGAAAGTGCGCGGCTTTAAATTGACGGCGGCACGTAAGATGCTCAACGAAAACCGCGAAGGCGTGGACAAGAGCGCCAAGGTGTTGGAAACATTGATACATGTGCGTGAAGAACTTCAGGAACTCAAGAAGCAACTGGAGAGCCTGACATAGCCCTCCACATCCTTTGCCGAAGCATCGGCAAATAAAAGGCAAGGCCCGGAATCCTCGTGAATTCCGGGCCTTGTTGTTGAAGGGCTTGGGACTTATTCCTGTGAGAAGCCGTAGCCGTTGGTGAATCCACCTGTCGACATGACATTCGGGGTGAACGGCCAGAAGTAGATGGGGGCGGTCACGTAGTCATAGTCGAGGAAGAGGTACTTGTAGTACTCGTCGTCGTTGCTGACGATGTCGATACCCCAGTTCTCTTTCTTGTAGCCATCGGCTTCAAGGGCGGCAGCCTCCTCGTCGCTGATGCGAGAGAACAAGCCCTTGATGGCCAGGTTGGTGGCGGGAGTGGATGTGCCATAACTCAGTCCATACGACTCCCAGTCGTTGTTCTGTCCACGATAGCCGGGATAGAGTACGGGGTCGTTCTCCATGCCTGCAGGCGTGACACCGGTGAGGCGATAGCCATAGAGGGTCTTGGCATCGACAAGTTTTGTCCATACATAGTTGGAGATGACGTTGCCGTTCTCAAACTGGTAGTAGCCGTTGTTCTTCAGGCCATCGATCATCTTGCGGGTGAGTTCCTTCACAGCCTTGATCTTATCGCCGATGAGGCCAGAGCGGATGAGCGTGAAACGACGGTCGCCTTCGCCGGCGAACTCAAAGCCGCGCTCGTCGATGATGGCATTGTAGAGCGAACCCGACTTGGCAATAAACTCATTGATGTTGGCACCGCCGTTGGGGAAGGCGCGGTTGCGCACCTTCGTCAGGTAGGCGAGGGCTTCCGAGTCGTTGTTGCCGCCAAGTGCTGCACAAGCCTCGGCATAGCCAAGGTAGATTTCCGACAGGCGCATGTAGGGCTGGTTGAAGCCGGCTTTACGCTGGTTGCCCACCCATACGTTGCTCTGACGGTTCTCATCCCACTTGTTGGTGGAGATGCCGCCGCCGCTCGCCTTTGAGTTGGGCTTGAAGGGGATCAGGCGCTCTGTACCCTTGCCGGTGCTGCCGGTGACGCAGCACGACACGTCGCGACGGATGTCCTTCGGGTCGAACATGCCATAATAGAAGGCGGGGTTGATACGGCCTTGGCCGTAAGCCTTGCAAGGATAGGCATTCTTCGAACCGCCGTCAGACGGGCGTCCGAACGAATAGGAACGGGCGTCGTTGCCACCGCCTTGCTGCATCGGGGCCTCGTAGATGGACTCGTCGGCATAGGCAGCGTCGGCGCCGTGCATCTGGTCGAAGAAAGTCTCATAGTTGGCACTCCACTTGACGTTGCCCGGGTTGTCGATGGCTTTCTTGAAATAAGTCTTCGCCATCTCGAAATACTTCTGCCAGTCGGCGCGACGACCATAACTTGCATTGTTGTTGTCGTTGCCTTTCTTCTCGATGGTAATGGCAGCGCCGCCAATCCCGCAGGGGGTGATGTCGTTGCGGCGGGTCTGGTAGCCGCCAGCCTCAAGGGCGATGCGGCCGATGAGGCCCTGCACGTAATTCTGCGAGAAATAGTTCTTCACGTTGGCTTCATAGTCGGGGCATTGGCCCAGCGGATACATCAGCGGCTCAATCTTTATCAAGTCGGCGAGGATGGCCTCGTAGATGGAGTCGCGAGGCGACAGGCCGCTGGCCTTCTCGCCGAGGCGTGCTTGATAGGGAACGTCGCCCCAGTTCTTGATCAACTCACGATAGGCAGAGGCTTTCAATGCCACGGCCTCGCCATAGAGTTGGCTCAGACTATTGGCAGAGGTGGCGTCGGTGATTTTGCTCCCAAAGTCGTTCATGTTCTCCACGGCGGTGATGATGGCGTTGGCCTTGCTCACCACGTTGAACAGTTTGGCATAGATGTCGTCTTCTTTCAGATAGGAGAGAAGACCGTAACTGCCGGCATACTTGCCATTCTGATAGAAACTCTCGGGATAGTGGCGACCGGGCTGGTTGGAGAAAGCCTCGGGGTGGCGCATGATGTCGGAGCCGGCCACGTCGGCAGCATACCACAAGCCGTCGCCGAACACACCATTCTGCAGGATGTCGCGCCATGCCTCGTAGCCACCGTCCATGGCGGCATGTGCGGTCACCATGTTGGAGAAGACGAAGTTGGCATCGACTGTCGAAGGCGAACTGGTCTCCAAGTAGTCGTTGCATGATGTCATGGAGAACATGCCTGCCGCAAACATTGTAATATATAATATCTTTTTCATATTGAATGCTCCTTAAATGATTAGAAAGTTACGTTGAGTCCGAAGGTGTAGGAACGTGTCTTGGGATAGGCCTGATAGTCGTAGAAGGGAGTGGGGAATCCGTCGCCGCCGGCATTCATGTTGGTGTTGACGTCGGGGTCGAGGCCGCTATAGCCAGTGATGCAGAACAAGTTGGCTCCGGTGAAATATACGCGGGCGTTGTTGATGCCGATGTATTTCGTCCATGTCTTCGGGAAGGTGTAGCCGATGGTGAGCGTGTTGAGGCGCAGGTAGGAAGCATCCTCTACGAACTCTGAGGAGGCGAGGCCATACTCGGAGTAGGGAAGTGCGTATTTGGCACCGGCGTTGAGGGCGGCGAGAGCCGCCGGTTCGGTGACTGCCACGAGGTTGCCGTCGCTGCCCACGTCGTAGATGCGGTAGGCATCCTTCACGATGGCGAGGCGGTTGGCACCGAGGCTGTTGTCCTTGTCACCCATCATGTCGTGCATGGCGTTGGCGTTGTACACCTTGCCGCCAATCTGATAGGTGAAGCCTAATGAGAAGTCGATGCTCTTGTAGTTGCCGAGGATGTTGAAGCCGCCGGTGTGGTGGGGCTGGGTCTTGCCGATGACGGTGGCGTCGCTGTCGTCGATGACGCCGTCGTTGTTGGTATCCTCAAATTTCACCATGCCGGGGAAGGCGTTCTGGCCTTCGGCCTTGTGTCCCTTGAAGGCGTCGGCGGGATAGTTGATGATGCTCTTCGTGTCGGGTACGCCTGCTTTCAGCGTATAGATGCCGTTTTCATAATTGAAATCGTCGAGGGTGTAGAAGCCTACGCTCTTGAAGCCCTGGATGGTACCCACGGGATAGCCCGGGCGGATGATGTAGTCGTAGTAAGGCTTACGCATCGAAGAGCCCCAGCCGGTGTGGGTGTCGGGGTTGAGTTGCAGGTCGGGATTGAGTTCGTCCACCATGTTGTTGTTGTAGTTGTAGGTGAGGTTGAGGCTCAAGCCGAAGTCCTTGGTGCGCACGGCCTCGTAGTTGAGGGCCAACTCAATACCCTTGTTGGAAGTCTGGCCGACGTTTTGGTATTGGTAACTGTAGCCGGTGGAAGCATCGATAGGCACCTTCATGAGGATGTCCTTCGTGGTGTTCCAGTAGAAGTCGAGGCTGCCGCGCAACTTGCCCCTCAGGATGCCGAAGTCAAGACCGAGGTTGCGCGATACGGTGGTCTCCCACTTCAAGTCGGGGTTGCCCATCATGGAACCGGGAATGTAGATCACCTTGTTCTCGCCATCGACGGAGATGGTGTTGGTCGTCCAGGTCTCACGCCAGAGGCCGGCGTTGATGTTGTCGTTGCCCGACGTACCGTAGGAGAGGCGGAGTTTCAAGTTGTCGAGCCACTCGCGGGTGCCTTCCATGAATGCTTCGTCGGAGATGCGCCATGCAGCGGCGGCAGCGGGGAAGTAGCCCCAGTGGTTGTTGGGAGCGAAGCGTGAAGAACCGTCAGCGCGGAAGGTGGCGGTGAGCAGGTAGCGGCCCATGTAGGAGTAGTTGATACGTCCGAAGAACGACTGTACGTGCTTGGGTTCGCCGATGACGTTCTCAAACTTGTCGAGACCTTCGCTGCCCTTTGTCTTGCCGGTGAAATTGAACATGCCGAAGGCGTCGTTCATCGAGAATTCTTTGGGATAGCCGTAGCCGTACATGTTGCTGTAGTCGCTCTTGTCGGCCACCAACTCATAGCCAGCCAGGAAACCGAGGCTGTGGTCCTCGCCCAAGCCTTGCACGTTGTAGTTCAGCGTTGACGACCAGCGCACGCTGTAGCCGTTGCTCTTGTAGAGTTGGGCGGCACTGTAGGCGGAGTCGCCGTTGCCACCGTCCCAGGTGCGGCGGTTCTGCCAGTTGCGCGAGAGGCCGATTTCCGACTTGGCGGTAAGACCTTTGATGATGTTCCAGGTCAGGCCCGTGTTCACGCGGAGGCGATAGATGTCGGTGTATTGGTCGTAGTTCTTCGTGTAGTCGAGCGGGTTACGCGACATTTCGACGAAAGTGGAGCCTTGGCCCATCTGCGAGGGGTCGGCGTCAGCGCCGAGAGGCTTGTCCACGGGGCGGAACTGGTAGGCCGAGGTGGCGGTGTTATAGCGTGTGCCACGGAAGAGCATTTCGCTGTAGCGGGTGTCAATGTCCCATTTCAGGTTCTTGGTGATGTCCTGGGAGAGTTTGAAACTGGCGTTCCAGCGGCGGAAACCAGTGTTGATGCGGGCGCCGTCGTCCTTCAAGTAGTTGACGGATGCACGATATTTCGTGTGCTCTGTACCACCGTTGATGGAGAGGTCATGGTTCCAGGAGTGCGAACTGTCGAGCAGGTCGTCCACCCAGTTGTGGGTGCTCATGTTCTTGTAGTCGTTGATGTGGTTGCCGTATTTGGTGCCAAGACCGAAATATTTGGCCACGTTGTCGCCATAGGACTCGCCATAGGCGGTGGCGTAACTCCAAGTGTGCAGCACATAGTCGTAGGGGTCGAGCACGTCGAGTTGGGCGGGCTTCTCCTTTACTTGGTAATACATATTGTATTTCACCTGCAGTTTGCCTTCCTTGGCACTCTTTGTGGTGATGAGGATTACACCGTTGGCACCGCTCGCACCGTAGATGGCGGTAGAGGCGGCATCCTTCAGCACGTCGATGCTCTCGATGTCGTCGGCGGGGATGTCGTCGATACGGCCGGTAATCACGCCATCGACCACGTAGAGCGGGTCATTCGACTGGGTAATGGAGCCACCGCCACGCACGCGAATCGACATGGTGGCACCGGGGCGACCGTCCTGTGAGATAACCGACACGCCGGGGAGTTGGCCTTGGAGGGCTTGGGCAACGTTGGCGACAGGGTTCTTGGCCAAGGTCTCGCCGGTCACAGAGGCAACGGCGCCGGTCAGGTCGCGGCGTTTCACCGTGCCGTAACCGATGACCACCACTTCGTCGAGCGACTTGTCGTTGGCCTCAAGCACGATGTTGTAACTGTTTTGGTTGTCCACCTTCACGGTCTTTGTTTGGTAGCCGATGTAGGTCACGGTCATTGTGGCTCCGGTGTTCACTCCTGTGAGGGTGAAGTTGCCGTCAATGTCGGTGATCACACCATTTGATCCTCCCAACGAGACGGTGGCGCCTATCAATGGTTCGCCCGAAACGTCGGTCACAGTACCTGTAATGGTTTTCTGCGCGAAGGCCAGAAAGCAGAACAGGCTCAAGCATAAAGCCATGGTGGCTCTTTTCACTGGTTGATACATAAACGTTTGTTTTAGTTATACTTAAAGTTGTTTTTAGGAATATTCTCTTGTAGTTTGTGCAGGCGGTTTGTGTCGCCGTTATGTTTATATAAATTAGGTCGTCACGACCCATTTGCCAGTTAGGTTTTCATATAGTGGATACCTTGTATTTTGAATGAATGGCCAAAAATACTAATTTTATCTTTTCCCGAAAGAAAGATAGTTGTATTTTTTTTAAGTTTTTAACTTTATTTAATTTTTTCGGGCGATAGCCGTTCATTCCTCACAGCGTAGGCGCCCAACTGTCGTTTCGGCTAAACACACGCTCCTTGGTGATGGCGGCAGCCTCCTTGCGGGTGAGTTGTCGGCTCCATGGGGCACGCTCTTTGATGCCAGCGCCCTCGCCCTTGTTGTTGTATTCCAAGTAGCGGGCGGTGCTCTCGTTGGCTGGGTTTTTCCAGTTGTGCCAGCCTGCCGCCACGATGTGCTTGCCTAATTCGCAATTCATGAATAAGGTATAGGCGTAGGGGCGCCACGGACGACCTAAATACACTTGGTCAACATTTTCGTCGGCGATGAGGCGGCAGCCGTTGAACACATAGCCGAAGGCGACATCCTTGGGAGTGGAGGCAGCGGTCACGTAGGAGTTGGACTTGCTCTTGATGGTGCAGTTTTCAAACCATGCTGTCGAGGGGCCGAAGATGAAGTCGGTGGTGCCCTCGATGTAGCAGTTCTCGAAATAGAGGCGGGTGCCCGCCTTGCCGGTATAGACGGTGTCTTGGTGCCCGAGGAAGCGGCAGCCTATGAAGGTGAGGCGGTCGCCCTCGGTGTGCAAAGCCACTGCTTGTCCGAGCCGTGCAGAGTTGTTTTCGATGGTGATGTTCTTCAGCGTGATGCCGTTGCCCTCGATTTTCAGCGTGTAGGTGCGGAAGGTTCCCATGGGGCGCTCCGTGTCCGCCATGCGCACGTTGGCGTGGTCGTCAAAGGTGATGATGGTGCTCTCCACCTCCTCGCCTACAATCTCTATGTTGTCGAGCCATGAGGGGATGATCAATTTCTCCTTATAGGTGCCTTTCTTGACGAAAATCACCTTGTGGTAGTCCATGAAGGCGCGGCACACCTCAATGGCGTCGTTGATGTTGCGAAACTCGCATGTGCCGTCGCGGGCCACGAAGAGCGTGTCGGGGTTGTCGTATTTGTTGGCGGCCATGCTGGCGGTGATGCTGGCGAACAGCAGTAGGAAGGTGGCGATGCGTCTCATTTCTTGAATTGTCTTAGGTGGTAGTCTTTATTGTATTTGTTTGATTTCTTTCAGGTCGGCGATTTGTTTCAGCGACTCGATGATGTGGCGCACCTCCTCACGGTCGTACACACGGAGTTCGATGGTGGCCTCGAAGATGCCGTCGTTGCAGGTGACGATCAGTTTCTTCATGTTGATGTTCAACTTGCTGGAGATGACGCCAGTCACCTCGTTGAGCAGTCCGATGCGGTCGATGCCGCTCAGTTGGATGGTGGCGTCGAAGAAGGTGCGGCGGTGCATGTCCCACTTCGCGTCGATGATGCGGTTGCCGAAACTGCTCTTGAGTTTGTTGGCCACCGAACAGTCACGCCTGTGGATTTCGATGTGGTTCTTGTTGTCGATGTATCCCAATATGTCATCGCCCGGAATGGGGCGGCAGCAGGTGGGGAAGACGAGGCAAGACAGGTTGTCGTCGTTGAGGATGAAGGGCTTCTTGCGGTTGAACTCCTTGGTGACGACGTAGAGGGAGGGGTTTTGGCTTTCCGCCTCGATGGTGTTTTCCTTCTCCTTCTCCTTCCCCGAACCGATGAAGGGCACGTACTTGCGCCACCCGCTCTTCTGCTGCTTCCGTTCCAATAGTTCGTCGATGTCCTTATCGCCCAAGATGATGGTCTTGTTGCCCACGGCGAGGAAGAATTTTTCGTGTTTGGAGATGTCGTGGAACTCGCAGAGGCGGTCGAGGGTGCTGGTGGTGAGTTCAAGGTTATGCTTTTCGAGGAACTCGCGCAAGGTGGCCTCGCCGTTTTTCTGTATCTCGCGGGTGTTGCGGCGCAGGATGGCCATGATTTTGGCTTTCGCCTTGGCGGTGGTGGCGAAGTTGACCCACGATGGGGCGACATGCTGCGACTTTGAGGTGAGGATTTCCACTTGGTCGCCGCTCTGTAGGCGATGGCTCAGCGGCACCAGTTTGTGGTTCACCTTGGCGCCGATGCAATGACTGCCAAGGAAGGTGTGTATCTGGAAGGCGAAGTCGAGTGCGGTGCATCCAGCGGGCATGGTGCGTATCTCGCCCTTAGGGGTGAAAACGAAGATTTCCGAGGCGAAAAGGTTGAGTTTGATGGTGTCGAGGAAGTCCATGGCGTCGGGCTGTGGGTCGTCGAGGATTTCCTTGATGGTGTGGAGCCAGTCGTTGAGTTCGCTGTCCTCGCCGATTTCACCGCCTTTGTATTTCCAGTGGGCGGCGAAGCCCTGTTCGGCGATGTCGTTCATGCGGTCGGAGCGGATTTGCACCTCTATCCATTGTCCTTGTTTCGACATCAGCGTGACGTGCAGTGCCTGGTAGCCGTTGGCCTTGGGCTGGTTCACCCAGTCGCGCATGCGGTCGGGATGGGGGCGGTAGAGTTTGTTGATGGCCACGTAAATCTTGAAGCAGTCGTTGATTTCCGTGTCACGGTTCTCGGGAGTGAAGATGATGCGCACGGCAAGGATGTCGTAGATTTCGTCGAAGGTGACGTGCTTGTTTTGCATCTTCGTCCAGATGGAGTAGGGGGCTTTCACGCGCGCGTGTATTACATATTTCATACCCATCTTGTCGAGGGCTTCGCGGATGGGTGCGGTGAATTGCTCGAAAAGGAGGTTGCGGCTGCTCTCGGTGGTCGCCAATCGCGCCTTGATGCTTTCGTATTCGCCCGGATGCTCGTATTTGAAACTGAGGTCTTCGAGTTCGTTCTTGATTTTGTTGAGACCGAGGCGGTTGGCGAGTGGCGCGTAGATATAGAGTGTCTCGCCGGCTATCTTGTATTGCTTGTTGGCGGGTTGGCTGCTCAGTGTGCGCATGTTGTGCAGGCGGTCGCAAATCTTGAGCAGGATGACACGGATGTCGTCGCTCATCGTGAGCAGCAGTTTCTTGAAGTTGGCGGCCTGTGCACTGGCTTGGTCGCCAAAAATGCCGCCGGAGATTTTCGTCAGTCCATCGACGATTTGGGCTACTTTGGCGCCAAAGAGGGTCTCGATGTCCTCCACGGTGTAGTCGGTGTCCTCCACCACGTCGTGAAGAAGGGCCGAGCAGATGCTCGTGGAGCCCAATCCCATTTCGGCGGAGGCGATAAGTGCCACGGAGATGGGGTGCATGATATAGGGTTCGCCCGAAAGGCGCCTGACTCCTTTGTGGGCTTGGCGGGCGAAGTTGAAAGCCTTGTTGATGATGTCCACCTTCTTGCGGTGGGGCGAAGCCAAGTAACTGTCGAGCAGTTGCTGATAGGCTTCGTTTATCATTTTCTCGTCGGCGGCTTCGCGGTCGCTTTCTTTGATGTTGAGGTTGGGCTCGTCCATGTCTTTGGGGTTTTTATGTTGTGTTCGCCAGGCTCAACCGAGTGCAGTGGCAGGTGTTATCCCCGCCGCCGTCTGCTGTGCTTGGTGCTTTTACCGTAGCGCGAGGGGGTGGTGGCAGGCGAGGTGTTCTCGCGTTTGGAGTGTCGGCTGCCATTGGTCGCGGAATTACGGTAATTGTTGTATCTGTATCTATATCTATTGGTGCTCGTAGTGGTGGTGGTGCGTGGCTTGCTCTCCTCCACTTCGGCGTACATACGCCGGCCATAGCGGGCGATGTCGTAAGAGATGATGCTGTCTTCCTGTTCTACAAAACGGTTGATGGCACTGATGGGCATGCGGATGATGGAAGGCTCGGTGAGTCCGTTCACCACGTCGCGGCGGTATTGCGGGTTGAGTTCGCGCAGCATGTTGATGTCGATGTCGCAGAACTTGGAAATCGACGCCAACGAGAGGTTGTTGTTCACCACCACCGTGTCGGTGCGCTCGGGCAGGTTGGTGAGCATCGGGCAGATATTGTGCTGGCAATAGTAGGTCATCACATAGTTGGCGGCGATGAATGCCGGCACGTAGCCTCGTGTTTCCTTGGGCAGGTAGGGGTATATTTTCCAGTAGTCCATCTGTCCGCCACTGCGGCGGATGGCCTTGTTCACGTTTTCCGGTCCGCAGTTGTAGGCGGCGATGGCGAGCGTCCAGTCGCCGAAGATGCGGTAGAGGTCGCGCAGGAACTTGGCGGCGGCATACGACGAGCGGATGGGGTCGCGGCGGTCATCCACGAGGGAGTTGACGCGCAGTCCGTATTGCTTGCCGGTGGCGAGCATGAACTGCCACAGTCCGGTGGCACCCACCCTTGAAACGGCCTTCGGATTGAGTGCCGACTCGATGACAGGCAGGTATTTCAGTTCCATGGGCACATTGTAGTGGTCGAGGGCCTCTTCAAAGATGGGCATGTAGAAATTGGAGGAGCCGAGCCACGCGCTCACCGAGCGGCGCATGCGACTGGTGTAGCGGTCGATGAACTGCCTGACGATGCCGTTGAAGGGCATTTCGATGCGGGTGGGCATGCGGCTGAGCCGCTCGGCGATGACCTCGTCGCTGTAATAGGGGTTTTCTTCACTTGCCTCACATTCGTCGTCGAGCGTGAGGTATTTCTGTGAGTGGAAGAGGTCGAGCAGACTGTCGATGGATTCCATCCACAGTGCTTCGGGTAAGTCGATTACTTCTTGCTGGCCTTCTTCGTCGGTGAAGACGATTTCGTAGTCGTCGTTGATTTGCGCCTGGGCGTGGGTGAAAAAGCCCGTCAGCAGGGCGACGATGAGGGTCAGTCTTGTTCTTTTCATGTCTTGTCTTTCTTTTTTTTAGGGTGATGAATGGGGTGATGGTGGCTTACCACCTGAGGCTGCATTGAAGTCCCACGGCACTGGAGCGCAGGGGGTTGCGGTCGTTGTTGGAATTGATGACGGCGGGTGCCACATGCACGCTCAAGTCCTTGTTGATGTCGAAGTCGGAGAGCGATGCGTCGATGTAGGCATCCACTACAGAGAGGGCATAGACACCCAACAGTACGAAGAAACTCAGGTCGCGATAGCGGCGGTAGTAGTCTTTGCGCTTCTTGAACAGGTCTCGGTATCTATCTTTGTTGGAATCGTCGATTTTGGCTCCGAGGTGCAGGAATTGGTTGTAACTCTGCGTCGTGGGGTCTGAGTCGATGATGTCGATGTATGCCTGTGAGTAGTCGTGATACATCTGGTTGTTCCATGTCATCGCATAGACGCATCCGACGAATCCGCCATAAACGATGGGGAGTTTCCAGTATTTCCTGTTGTAAATCTGTCCGGCGCCGGGGATGACAATCGAAAGCCACAGTGCGCGCTTGGGGTCGGGCTTCCATTGGCTCCAGTCGCGTTTCTGCTTCTTGTTGTGCATTCCAGACGTCAGCAGCGAGAGGGTGTCGGTGAGCAGCGTGGCCGAATCGGCGGCTTCCCAGAGGGTGTCATCGTCGAAGGTGAGGATGCCATCTTCGCCCATCTTGATGGTGTCGGCAGTTTCCACTGCGGGCACGGACGACACTTGGGCGTGTCCGACCGACGAAAGGCACAGTAGGCAAAATGCTGTTGCCATCCGACAAAGGATATCTATAGTGATGCTTCTCGGGGCCACGTTTGCGCTATGCTTGTTTCATGTTGTCGAATACGTTCATGATGCGCTCCAACTCTTCCTCGTTGTCGAAGGGGATGGTGATTTTCCCTTTGCCGGCAGGCGAGATGTTGAGCGACACCTTGGTCGAGAAAAAGCCCTCCAACTGGTCCTTGAGGATGTTGAACTCCTCGGGGAGCCTGTTGCCGCCCGCTTGTTTGCGGCCGTCTTTCAATTTCTCGCCATTCTTGATTCGCCTTACCATCTCCTCCACTTGGCGCACGGAGGCGCCTGTCCGCAGAATCTCTTCATAAACTTCCAACTGTTGTGAAGGACTGTCGAGCGAGAGGAGCGCACGCGCATGCCCCATGTCGATGGTCCGCTTCTGCAGTGCCATCTGCACCTGGGCGGGCAACTTCAGCAAGCGCAGGTAGTTGGCGACGGCGACACGGCTCTTGCCCACGCGCTCCGCCACTTTCTCTTGCGTCATCCCCTCTTTCTCCAATAATTGAGAGTAGGCGAGGGCAATTTCTATCGCGTTGAGGTCTTCGCGCTGGATGTTCTCCACCAACGCCATCTCCATGATGTGCTCGTCGTCGATGGTGCGCACATAGGCGGGGATGGTATGCTTGCCGGCGGCCTGAGAGGCACGCCAGCGGCGCTCGCCAGCCACGATTTGGTAACTGTCGGGGCCGGTCTGCCGCAGTGTGATGGGCTGCACGATGCCTATCTCGCGGATGCTGTTGGCCAACTCCTCCAAGGTGGTCGGGTCAAACTCCCGCCGAGGCTGGTTGGGGTTGGTGGTGATTTGGTCGAGGGCTATCTCGCTGATGGTGCTGCTGCCCTGAGGGTTCACCTCGTCGGAGGATATCAGGGCGTCGAGGCCGCGGCCCAGTGCGTTGAATTTCTTTTTAACTGCCATTGTTGTTGATGCTTGGACTTTGGGTGAGGGAGGGGAATTCGTCGCCCTCCATGGGTCAACTGTTCTTGTTGATGATTTCCTTGGCCAGTGCAAGGTGGTTCTTGCTGCCTGTGCTGTCGGCATCGTAGAGAATCACCGGAATGCCGTGACTGGGACTCTCGCTGAGTTTGACATTGCGCTGGATGACGGTCTTGAACACCAACTCCTGGAAGTGGCGCTTCACTTCGTCGTAGATTTGGTTGGCAAGACGCAGGCGGCTGTCGTACATCGTCAGCAGGAAGCCTTCAATCTCCAACTTCGGGTTGAGTTTGCTCTTGATGATTTTGATGGTGTTGAGCAATTTTCCGATGCCCTCAAGGGCGAAATATTCGCATTGCACCGGGATGATGACCGAGTCGGCGGCGGTCAGCGAGTTGACCGTGATGAGTCCAAGGGAGGGCGAGCAGTCGATGAGGATGTAGTCGTACTCGTCGCGGATGGGGGCGAGCAGGCGGGTGATGACTTTCTCGCGGTGGTCGATGTTCAGCATCTCTATCTCAGCACCCACCAGGTCGATGTGGCTGGGGATGATGTCGAGGCCGTCGATGTCGGTGGTGTAGATGGCGTCGCGCACATCCGCCTCTCCGATGAGGCATTCGTAAAGTGAACTCTCCAATGTCTTGATGTCCACGCCAAGGCCGCTTGATGCGTTGGCCTGTGGGTCGGCGTCGATGACAAGAACTGTCTTTTCAAGTGTGGCCAACGAGGCGGCAAGGTTGATGGATGTCGTCGTCTTGCCCACACCGCCTTTTTGGTTGGCTAATGCTATGATTTTTCCCATGTAAGTTACCTCTTAATCTTTTTCCTTACTAATCTCACGGGTGCCTTGTCGTTGTCTCACGATGGATTCGCTCCCGTATTTTTGTTGCAAAGGTACATATTTTACGCGAGAAACCCATATTTTAAACCTTTTTTCGTACTTTTGCACACGAAACAAGGGATAATTTATGAAATTTAATAGACCGTTAATACTTATTTCCAACGACGACGGCTATCAGGCCAAGGGCATACGCTCCTTGGTGGAGATGGTGCGCGACCTGGGCGATGTGCTCGTTTGCGCCCCCGAGGATGCGAGGTCGGGTTACGCTTGCGCGTTCTCTGCCACCGACTATCTCCGGCTCCGTCTCCGCCAGAAGGAGGAGGGGCTGGAGGTGTGGTCGTGCAACGGCACGCCCATCGATAGCGTGAAACTGGCGCTCAACCAGTTTTGCACCGAAAGGTTGCCCTCCATTGTCATTGGCGGAATCAACCATGGCGACAATGCCTCCGTCAACACACACTATTCGGGCACGATGGGCGTGGCGCTCGAGGGATGTATGAAATACCTCCCGTCGGTGGCGTTCTCGCTTTGCAACTATGATGCCGATGCCGATTTCGAACCGATGCGGCGGATTGTGAGGGATGTCACGCGCCGTGTCATCGCCGAAGGCTTGCCAAAGGGCGTCTGCCTCAACGTCAATTTCCCCTTGGGCGAGGTGAAAGGTGTGCGGATTTGTCGCATGGCGTATGGCACTTGGTACGACGAGTGCGTGAAGGAGCACCATCCTCGCGGCTATGACTATTTCTGGATGGTGGGGCGCTACCGCAACGACGAGCCGTGGGCGGAAGATACCGACAACTGGGCGCTCAGCCATGGCTATGTGGCGATTACGCCCACGCGCATCGATGTCACCGACTACCAGATGATGGCGGCGATGAAGGACTGGGACATCGCTTATTGAAAGACATTGTTGATGACTACCAGAAGAAAGATTTTATGAGATATTACTTGATAGTGGGGGAGGCGAGCGGCGACCTCCATGCCGCGCATTTGATGGCGGCACTGAAAAAAGTTGACGAAAGGGCGGAGTTCAGGTACTTCGGCGGCGACAACATGCAGGCCGAGGGCGGCACATTGGTGAGGCACTATAAGGAGACTGCCTACATGGGGTTTGTCACCGTGGCGATGCACCTGCCGGCCATTATCGGAAACATGTCTTTCTGCAAGCGCGACATTGAGGAGTGGAAGCCCGATGCCGTCATCTTGGTCGATTATCCGGGATTCAACCTCAACATCGCCCATTTTGTCCATTCGCGCCATCTCGCCAAGGTGTTTTATTATATCTCGCCCAAAATCTGGGCATGGAAGGAGCGCCGCATCAAGAACATCAAGCGGGATGTCGATGCGCTCTTCTCCATCTTGCCTTTCGAAATTCCCTTCTTCGAGCAGAAGCATCACTATCCCATCCATTATGTGGGCAATCCTACTGCCGACGAGGTGTTGTCCTTTAAGAATAACTATAACGAAACATTCTTACAATTCTGCCAGCGAAACGGCTTGGAGCAAAAGCCCATCGTCGCCTTGTTGGCGGGCAGTAGGAAAACGGAAATCAAGGACAATCTTCCCTGCATGATGAAAGCGGTGGACCAATGGCCCGACTACCAATTCGTGTTGGCGGGTGCTCCGTCTATTGATGATGCTTATTATCAGGAGTTTATAGCAGGGAGCAAGGTGCGGTTGGTGCACAACGATACGTTCGCCCTCCTGTCCCATTCCACGGCGGCTTTGGTCACCAGCGGCACGGCCACCTTGGAGACCGCCCTCTTTGATGTCCCCCAAGTGGTTTGCTATATTGCACCCATGGCGAAATTCTATGGATTCCTTCGGAAATATCTTGTCAAAGTGAAGTATGTCTCTTTGGTCAATCTCATTGCCGACAGGGAAGTGGTGCCGGAACTGATTTTGGAGACGTTCTCCATCGACCGCATGTTCAAATGCCTGCGCGACATCCTCCCCGGAGGCGAGCGCCGCCAGGCGATGCTCGACGGTTATGCAGAGATGAGAAAGGCCATCGGCAAGCCCGACGCTCCCGGCAATGCCGC
>CAMKSZ010000054.1 GCA_946415525.1 uncultured Prevotellaceae bacterium | reverse complement strand
TCCACGGCAGCGACTCAGGCAATTCTGACACGCCAGTCATATCGAGGCTCGTGCAGTTGGCATCCCCGGTGTAATCGAGCACATTACTGTCATCAGCCACGAAGGCACCAGTCAGTTTGGCGGCATAAGCCATGTTTCCACCTACAAGAAAAACGTCATCGAATGAGATACCAAGAGTTGACGACCAATTATTGTTGGTCATCGAAATAATCCCACGGCAACCATCGGCCAATGTCCGAGGAGACAAATCGAAGACTATATCGAAGTTTTCTCTTTGTCCAAACTCCAAATCACCATAATTATGTGTCGCCACCTGTCCCTTGCCATTGACGTAAACCAGCGTCGTTAAGGAAGAACTGTAGTTGAGTGTAGAGGTCAATTTCTTCACCCTCATCACCAATTGTGAATATCTATCGTCGAATGACACATAACCGTAGTTGGCATTGTTGCGTGAAGAAAAGAGAGGATTGTTGTGGTCGAAAGTCTTTGTTTTGCCACTCAACTTATAGTTAGTGCCGAAAGCACTTTGGGTAGCGGTCATGTCATCGATGCGGTCAAAGCGGGTAATGGTGCCCTTCATGTCCGATACTTGTCTTTCACGTGAGCGAACAAACAGCAAAGTAGAAACACTTTGAGCGGCGACATCCACCACAGGACGGCAAGTCTCCTCTTCTGCCATCCATTTGGTGTTTTGGAAGTTCTTGCTTTTTGTTGTCAAACATACATTTCCTTCTCGTGTATAGAACGGCAAATCGACAGTTAACTGAAGGTCATTGCCAGTGGCATTGGCCAAGACTGCCACCACGGTATCACCCATTTCAGACAAATAAGCCGACCCCTCCAGTCCACTATCCCCAAAGGAAGCGTCGATTCGCGTCATACCCGTTACAAATCGGGAGAAATGTGCCATCACATATCCTCGTTTGGTGACCACGCCGTTCGAAGTGCCCATTTGACCGTCGCCCAACATCCCATAATAACGCTTGGCAGCATAGTGCACCCATGCATTGAAATCGCCCAACATGCAAATATTGATAGCGCGGAAGAAGTCGAAGAAATCCTTTGAGAAATCAAAATTGCGATTAGAAGATTGGTTCTCGTTCCAGTTGATGAGATATTCCGTCATCCACAGTTCCTTTCCCTTTTTTGCAAGGTTTTTATAGGCAGACTGGATACCGCCATATTGATGTCCGCCATAGATGTCAAATCCCTCCAGAACATCCGCCTTGTTAAGCGCGTTAGCATAATTGTCGCTGACAGCCAACGTCTCTGGAGCCATTACCTTGCAACTAATCTTTGGTCCATAGGTTTTTACAAACTCCGCCATGTCAGAAGCCGACCAAAGGCACCCAGCATAGGTTGCCGGCCAATCAGGTTCGTTTTGAATGCTGATGGCATCCAGTTCGACACCATTTTTTCGTAGATACTGCACATAATCTTCGAGGTATTGTGCATAGTCAGGCCAGTTTTCTTTATACAAATAGCCCAAAGTACCGTCGCTATTCTTCGCATTTGAAGAGTTGTTGGTCTTCCACTCGGCAGGTTGCCCCCAGGGTGAAGCGAATAGTATGAGCCCCATTTGTTTGGCGGTTTTAGCCGTCTGCAACGATTGGCTCCACGCATTTTTGCCGATAGGGATATAAAGGCGCATGATGTTGCATCCCACCGTGCTCCCCGCGCCCCACACCTTTTTAATGTCGGCATTCGACATGTGGTTGTAGGTGAACTGAGGTGAACAAACAAATCCTCCGAATCCAGTGATATGCTGATGCGGGTTTTGTGCGTTGATTCTCATCTTGGCTGTTTGTTGAGCAACTGCCGAGGCGCTTGTCATCAACAAGCAAGCCAACAAAAAAAGCCGAATGTATTTTTTCATTTCCATATTTTGATTGAAGTTATAGGCAAACGTACAAAACAATAGCGGAAACAGTGCAAGATAGCATCTATTAATCAATTACAGTCCTTTCTTTTTCCTTACACATAATATTTGATAGCAGACTCAATCAGTTGTTTATCGGCCATGAACGAACGATAGGCCGTCTTCACCAATTGCCAATTGGCTGTAAGTAGCCAAATGCCGACACATTTCTTCATAGTGGGCCAAAATGCACTACGGTTGGTCCGCAAATAATCATTGACTATGTCGGCATCGGCAACACCATATGATTTAAGCAGTGCCATGCTGACGATGCCAGTTCTATCCTTTCCTGCCGTACAGTGAAAAAGTGTACACTTCCCCTCCTCTGCATTCAGCCTCAGTTTGGCAACCACCTTATCCAGTTGACTTCTACTATAGGCATCGGTCACCACTTGTCGGTATAACAAAGAAAAATCAGGCACCATCTCCAGCAATTTCTCAGGCTGCTTTCGCAAGTTTCGGATGATGGTCATAGGGTCGGACCCCGTCTCGTGGGTGATGCCAACAGTGCCCTCCTTCAACAAAGGCAATTGGACATACTCCACTTCCTCGGGTAGTGGATCGGGGAACTCCAAGGCTTCAAGAGGCGTTCGGAGGTCGATGACACACTTGATATTGTATTCTTTGCATAAGGAACGGCATTCTTTCCGTGAAAGAATGCTAAGTTTTCCGCTCCTCAAATACAGGCCATCGGGCACAATACCCTTCCCTGTGGCAAAGGTCATCCCCCCGAGGTCTCTTAAATTCAAAGTCCGCCTTTTGAACATATTGGCAAAATGGCTTTGGCATTACCACCCACGTGGCAATACAATGTTGTCGACATTGTGAGCCTCTTTGAAAAGCGGTGCTATTTCATAGTCGGAAAAACCAGCAATACCACAGCCAATTCTTGTGACGAGGAAGGTCAGTTCTGCATGCTGTTTGGCAAATTCAATAAATTCATCCACATAAGGCTTGATGGTTTCCACTCCTCCTTGCATGGTAGGAATGGCATAACTACGACCTTGCAGTCCTACACCTTGCCCCATGATGGCACCGAAGTTGCGGTAGGCTGCATAGGCGGCTCCACCACCATGCATTCCTCGCAAGTTGCTGCCAAAAACAAAAATCTCGCCCGGAGCCAGTTCCCTGATAAATTCCGGAGTTGTTCTTTTCTGTTCCATATCTAAAAAAATAGGTGAATCCTCCCCAAAAAGTGATTTCCCAATACTTTCTGTACATTCAGAAATGTCGAACCTGTCGTACAACACAGATTCCGAAATACATGTTTCCTTAGGCTGCTGTATCTCCGAGAATGTTGATTGGGAATCCATCACTTCCTGCATGTCGAAGTCCATGTCGAAATTATGTTTGAAATAGGGAAAGACATACAAACTCTTTAGTTGTCCAAACCTCTGTGAGACCGCTGCAGAAGTGATGCCCAGTTTTTCCGCCACCTCTTTTGTCTTATAGCCTTCGACCAACAACATAATCAAAATGGTCCTTGAAATTCTGTCGAGTTTCATGGAGTCGCAAATTTCGACGACCACCTTGTCGAATTGTACCCTGAGGTTCTGGTTGGTATCAAACGACTTGAGATATTCCTCGTAGGTGAGTGTCCCATATTCTTTTTTATACCATTTCAATGCATCCAACACGATGAACCTAAAACCATTGATCATCCAAGTGCGGAGCGAGACATTCGGCGAACGGTCGGTCAACGGCTTCCAGTTGTGTTCCATCAAATAGATGGCATATTGATGAGCAAGCGACATGAAGTCAAGGTTTTCCTTCTTGCTAAGTTGGTATTTACTGTCAAACAAATAATAAGCCACCAGACAATAATTATAAAAATACTGTCGGTAAATATAACTGTCGCCTCGTCTGAATCCTTCAATAATTTGCTTATCACTTAGCATGTATGATATTTTTTCCTGCAAATTTAAAAAAAATATTTCAATCACCTTAATTTTTTTGAAACAATGTCTTTAAAGAAGTAAAATCAACAATTTCGTAGAACCTTCAAAAACAGAGTAAAAATGGAAAGAGTATTTAATCTAATTATCGTCGACGAGAGCGGTTCGATGTCAATCATTCGCCAACAAGCCTTTTCTGGCATGAACGAAACCCTCTCCACCGTGAGGTCGCTTCAAGAAAAATATCCCGAGAGGGAACAGCGTGTCACCTTGGTGACATTCGACAGCGATTATGTGAAATGGCACTACGACAACACGTCAGCAAAGGAAACTCGCGACTTGGCGTGGAATGCTTACAATCCCTGTGCCGCCACACCATTGTACGACACCATCGGAAAGGCCGTTTCAAAACTAAACGCCATGGTGGGCAAAGACGACAACGTGCTTGTAACCATCATTACAGACGGCATGGAGAACTGTTCAGAGGAGTGGACCCAGCCCATGATTCACAACCTTATCAACAAGTTGAAAGAACAGAAGTGGACCTTCACATTAATTGGCACAGACAATCTGGACGTAAAGGGAATGGCTCATTCGATGAACATTGACGAGTGCATGTGTTTCGAAGAAAGTCCTGAAGCAACCATGAACATGTTTGCCACAGAGCGGAAAGCCAGAGAACTTTACAACGACAGGATTGCCAACAACGTCGAAATGACCCGTGGCAGTTTCTTTGACGAGTAGAAGCGAGAATTTGTTATTGTCGAAGTCGCAGCCAAGTCATGGCTGCGACTTTTGCTTATGGCTATGTGCCCATATATTGCTTGAAAAGATGCAATAGATGAAACAAGGCAAAAGGAAAAAGAAACATTAGTTGACAAGTTTTTTAAAACAATAGTCCATACATGTCGTTTTTTTATTTAATTTTGCAGCATCGATAGATATCGGATTTACCCGAGAATCATCAATGAGGTAGAATGTCAACTTCCAATTAAACTTTTTGGCCACAAAACCGTCAAAAAAGAAAGAAACCAATTTATTATCACATTATAAACTCAACTAAAATGAAAAAAACAATGAAAAAAGCCATTATGATGCTTGCATTGCTCGTCATCCCCTTTGCCTTGCAAGCCCAAACAAAGTTCCACGACGTTGAAGCCAAAGACGCCACCGGTCCAGTGAAATCAATGACCGAGAATGTCATGGGTCGTTCCCAAATCACCACATTTTCTCCTGAAGGCAAGATGCAAGTGGAAGGCATGAGTGATGCCACCTACGATGCAGACGGTTATATACAATCTTCCAAGATGACCGTACAGGATATGCAGGTAACCGTTAAATACATTTGGGAAAACGGAAAGGTGAAGGCTCAGACAATCAGCATGATGGGTCAAGAAATGAAGGCCACCCGCACTTTTGACGAAAAGGGCAATCCCGCCACAGAATCCATGAACATGATGGGACAAGACATCACAACCAGTTACAAAGACTACAAGTTTGACTCACACGGCAACTGGATCAGCCGACAAGCCTCCATTATGGGTCAAGAGATGGAGCAGACCCGCACCATAGAGTATTACGAGTAAGATATTTTGAGGGGCATAGCAAGTCCCTCCTTGATAGAAATCACCAGGCAGCCACATGTGGCTGCCTTTTTCATTTTGAATTAGCACAGAGTATAAACCAACGTTCCATTTCTGCCCTATTTTTTTAAGAAAAAAACAATCAATCTCGCAACAAATCAAATGTTTTTCGTATTTTTGCAAACATGAAGAGAATAGCATGCATATTTATACTCCTCTTGTCACTCCATCAAATGTTGAGTGGGCAGGAACTACCCCAAGAAAACGCGCCTTTACCTCATCGCAAGAAAGTAGGCTTGGTGCTTAGTGGTGGCGGTGCCAAAGGCATGGCCCACATCGGTGTACTGAAAGTACTGGAGCGAGCCGGCATACCGATTGACATCATTACAGGCACCAGCATGGGCAGTCTTATCGGAGGCATCTATTCTTGCGGGCATCGTTCCCAAGAAATCGACTCGATTGTGCGGGCGGTCGATTGGTCGTTTGTGCTCTCCGACCGCGAAGATCTCAGTCATCAGAGCCTTAGAGAACGGGAGAAGCAAAATACGTATGTCATAACCAAAGCACTTAACTTTGGGAAGTCGGTCAATGCCGAAGGTGGTGGTTTGATTTTGGGTAAGAATGTCGTCGCCCTCATCGACGCCCTCACTTTGCCCTACAACGACTCCATCGATTTCAACAAATTGCCCATTCCCTTCGCTTGCGTTGCCACCAACATTGTGGATAACTCAGAAATAGTGTTTCATAGCGGAGTGCTTAGTCAAGCCATGCGAGCAAGCATGTCCATCCCTGGTGCTTTCTCTCCTGTCCGCATAGACGATAAAGTGCTTGTCGATGGAGGCTTACGCAACAATTTCCCCACCGACATTGCCAAAGAGATGGGTGCCGACTTCATCATTGGCGTCAATGTACAGTCGGAGTTAAAAACAGCATCCGGTCTCAATTCCGCTTCAAGCATTCTTCTTCAGATTGTGGATCTCAACTGCAAGAACAAATTTGAAGAAAACCTTCGGCTCTCCGACATATACGTCGATGTTGATGTCAAGGGTTACAGCAGTGCCAGTTTCAACAAAGCCGCTGTTGATACTCTCATTCGCCGTGGCGAAGAAGCAGCCATGGCCCATTGGGACGAGATTATAGCCCTTCGAGACCGATTAGACCTATCGCCCTCGACAATTCAGCCCTACCTATCGACCGCCCATATCCCCCTCCCGCTTCCCAACCAGATACGCTATAAAATCGGCGAGTTGCATTTCCACAACATGACGAAGAACGACGAGCGCTACATTCTCTCGAAATACCACTTGCATGTAGGCGATAGCATCGACCTCGACCGCGCAGATATCATCACGACCACCATCCGCCAAGACCTATATTACAAGACAGCCAAATACCGTTTTGAAAACACACCTGACCGCGGTGCAAAAGTTATTTTCACCGCCGGCCCCAAGCGCACCAATCAGTTGAATGTGGGCCTTCGTTTCGACAGCGAGGAGATGGTGGCACTACAGGCGAATGCAGAATTCCCATTCCGCACCAAGGTGCCAATGGACATGGAATTGACCCTAAGGTTGGGCAAGCGTATCATGGCGCGTGCCGACTGGTCGCTTCACCCTAAGAGTTTTATCCGCCCCACCCTTTCCTATATTTTTCGCAGCAACGACATCGACTTATATGAATATGGTAAAAAAGCCTATGACATAAGTTATAATCAGCACACCGTAAAGTTTTCGCTCATCAACTTGAACGTGAAGAACTTCAACATCAGTATCGGCGCCAACTGGGACTATTACGATTATCACAACCTGTTGGTGGACAATAAGCCTGAGCACACAGAAGACGCCGTTGTAGAAGACAAAGGGTACATCACCTACGAAGGCAGCGTTTGGTATAATAGCGAGAACGAATATTATTTTCCGACCCGCGGTGCCAAGTTCCATGCAAAATATGCCTATTATACAGACGACTTTTTCAGGCTTAACGATGAAGTTGGCATCCAAGAATACAGTGCCATGTGGCGTATGTCGTTCCCCATCACCCAACGCCTTTCCTTCCAACCCATGTTGTATGGCCGTTTTCTCATTACCGACGACGTGCCTTTCGTATTGAGTAATTTAATGGGCGGCGAATGGTATGGCCACTATTTTGAGGAACAATTGCCTTTTGCCGGCGTGGGCAACCTTGAGATGGCATGGGACAAGATGGTGGCCTGTCAGTTGCAAGGACAATACAAACTGACGACCAACAACATCCTTCTGTTACGCGTAGCCGCTGGGCAGGATGCCAACAAATTTAGAGACTTGTTAAAGCACCGCACCATGATAGGCACCTCATTTAGTTACTACTACAATACGATGCTTGGACCAATGGGGCTCTCCGTCGGTTACAGTGACCTCACAAAGAAATTCTATTACTATATCAACTTAGGATTTGTTTTCTGATACGCTGAAACCCCAAAATCAAACTTTCAACCTTCCACCCATATTCCATTAAAATTGCACTCGCCGCATGATGAACACCTGGAAGACCAACCTTGAAACAACCAAGCGTCACTATATCGACTGGTGGCGCCATAGGGGTGTTGTTCTCAACATGTGGGAGCATTTTCAAGAAGGTGTCGTGGCACATGCCGACATTGACGCCCCACCGCCACCCCACTCCACCCAACAGAAATGGTTTGACCCAGAATGGCGTGCCCGCTATCTCGATTGGTATGTGTCGCATAGTTCACTAAAAGCAGACATCCTACCCGTTGCCAACACCCAGTTGGGCCCTGGCTCGTTGGCAGCCATCCTCGGCGGTGTGTATGAGGGCGGTGAAGATACCATCTGGATACACCCATCCCCTACATTCGACCCATCCATTCCATTCGACCACAGCCACCCCAATTACCAATTACACAAAGACTTGCTGCGACGATGCAAGCAGCAGGCACAGGGCCATTATTATGTAGGAATGCCAGACTTGATGGAAGGCCTCGATGTTCTTGCCGCCTTGAAAGGCACCGACCAAGTGCTGATGGACACAGTGATGGAACCCGAGTTGGTGGAACGCCAGATGCAACGTATCAACGACATCTACTTCACCGTGTTCGACGAACTCTACGACATTATCCGTGAAGGCGACGAAATGGCATTCTGCTATTTCTCCTGTTGGGCACCCGGCAAGATGAGCAAGTTGCAATGCGACATATCGACGATGATCAGCGAAGACGACTATCGCCGCTTCGTTCAACCCTTCATCAAAGAACAATGCAAACGAATAGACTACACACTGTATCACCTTGACGGTGTGGGAGCCATACGGCATTTACCCGCCTTGCTTGAAATACCCGAACTCAACGCCATCCAATGGACTCCAGGAGCCGGTGAACCTCAAGGAGGCAACAGCAAGTGGTATGACCTTTACCGTAGAATACTCGAAGGAGGAAAGAGTGTCATGGCCAGTTGGGTGTCACTTGATGAACTTCCCACCCTTCTCCAAAACATTGGCACAGAAGGAGTGCATTTGGAAATGGACTTCCACAACGAACAAGAAGTGGACCAAGCGATGGAGATAGTGGCACGAGCACAAGCCACATCGCCCACTGCCGCCGCCCCTTTTCGCTCACCATTCCCCACGAACCGAGTGCTAATACTCGACGGCGGCATGGGCACGATGATTCAGCGCCATCAACTAAAAGAAGAAGACTTTAGAGGCGAAGAATTTGCTACCCATCCCCAACCATTGAAAGGCTGCAATGACCTTCTCTGCCTAACACGTCCCGACATCATTGCATCCATTCATGAAAAATATCTCGATGCAGGTGCCGACCTGATAGAAACCTGCACCTTCAATGCCCAACGCATCTCGCTAAGCGACTATGGCCTTGACGAGGAAGCACGCCGCATCAACCTTGCCGCCAGCCAAATTGCCCGTCGTGTGGCCGATGCATACACCTCACTCACCCCACAAAAACCCCGATACGTTTTGGGAAGTGTAGGGCCAACAAGTCGTCTCTGCTCACCCGAGGCCGCCAACGGCACACCATTGTCGCCCAATCTTCTGCGTCAAGCCTACGACGAGCAAATAGACGCTCTTGTGGAAGGTGGCGTCGATGCCATCTTGATAGAGACCATCTTCGACCTTGCCAACGCCCGTATTGCCATCGACGCTGCTTTAGGAGTGTTCAACCGATGCGACAAGCGCCTCCCCTTGATGCTCAGTTTCACGGTTGCCACCCCCGATGGACACAACATGCTCGGACAGTCCATCATTCCCTTTGTCAAATCGCTGAGTGACCTGCCCATCTATTCCATCGGACTCAACTGTCTGACTGATGTTGGAAATTTCATTCCACTTCTTCATCGACTGTCACAAGCCACTCCCTTCCGTATTTCCTTCTACCCCAATGCCGGTCAGCCCGACGAAAAAGGCCATTACTCCAAGTCGCCCGAAGAATTGTTGGCCGAGGTATGGCCTTTGCTTGACGGCCATCGCCTCAGCATTATCGGAGGATGTTGTGGCACCACCGACACACATATTAATCGTTTTGCACATGTTGTGGAACCTGCTCCAGGTCTGTATCTCACCCCCTATCGCCCCGAGCAACACCCGTGTGCCCGTCCATATACATTGGAAAAAGGCAAAATAAGTCCACTCGACCACTATCGACTCTCCCCAAAGGAAAAGAAATCGTCCGTTGCCTCCGT
Organism: uncultured Prevotellaceae bacterium; assembly: GCA_946415525.1. Taxonomy (GTDB): domain Bacteria; phylum Bacteroidota; class Bacteroidia; order Bacteroidales; family Bacteroidaceae; genus Prevotella. The sequence continues at coordinate 5,545 of CAMKSZ010000054.1, read as the reverse complement.
CACCACGCTCTTCGACGCCATCTACCAAGGCTTGGAAGACGACGCACGCCAGCAAGTTGAGTTGGCCCTGCAGAGTGGTAAAGCCGCTCAAGACATCATTGACGGTGAGATGATATCCGCCATGACACGTTTGGGACAAGACTTCGAAGAAGGAAAAGCATTCGTCCCACAGTTGTTGATGGCAGGCCGTGCAATGAAAACCGCCCTCTCCATCATCCAATCTAAATCCACAGGTCCACGCCCTCAAGCAGCAGGACGAATCGTCATTGGCACGGTGAAAGGCGACCTTCATGACATAGGCAAGAACCTGGTAGCCTCGATGCTCGAAGGCTGTGGTTTCGAGGTCATCAACTTGGGAATCGACATCCCAGCCGACCGTTTTGTAGAAGAAGTGCGTCGCAGCCAACCCGACATACTCTGCCTCAGTGCCTTGCTCACAACGACGATGGATTACATGCGCGAAGTGATTGCCGCACTTGAGGCAGCAGGTCTTCGCGACCGTGTTAAAGTGATGGTGGGAGGTGCCCCCGTCACTGCCGGATTCGCCAAGGAAATTGGTGCCGACGGTTACAGCGACAATGCCAACGGGGCTGTTGCCGTAGCCAAAGGGTTGTTAGCCTAATGCTTCCTTTTATAACAACTTGCGAGTTGACAATTATGGCATTTGTATTCCTGATAGGAGACATTGTCTCCCAAGCCTATGATGCCACTCACCGACTTGACAGGCCACATGAGTTTGCCCTCCGTCAACTTTACCCCGCACGGATTGGGGGTTCCCAGCATCGGCAGCAACCACTGCTGTTCGGCGACATGCCATTCACAATAGCCCGGTGAAAAACGGTTGGTTCGCCGCCAACCCAATTTGTCGATACTTGCCTGCAAAGCCTCCTCCATTCTATCGGCGCACCTCTCCACCACGACAGAACCGATGACGTCAGCCCAATATGCATCCAACAAGTCCGCCCCTTTTCTCCACTGCTCATACTCCAAACCTGCCGTGGCAAGGAAAACGGCGAAAGCATCGGCGCCTGCCAATTGCCGCGAAATGATGCGTCCGAGACGAAAGGAATGATTGCCAATCTGCAATTCGCCACCCTTCAAATAGCCCTTTACCACTGTATAGCAATAACGAGGAACGACCTCCAATTTCGCTTTTGCCAACATATCCTCCACTCCCGACACCGTTCTTTTATCGGGAGGCACATCACCATACCCCATCTCCAAATACACTTCTTTTGGAGATAGTTTCAATTCGGTCCAGTCAAGAATCTTTGCAAACATTTTATTCTCATTGTGCTTTATTTGCGGCACGTTTGCAAATATACGAGGAAATTGTCAGACAGCCAAAGGGAGGAGGGGAAAATGGAAGGAATTGAAGATAAGGTAAACGATGAAATGAAAGGAGAGACGGCGAATGGAGTTATTTCGAAAGTATGACAATGGTTACTTTTAGAGGGAAATAACGTCTATAGGAAAACAGCAACAAAAAACATGATATCAAACAAAAAGTATAAAGGTGTGGTGGTACCTATGGTAACACCTGTGACCAACAAAGGAGAACTTGACGTGCCCGCCGTAGAGAGAATCGTGACATTCTTGGGCAAAAACAATGTTTCACCCCTGCTCATGGGCACCACAGGCGAAGGAAACAGCGTATCAGACAGCGACGGCCTACTCCTGGTAGAAACTGCTGTTGAAGCCAACCGAAAGTTGGCCACCCCTGTCACCATCTACGCTGGTTTGACAGGCAACTGCTTTAGCACCCAACTTCGCCAAGCATCCGCCTACACTGATGCCGGAGCCGATGTCATAGTGGCCACCCTGCCCACCTACTACACCCTGACCCCTCAGCAGATGTTTGAATACTACAAGACGCTGGCCGACTGCATCACCGGTCCGCTGATGCTCTACAACATCCTCGCCACCACCCATATGAGCATCCCTGTTGATATTATCCGCCAGTTGTCCGACCATCCCAACATCGTAGGACTAAAAGACTCTGAGCGCGACCTGGAACGCATGCGGCAATGCATCGCCCTCTCCAAAGACCGCCCCGACTTCAGTTACTTCTGCGGATGGGCAGCCCAGTCTGCCTACTCCCTCTCTCTCGGCGGCGACGGCATCGTTCCCTCGACCGGCAACTACGTCCCTGAAAAGTTCCAAGCCCTTTATGTCGCCGCCATCCGTGGTGATGCTGCTGAAGCCCAGCGCTTGCAGGAAGAGACGAACGAAATCGCCAAGATTTACCAGGCAGGCCGCACGTTGGGGCAAAGCCTTACAGCCCTGAAAGTGATGATGCAAACCAAAGGGCTGTGCGAACCATGGATGCTCATGCCACTCAACCGCCTCAATCCCGAAGAAGAGGAAGCCATCCGCCAGCGCACCGCCACCATAGGATAAGCCATAGCAACATTCACCACATCCCATAACCCATGCACTGGATAGACTACCTCATCGTGGCCATCTCCATCCTGTTGGCCATCGGCATGGGCGCCTATTTCGCCCATCGCCAAAAAGACACGAGCACCTACTTCGCCGGAGGGGGCAAGATACCCGCTTGGGCCGTCGGCATGTCGATTTTCGCCACGCTCATCTCCAGCGTCACCTTTCTCGCCTATCCAGGCGCAGCCTATGCCGACAACTGGATACTTCTGGTGCAAGGTTTGATGGTGCCCATCGTACTATTGGCCTTGGTGGGCGTCATCGTCCCCCTTTTCCGCAAGGTGATTCGCCTCTCCACATACGAATATTTCGAGCGGCGCTTCGGCCTCTTTGCCCGGCTCTATAGTTCGGTAGCCTTCACATTAGGCCACTTTTCCAAATCCGGCACCGTATTCTTCCTCGTGTCGATGGCTTTGGCCACATTTTTACAAATAGACATCAACGGCATCGTTGTCGTTTTAGGCATCACCATTATCGTGTTGACCTTGCTTGGCGGCATGGAAGCCATCGTGTGGATGGACGTAGTGCAAGGCACACTGCTTATCGGTGGCGGCATCATTTGCGCAGTCCTGTTGCTCTTCCTTCCCGAAGGCGGTCCAGCCGAGACCTTCCGCATTGCCAGCGAATACAACAAGATTGGATTTGGTCCATACGACTGGGACCTCACCCAATTGACGTTCCTCGTGATGGTGCTCAATGGCATTTTCTATGCCTTGCAGAAATACGGAACCGACCAAACCATCGTGCAGCGCTATCTAACGGCAAAGAGCGACCGCGAAGCAAAGAAAGCCGCTTATATTGGCGTGCTGATGTCGGTGCCCATCTGGGCTTTGTTCATGTTTATCGGCACCGCCCTCTTCGCCTACTACCACTCTGTAGGCGCACCCGCTTTGCCACCAGACATCAAGGCCGACGAGGTTTTCCCCTATTTCATCAGCCATGAGTTGCCCGTAGGAATCCGCGGCCTAATCATCGCCGCCCTTGCCGCTGCAGCCATCTCCAGTCTCGATGCCGACCTCAACTGCATCTCTGCCATTGCCGTTCAAGACTACTATGCCCGTTTCCGCCACCATGCCACCGACCGGCAGCAGTTGCGTTTCGGCAAATGGATGGTAGTCATTGCCGGGCTCGGCGCCATGGGCGTCGCCCTGCTCTACATCTCGTGGGGTGGCGAAGGCGTTTTGGGCGCCCTATTTTCGCTCTACGCCATCTTCTCCGCCGGCATCGTGGGCATTTTCATGCTCGGTCTCTTCAGCCGTCGCGCCAACAAGCAAGGACTTTATATCGGCATCGCCGCCGCCGTCGCATTCACTGCCTATGCCGTGCTCACCTCCACCAAAGTCGACATCCATGGCACAGGTGTGAAGGAGACTCTTCTCGACTTGGGCGAATGGAACTTCACCCACCACAAATACATGCTCGGTGTCTATAGCCACCTCATCGTATTGGTGGTAGGCTACCTTGCCAGTTTCCTCTTCAACACCCCTTTGGCCGATAAAGAACTGACCATCTGGGGCTATCTTGACGAGCGGAAAGCCCATTCTTGATAAGACCAACCACAAACATACCCTTCACTATGAAACCCATCTTAGCCATCACCATGGGCGACCCCGCCGGTATCGGCCCCGAAATCACCGTGCGCGCCCTTCATCATCCCGAGACATACGAAAAATGCCGCCCTCTTGTTGTTGGCGATGCCTCCATCATGCGCAAGGCCATCGAACTACTTGACATTGACGACAAGGTGAATGCCATTGACAAGGTAAGCGACGCCCTTTTCGAAAACGGCACCATCGATGTGCTCGACCTTCATTGCATCGACCTCGACAAGTTTGAATTTGGCAAGGTTCAATCACAATGTGGCAATGCCGCTTTCCAATATATCCGTAAAGCCATCGACCTGGCCATGAGCAACGAGGTGGACGGCACTGTGACTGCACCGCTCAACAAAGAAGCCCTCAATCTTGCAGGTCACCATTATGACGGACACACGGAAATTTACGCCACTTTTACGGGAACCAAGAAATACGCCATGATGCTCGCCGACGAGAACATCCGCGTAATTCACGTATCGACACACGTCTCCCTCCGCAAAGCCTGCGACTTGGTGAAGAAAGACCGCATCATCGAAGTGGCCGAACTCATCGCCGACGCCTGCAAACAGTTTGGCATCCCCCATCCTCGCATCGGCATCGCCGGCCTCAATCCCCATAGTAGCGAGAACGGAATGTTTGGGTGGGAAGAAGCCCAGGAAATCATCCCTGCCGTGGAAGAGTTGAAGTCGCGCGGCTTCAATGTTGACGGCCCCGTCCCCCCCGACAGCATCTTCGCCAAAGCCCGCTGCGGTCAATACGACGGTTGCGTGGCGATGTATCACGACCAAGGCCACATCCCCTTGAAGGTATGCGCCTTCAATTGGAACAAGGAAACCGGCAAGATGGAAAGTGCCTCTGGTGTGAACATCACCCTTGGCTTGCCCATCATCCGCGTGTCCGTGGACCACGGCACCGCTTTCGACGTAGCCGGCAAAGGCATTGCCAGCGACAGTGCCATGGTGCTCTCCATCGACTATGCCACCCGCATGGCCAAACACCGTCTGGGCATCAAGGAATGATTGTCATTGCCGACGATATCACAGGAGCCGCAGAGGTAGCAGGCATCGCCTACGCCCACGGGCAGAAGGTGCACTTTGTCTGCAACATTCCTGACTCCATTGAAAACGATGGCTACGACCTCCTTGTCGTAGCCACCGACACTCGTTCGATGACCGAAAAAGAAGCCGCTATCGAAACACTCCGTATAATAAAACACATCAACAGTTGGGATGACAAGCCTTTGTTTAAGAAAACCGACTCCGCCCTCCGCGGTCACGTTGTCGCCGAACTGTCAGCCCTATTGGAGCATACTGGTTATCAAAGAGTGGTCTATTTACCAGCCAACCCTTCGAAAGGACGAATCATCGACCATGGCATTTATTATATAGAGCAAAAAGATGGAGGAAAACTCTTGCGGCGCCGGCCCCTCCACGAGACCGACTTCTCGTATGACCCCGAGTTTCCCGCCAAGACCTCAGTGCTCCGCGAACGCTTTCCCGATGCCCAAC
>CAMKSZ010000053.1 GCA_946415525.1 uncultured Prevotellaceae bacterium | reverse complement strand
CCCCAAAGCACGCTGACACATGGGATTTGGCTATGCGCCGCCGTGGCGATATCGACATCGCTGTCGCCGACATACACCGCCTGATGGCGACCGACGCCCAACAAGCGCATCGCCTCTACCACGGTGTCGGGCGCGGGCTTGCGACGGATGCGCTCGCTCTCACCGATGGCGACATCCACCAAATCCCCGAAGAAATGACGGCACAACGCCTTGGTGGCGGCATCAAACTTGTTGCTCACCACTGCCGTGGCCTTGCCGGCAGCCTTCAAGCGCCCCAACATCTCCATGATGCCGGGATAGGGTTGAGTGACGTCAAGACTGTGCTCCAAATAGTGTTGGCGAAAAGTGGCGAGCACGGCCTCGAAACGCTCGGCTTCGGTGCCTTCGGGCACGGCCTGTTCCATCAACCGCCGCACGCCGTTGCCCACAAAGCGGCGCACCTCATCGATGGTTCGCTCGGGCATGCCATGGGCATGCAGGGCATAATTGGTACTGGCGGCCAAGTCGGCCAACGTGTCGAGCAAGGTGCCGTCGAGGTCGAAGATGTAGGCGTCGTATTCTGGCAATCTTTCCATTCTCTTTTCTTTGGTGTCAAACCCGTTTGCTATGGGCGACCATGGTGCGTATCTTGGTATTGAACTTTTGTGCCTCAAGCAGTTGCTCCACTGTGGGGCGCATGCGGTATTTCCATTGGTTATAGACATCATAGGGCGAGTTGATGCGCTCGTCGGCGGCGTTCTTCCCTCGCATTTCGGCATCCATCGCCAACCAGTCTTGTACCTGCAAGATGCAGAGCATCGACGGACAATACATCTGCCGCGCCACCACCTGTTCGGCGATGTGCGGTGGCAGTTGCTGCGGCGCCCTGCCCTGCTGTTGCAGCACCGTGGCATAGAAGCGCTGCGTGCGCCCGATGTTCTCTTCCCACCACAACCGCAACGGTGCCATGTCGTGGGTGGACAGCGTGCAGACACTGCGGTAGGGGTTCACCTCAAGGTGGGCGAACTCATAGCCCGGTTGCTTGGGCAACGACTGGATTTCGAGCGAGAGGATGCGCAAGCGGTCGAGCACCTGCGGCACGCAAGCGGGCAACAGGCCCAGGTCTTCGGCACAAATCAGCATCCTCGTCGCAGAGAGGATGGCACCCAACCGTCTGACGGCTCCTTCGCCCCAGAAAGCGTTGTGCCGCTCGTAATAGTAGTTGTTGTAAAGGCGCATGAAGGCGTCTTTCTCGTCGGCACCGAGAATTTCATAGACAGGTTCGTTATAGACCATGAAGCGCGGATGGTACATGCCGGGGATGTGCATGTCCTCAAGGAACAATACGTTGGCTATCAACCGGTAGAGACCGTCGCGAATCCACAGGCTGTTCTCGTCGGTCATCCCGCCGAAATGGTCGCGCACCTTCACCTGCGTGTCGTATTCCTCGCGGAGGGCGTAGAGACCGTAGGGCTGTTTGACGAGGAAATGCTCTTTCACATATTGGGCGTGGATGCCGAAAAGGCGTTCGAGGATGCGGTCGTTGATGAAAGGCCGTGTGTGCAACTCGCGCCGGAACACCAAACCGTAGCGGGAAATCTCTTCTTCGCTCAAAGGGAGCGCCGGGGAGAAATGCCCCATGTTGGCGAGGACGGCGTGGCTGGGAATCTCCCAGATGCGGAAATAGCCCACGGCGTGGTCGATGCGCATGGCGTCGAAATACTGTTCGAGGTGGCGCAGCCGACTGCGGAACCATCCGTAGATGCCCGTTTCGCCGGCGATGTTGTCGCGCCCCTTGTCATCGGTCCACCGATAGGGCGGGAATCCCCAGTTCTGTCCACAGATGGTCTCTTGGTCGGGGGGCGTACCGATTTGTGCGTCGAGGTCGAAGAATTCGGGATGGCACCATGTCTCTACGCTGTCGCGATAGACGCCCACTGGCAGGTCGCCCATCAGCGCCACCCCACAAGCATGGGCATGGTCGGCAGCCGCCTTCAACTGCCTATGCAGGTGATACTGAACGAAAATGATGCGGTCGCGCTCACGGGCATGTTCTTCGAGGAAGGCACGGATGCGTCCCTCTTCATAGACTGCCATCTCTCCCCAGTCGGTATAGCGGGCGGTGTGGTGGATGTCGCGGAGGATGCAGAACGCCGCGTAGGGCATCAGCCATGCCTCGTTGTCGGCGACGAACGCCTTGTAGTCGGGCGCTGCGAGCGTCTCGCTGCCACTCTCCTCGAACACGGCGTCAATGTACGCTCCCTTCACCCTATCTACGGCCATGTAGTCGCTGTATTCCAACGCATTGAGTTCGCGCCGCTGCCTGGCCAATGCCGTCATGCGCTCCTCGTCGTGCAGCGGGGGCAACTGGCCGATGTCAAGGTAGTGCGGATGCAGGGCAAAGGCGGAGATGGCGTTGTAGGGATGCGAGTCGGTCCAGGAGTGCATCGACGTGGTGTCGGCCACCGGCAGGAGTTGGATGACCTTCAGTCCCACTTTTGCCGCCCAATCGACCATCCGGCGCAGGTCGCCGAAGTCGCCGACGCCGCAGGAGTCCTCGGTGCGGAGGGCGAACACCGGCACTGCCACGCCCGCAGCCCTCCACTCGGGTTCGCGCACGCGAAGGGCCTCGCCATAGAGGACAAGCACCATGCCGTCGCGCATCTCGGCGTCAAGGGTGGAGCGATTGTCGCCTTCCTCCCACGTCGTCAATCGACTGGTCTTGTCATCGACCACCACATATTTATATTCCAAGGGCAGCGGCATGCCCTCGATGTTGACAGACAGCATCCACTCGCCGTCGCCGACGGGATTCATGCGCAGGAAGCGCGAGGGACTCCAACTGCCCATCGCAGGATGACTGCCACACAGTCCCACCGACTCGCCAGCCCTGAGTTGGGGTGCCGACACGCGGAAGACGACCGTGCGCCGGAAGAGGGGCAACCGCTGCGCCTCCACGGGTTGGTGGAGCCTCCCCAACGCGCAGACGTTGTAGGGTTCGGCATAGAGGTGGGTTTGCAGGGGGGCGTCGCGCCACCTGTCGGGGAAGACGTAGTCGCGTGTGCTGTCGAAGGCGTAGAGCCGGGGCACCTTGTCCCATTCACGGCGGAGCAGATGTCCCTCGCCGTCCATCACCTGATAGACATAGGAGATGGCGCTGACGGGCCGCTGGCGCGACTCCATGACCGACGTTTCGAGTGTCCACACCTCGCCGTCGTCGGTGTTCATGGCGAGCAAATGGCTGCGTGTGCGCCCGTCGTCGGAATGGTAGTTGATGGCGATATAGAGTCCCTGTCCCCAGGCGGTACTGTAATGGATGCTGAATTTGAGTTTCATAGCGATGTGATTTTGGGTCGAAATGACTGGACCGTGTCCTACATTCAAGGCAAAGTTACACATTTATCATGGCTCCTGCAAGCATTTGCCATTTTTTTGAACCAACAAGACCATTTTTCCTTTCCTCAATCAAGTCGCATACGATACCGGCAAGTATTCTCACCTCATAAGTCCCATGTCCCTAAAAACATTGACAACACTTTTCTCAAAGAGTGCAAATGAGGGTATTGTTTGAAAAGTCACCTACTATTGAAGCGACTTTTACCATTTTCTCAACTAAATATTGATATTAACGTATTATTTTATTATCACAATTCTTGAAATCGGCAAAAAAAGCATATTTTTGCAAAATGCCAATGTTGTTTCGACAATAGCATATAAAAAAAGAAGGTTTATCCAAGCAAAAAAGTAATAATAGCGCCAATTTTTGAATATTATGTGGAATACTAATTTGACTAAAGCAGACAAGCGCCTATGCCGTGAACTGATTCACAAAGGCCTTGAACGAGAGTGCGAAGAATTCGTCAAACAAATACAAAAAATAGCCGACAAGCCCATCCCCTTGGCAGAACTCAACGAGCCCTACCGCGAGGAGAATGGACGTTCTGTGGAAGGCCCGTGGCACAAGAAATACATCAAACTATACATGAAAACAGTGAAGTTCGACAAACACATAGCAAGGAGATACGACGGCCTTAGCGGTGGCCATTATCTCGAAGGCGTGTTCGACCTCTATCTCCACGACATCATCAGCGACGAGGAGATTGCCAGATTCAGCGAAGAGCCTCGCGAAATCCTCATCAGAATGAAAGAAAGTTATTCCTGACGATGTCATGTATGTTGCGTTGGCAAACAATGTCATGTATGTTGCGTTGGCAACGCAACATACTGAACGGGACGAGATAAGATGGTGGAAGGAAATGCTCAAATAAATTTGGCATTTCACTCGCTTATTCGTAACTTTGGCTGACGCCGAACTTACTCCCGCTCGGAAATGCTCAAATAAATTTGGCATTTCACTCGCTTATTCGTAACTTTGCAGGCAAAACACGAGAATCATGAGCAAGAAGAAATCGCACACAGCACTGAAAGTCATCTTGTGCCTCCTCGGCTTGGCGGTGGTCGCCATTGCCGGCACCTACTATTATTTCCTTAAGACAGCCCTCTCGAAGGAGAAAGAGACACAATACCTCTATGTCGATCGCGACGACAACATCGACTCCGTCTATACGAAAGTCGCCGCCATCGCAAAACCCCATGCAATGAAAGGCTTCAAGGCCCTCGCCGACTTCCGCGACTATGGCGACAACATCATCCGCGGACGCTATGGCGTGGACACGAAGATGAGCGCCAACGACCTCTACAACATGCTCAAGCGCGGCGAGCAAACTCCACTCAACGTGCCCATCCCCTCGGTGCGCACCATGGACAAGTTGGCTGCCGCCGTCGGCAAGAAACTGGAACTGGACAGCCTCGACCTGCTGCGCGCCCTCACCGACTCCAACGTGTGCGCCCGCTACGGCTTCAACTGCAACACCTTCCCCGCCATGTTCATCCCCGACTCCTACAACATGTACTGGACAGTCTCCGTGGATGAATTCCTCGACCGCATGAAGAAAGAGTTCGACAAATACTGGAATGAGGAGCGCATGCAAAAGGCCAAGGCACTCGACATGTCGCCCGTGGAGGTGAGCACCCTCGCCAGCATCGTGACCGAAGAGACCGCCGCCACCCAGGAGAAGCCCACCGTTGCCGGCCTCTACATCAACCGCCTGCGCAAGGGGATGCTGCTGCAAAGCGACCCGACGGTGAAATTCGCCATGCACGACTTCAGCATCCGCCGCATCCTCAACCGCATGCTGACCACCGACGACCCCTACAACACCTATAAATACAAGGGACTGCCCCCAGGCCCCATCCGCATCCCATTGAAAGAAGACTTGGAGGCCGTGCTCAACTACGAACACCACGACTATATCTACATGTGCGCCAAGGAGGACTTCAGCGGCACGCACAACTACGCCCGCAACGAAGCCGAGCACCAGGCCAACGCCCGCCGCTACCACCAAGCCCTCAACGCCCGTGGCATCAGATGAAAAGGAAGTGAGCAACCAGGACTATCGTCTAAACTCCTTAACTCCTTAACTCCTTAACTCCAATAAAAAAACTATTATAAAACGAGCCGCCCCCTCTTCACAGAGGAGGCGGCTCAATCTCAATAGGTATTAGCTTTTTTTAAGGTAAAAAGATTGTATTCAGGATAACGTGGGCAAAAGTACAAGTTTTTTACCATCCAAGCAAATATTTTTATATGCTGTGCAACATGTTTTTTCGAATCCATCGACACGCCCCATCAAATAGTTGGCACGAAAATCATGTTTTTTCGGAAAAATAGTGTAATTTTGCAATCAAAACAACAATAGGGCGGCGCCCCACCCCATCCATCGCCGCCATCACCCATCAACGACACATTATGGCAACAATTGAAGAAAGCACAAACACGGAGAAGCGAAGCCTGAACTTCGTGGAGCAACAGGTGGAAAAAGACCTCGCTGAAGGCAAGAACGGCGGCAAAATCCAAACACGCTTCCCGCCGGAGCCCAATGGCTACCTACACATCGGCCACGCCAAGGCCATCGCCCTCGACTTCGGCATCGCCGAGCGCTACAATGGCGTGTGCAACCTCCGTTTCGACGATACCAATCCCATCAAGGAAGACACCGAATACATCGAGAGCATCGAGCACGACATCCAATGGCTCGGCTTCCATTGGGCGAATGTCTATTACGCCAGCGACTATTTCCAGGAACTCTGGGACTTCGCCGTGTGGCTCATCCAGCAAGGACGTGCCTACGTCGATGAGCAGAGCGCCGAAACCATCGCCGCCCAAAAAGGCACCACTACCAGTCCCGGCACCAACAGTCCGTTCCGCGACCGTCCCATCGAGGAGAACCTGCGGTTGTTTGAATACATGAACAGCGGCAAATGCGAGCCCGGAACATTAGTGTTGCGTGCCAAGATCGACATGGCCCACCCCAACATGCTCTTCCGTGACCCGCTCATCTATCGCGTGCTCAACATCCCGCACCTCCGCACCGGAAACAAGTGGAACGCCTACCCGATGTATGACTTCACACACGGTCAGAGCGACTACCTCGAAGGTGTCACCCATTCGCTCTGCACGTTGGAGTTCGTCGAGCACCGTCCTCTCTACGACCTCTTCGTCACCTGGATGAAGGAATACAAGGGCGAGACCGAGAACATCGAGGACAACCGCCCGCGCCAGACCGAGTTCAACAAACTCAACCTGAGTTACACGCTGATGTCGAAGCGCAACCTGCTCGCCTTGGTGAAAGAAGGTTTGGTGAGCGGTTGGGACGACCCCCGCATGCCCACCATCTGCGGCTTCCGCCGCCGTGGCTACAGTCCTGAGAGCATACGCAAGTTCATCGACAAAATAGGCTACACCACCTACGACGCCCTCAACGAGATGGCACTGCTCGAAAGCGCCGTCCGCGACGACCTCAACGGCCGCGCCATCCGCGTGAGCGCCGTCCTCGACCCCGTGAAGGTGGTCATCACCAACTACCCCGAGGGAACAACGGAACAGTTGACCGCCGTCAACAACCCCGAAAACGAGGCCGACGGTTCCCACAACATCGAGTTTGGCCGCGAGATATGGATTGAGCGCGACGACTTCATGCAGGTGGCAGAAAAGAAATTCATGCGCCTCGCCCCTGGCAAGGAGGTGCGCCTGAAGAACGCCTACATCATCAAGTGCGACGAGGAGCACCCCTGCGACGTCGATGCCGAAGGCCGTGTGACCACCATCTACTGCACCTACGACCCCGAGACACGCAGCGGTCTGCCTGGCGCCAACCGCAAGATAAAGGGCAAGACACTGCATTGGGTGAGTTGCGCCCATGCTGTGAAAGCCGAGGTGCGCCTCTACGAACGCCTCTGGAAGGTGGAGAACCCGCGCGACGAACTCGCCGCCATCCGCAAGGAGCAGGACTGCGACAACGTGACGGGCATGAAGCAAATCATCAACCCCGACAGCCTCACGGTGCTGAGCGGATGCTATGTGGAACCTTTCGCCGCCACGATGCAGCCCGGCAACTACCTGCAGTTCCAGCGTATCGGCTATTTCATGGCCGACCCCGACTCCACCGCAGCACATCCCGTGTTCAACAAGACCGTTGGCCTGAAGGACACCTGGGCCAAGAAGAACAAATAGCAGCATCCGCCCATGCAGGGATTTTTCGAGAGCAAGGAATTCAAGGAAAACCTAACGAAGTTTGAGGAGGCCCGCCAAAACGGCGGTTCCGTCTATCTCGACTCCGACCAACTCACCGACATCGCCGAGTACTACCATTGGATGGGGCACTCCGACGAGGCGGTGGAGGTGGCCGACTACGCCTTGTCTATCTTCCCCGGCGCCACCTCGCCGTTGGTGCTGAAATCCCGCATCGCCCTGCTTGTCGATAACGACCCGGAGAAGGCCAAGGCCCTCGCCGAACAAATCATCGACAAATACGACCTCGACTACTACTATATCAAGGCCGAAATCCTGATAGTGGTGAACAAGGCGAAAGAGGCCGACCTCTATTTGGAGACCTGTGCCGACCAGGTGGAAGATGAAGACTACGACGACTACCTGCTCGACGTGGCGACCCTCTTCACTGACTACGAACAGACAACCTACGCCAGGAAATGGCTGGAACGGTCGGTGGAGACCGACCTGCCCGACTACCGTGAGCAACAAGGCCGCATCCTCTATTTTGAAAAGGAATACGAAGAGAGCATCCGCATCTTCGAGAGCCTGGCCGACGAGTCGCCCTACAACGCTTTCTACTGGGACATGTTGGCGTGCAACCAACTGGCACTGGGGCGGTTGTCCGACACCATCACAAGCAGCGAGTTCGCCATCGCCATCAACCCCAACGACGAGTCGGCACTGCTCTACAAGGGCCAAGCCCTCATGCGGCAGAAATGCTACGAAGACGCCATCCCCTATTTCGAGCGTCACTGGAGGATAAGGCCTTGCAACATCGACGGACCGCTCAACATGGCCCTGTGCTACATCAACCTCGGCAACTACAAGGAAGGCGACGCCTACCTGCAAGCCGCCGAGCAGTCGGCGGAGCGCCATTGCCCCGAGCGTCTTTGGGAAATATACCAAGAGGAGGCCTTCGCCTACAGTCAGTTCAACAACCTGAGCCTCGCCCTCTCCTACATCGACAAAATGGAGGCACTGAAGGACAACGACCCCGACGAGGCGATGGTGCTCAGAGGGCATGTGTATTTGGAGCATTTCCGCCCCGCACAAGCCAACGAATGTTTCAAGAAGGCCATCGACCATTCGAACTATTCAAGCAATATCATGATGCGCGTGGCGGTGTCGCTCTACGACAACGATTATATCAAGTCGGCATTCGACATGCTGAAGGGCTTCACTCCCGCCGACCTTGCCTCGCTGCCACAGACCTACGCCTATCTCGCCATCTGCGCCCATGACCTCGGCCATTACGAGGAATACCTCGACTACCTGCGCACGGCGGTGGAGAAGTCGCCGACTGCCGCCCGCACGGTATTGAGTCCCCTTTTTCCCGACGAGATGGAACCGTCGGACTATTACAATTACGCCATCAAAGAACAACACCAATGAATTGGATCAGCGCCCTGCTGGGCAACCTCAACTACACGACTATTTTTATCCTGATGCTGCTGGAGAGCACGGTGGTGCCCGTCCCGTCAGAATTAGTGGTGTCGCCTGCCGCCTATCACGCCGCCGGCGGTCACCTCAACGTATTGCTCGTGGTGCTCTTCGCCACCATCGGCGCCGACGTGGGGGCCTCCATCAACTATGTGGCAGCCTATTTCTTAGGCCGCCCCATCATCTATAAGTTTGCCAATAGCCACATCGGGCACCTATGCCTGCTCAACCAAGAGAAGGTGGAGAAGAGCGAGAAATATTTCTACGACCACGGCGTGGCAGCCACGCTCACGGGGCGACTCATCCCGGGCATACGCCACCTCATCTCCATCCCTGCGGGCCTTGCGAAGATGCCTTATTGGAAATTCCTGCTCTACACCACCATCGGCGCGGGCGTGTGGCACAGCATCCTCGCCGCCTTGGGTTGGTATCTGCATTCTTTCGTGCCGGAGGACCAACTCAACGACAAGTTGACCGAATATGGCGAATACATCAAATGGGGTATCATCGCCATCGTCGTCGTCGCCATCGCATGGTTTGCCGTGAAGCATTACCTGAAGAAATCCAGGAATTCCAACGATTGATTTTCCACCAAAAACACTGTCGATATGGACTTTTCAACGGGAAAGCGCATATCGACAGTGATTTTGTTTGTCAGGTCGTCACCTGCCAACAGCGTGGCGATAAGCCACTACTTTGTTGTGATAGTCGGCCAAGGCGTCGGTGTGCTTGTCAAGTGCCTGCTGGTAGAGCAGTTGCGCCTGCAGCAAGTCGCTCATCGTGATGGTGCCTGCACGATAGGTGTTGCGGCTGATGCGCAAGTTCTCTTCCGCCTGGGCGATGCTCCGCTTGGCGATGTCGAGTTGCCGATACGCCTCCTCCACGTCGTTCCAAGCCCCTTGCATGCGGATGCGCAGCAACTGCGCGTTGTCGTCCATCTGCTCCATCGCCTGCTGATGGGCGATTTTCTTCCGCTTGATGGCATGCGAACCGCCCCACCATCCGGAAATGGGAACGCTGACGGTGGCGAAGACCATGCCAAACGACTGGTCGTTGCCCAACAAGTTGTGGTAGTTGTAGCCCGCTCCCACCGCCACGGACGGCAACTGCTCGCCGATGGCCATTTTCCTTTGCAGTGCCGCCGCCTCCACCTGCTTGTCGAGCAACTGGTATTCGGGCGTGGCGGCAAGCGCCTGCTCGTGGTCGCACTTGATTGTCAACGGGTCGGACAACTCTGCCGACGGCAAGTCCAACAAGAATCGGTCGTCCTTCAAACCGCAATATTGTACGAGCAGCATCCTGACCAGCACCATGGCATTATCCACCTTCACTTTTTGACTCTCCACCTCGTTGCGCCTGAGTTCCACTTGCAGCAGGTCGTTGCGAAGCACCAATCCCGCCTTTACTGCCAAACTCACGTCCTTGTGGATATCGACTAACATCGTATCGACGGCAGCCAACGTGCGCTTTTTCTCCTCCAGCGACACCAGTTGCCAGAAATACTGCGACACCTTGGTCTCCACTTCGTCGTCAGCCATTTGCAGTTGCAACCTGCTAACCTCCTCGCCTACTCGCGCCAATTTATTGCCGTTGACGATTTGCCCGCCGGCGAAGACCGGCTGCAAGGCGGTGACGCTGGCAAGGGTGCCATGCTTCATCATCGCCATGCTCATCGGTTCGCCCAACGAGGCGAGGGCCTCGGGAGGCATCGACTGGGCGAGTGCGGCTCCCAACGCGGGCGGGATTTGCTCTGCCAAGTTGATGTTCATCTCAGCCATGGCTTTGTTGGCATTGAACCACAGGCCGGTGGCACTCACGTTGGGGAAGAACTTGGTGAAAGCCTCCTTGCGCTGTTGGTGGGCGGCCTCGACGCCAAGCCGACCATTGGAGATGGCGACATTGTTGGCCCGTGCCGAGTCGATAAGTTGTTCGCAAGTATATGTCTGCTGTGCCGAGACAGCCAGTCCCCACACACAGCAAGCGACGGTAAGAAATGCTTTTTTCATGTCTTTGTAGGATGAAGGAAACGACATCAGTCGATTATTTGGTCGATACTTTCCAATAGACCACAGGCAGGACGGTGACCACGAGGATGAGCGACCCTATGCCACCTGCGAAGATGGTGACGCCCACAGGCATCCAGAACGACGAGGCAGCGATAATCATCGGCACCACGCCCACCGCCGTGGTGGCAGTGGTGAGGAAGATGGGCACCATGCGACGACTGCCGGCGTCGATGGCGGCTTGACGCACCGCCTCGTTGTACCGTTCGCGCGGAGCGTCGGGATGGGCTGCGACAAACTGTTTGAGCAGGTTGTTGGCATGTTCGAAAATGAGAATCTCGTTACGCATAATCATACCCATGAGGGTGATGACGCCCATGATGGAGGTTAGTCCCAACGTGCGGTTCATCAGTCCCAAGCCCACCAAGGCACCCGGCATCATCAGTCCCAATGCTGCCATGCAGACCAGTGTGATGCCGAATTTCTTGAAGTTGAAGAGCAGGAAGAAGAAGACGATGACCATGGAAATGCCCACACCGCCGAAAATCATCGGCAGCGCCTCCCTGTCGTACTCTATCTCGCCACCCACCTCGGCCCTCACGCCGGCAGGCAACCGCAGTTCATTGAGGGTGATGTCCGCCAGGCGATTCTCCACCTTCGCGGCATAGACTCCCTGGGCAAACTGCGCCGTCACGGTCATGCAGCGTTCTCCTCCGCGGTGCATGATGCGGCTCTCGCTCCACGCTGGCCGCACGTCGGCAATCTGTCGCAGCGGCACGGTGCTGTTGACACTATGAGGCCCGCTCACTGCCTCCATGGCCGACGAAGCGATGGCCATGGGCGCGGCGATGCCAAAGTCCTCGATGTCGGAATAGGTGAGGTCGGCATCGTCCTTCACGACGATGGGCACCTCGTAGTCGTCCTCCCACAACTGTCCGACGCGCAACCGACTGCTGGTGGCGCCAAGGGCGAGTGCTGCGGTGGAGCGACTGATGCCCAACTGTGAGGTGGCGACGGGGTCGAGCGTGACATCGACGATGGGATAAGGTTGCAGGAAGTCGGTATGCACCCATTCCAGTTCGGGCATTTCGCGCATCCTCTCCATCAATTGCTCCGCCACGGTGTGCAGAGAGTCGAGGTCGGTGCCGTAGAACCGGTATTCGAGTTCGGGCACCTCGAGGAAGTCGAGGCGCTTGAAGCGCACGTAGGCTTCGGGGAACGCCTCGCTCCATTTCGGCTGATACTCGGCGAGCAGTTGGAGGGTGGCCTCCTGCGACGTCGTATTGACGATGAACTGCGCATAGTTGCGGCTTGCCATCTGCGGCGCGTAGCACACCATAAACCTCGGCGACGAACATCCTATGAAACTGGTGATGCACTTCACCCTTTCGTCGGCCTGCAGCACATTGCGGAGCGAGTCGGCGATGAGCCGTGTCTCACGGATGCCCTTGCCTTCGGGCATGAACACCTCTACGGCAAACTGGTTGCGGTCGGCGTAGGGGAAAAGCCTCACCTTGAGGGTGGGGACAATCAAGCATGAGAGGAGCACCAAACCGATGCCGCACACGATGGTGAGCCACGGATGGCGGAAGGTGACGGCGAGCACTCGGTCGTAGGTGTCCTGTACGAAGTCGGTGATGGAGCGTTTTTTCTTCTTTTCCTCCTTTTCCTTCTTGGTCGTCGGTTTGATGATGAGCACTTCAAGGAAGGGAATCACCAGCACGGCAAGGAAGAGCGACACCATCAGGTTGATGCCGATGGTCCAGGGGAAATCGCGCAGGGCGTCGTTGAAAGCCCCCTTCATGGTGATGAGCAAGGGGAAGAAGATGACGGTGATGCACAGCGTGGCGAGCGTCATCGGCATAAAGTATTGTTTCGACGAGGCGATGGCCGCCTCTTTGGGCGCCATGCCCTTGCCGAGGTATTCGAGATAGCCGTCGATGACAACGATGGAGTTGTCCACCACCATGCCTAACACGACAATCAGTCCTGCCAAGGTGACGATATTGAGTTCGATGCCTGCCATGTACATGATGCCCACCGAGATGAACGTGCTCAGGGGGATGGTGATGGCCGCCACGATGGCCGACCGGAGCGGGAAGAGAATCATCATGACAAGGATGATGATGACCATCGAAATGATGAGGTCGCGGAGGAACGAACTGACGCTTTCGCCCACCACCTGTGGCTGGTCGGCTATTCGCGTGACGGTCACGTCGTCGGGCAGTTCCGTCTGCCGGTATTCGTCGAGCACCTTGTCCACGTCCTTGCCATAGGCGACGATGTTGTTGCCCGCCAACATTTCGAGCGAGAGCAGCACACAGGGATGCCCGTCCTGCTCGATGTAACTTTCGGCATTGTCGTATTCGCGCACCACCCGTGCCACATCACGCACGCGTACCACCTTGCCCGTGAGCGGGTCGCTGAACACGATGAGGTTGGCGACCTCATCGACACTGTTGCTGGTGGGAGTCACATGGATGGGCACCTGCTGGTCGTCGTCGCTCAGCGCACCGCTTATCGTGGTCATGCCGTTGCCTTGGAGTTTGGCGAAGAGGGCCTGCTGGCCGACGCCGTAGGCCTGCAACCGCTGCCGGTCAACATAGAGACTGATTTGCTCGCGCTGCTCACCATAGATGCGCACATTGGCGACCGACGGGATGCGGCGGAGCCGGTCGCTGAGTTCCTCGCTGTAGTCGTGGAGTTCACGGTAACTTCTCTGGCCACTCTCTATGGCGATGAGCAAGGCGGAGGTGTTGCCGAAGTCGTCGTTGGCGACGAGGGCGAGGACACCGGTGGGCAAACTTTGTTTGAAGAGCGCCAAGCCATGCTTGATTTTGCTCCATACCTCGTCCTTGTTCTTCACATGGTCGTGCAACCGCACCATCACGATGCAAGTGCCGTTTTGCGAGGTGGAAGTGGTCTTCTCGCGGTTCACCTCGCTGAAGGTGAAGAGGTAACGCTCCAAGGGCTTTGCCACCTGCTGCTCCACCTCCTCCGACGTGGCACCGGGATAGACGGCCACCACGACACCCTGTCGGATGACGAACTGCGGAAACTCGTCCTTGGGCATGACATGCATGCCGTAGATGCCCAGCACGAACATGATGACGATGATGAGCAGAGAGATGGGGTAATGCTCCAATGGCCACCGGAGCCAGTTGTCGTTTGTCTTCATGTCCTAATACACCACTTTTGTTCCCTCACTGAGTTTCTGATATCCTTCCACCACCACACGCTGGTCGTAGGCCAGGCCCGAGGTGATGGCCACTCGGTTACCGCCGGTCTTACCGATGGTCACGGCAGAGCGATGGGCGGTGCTGTCGCTGCCGACAGTCCAGACGAAGAGCGAACCGTCGGACTTGCGCTGCACACTCGCGACGGGCAGCATGATGCCGCTGTGGGATGCCTCACCGCCAAGGGTGACATCGGCGACCATGCCGGGGAGCAACCGCCGGTCGGGGTTGGGCACATTGATGCGGACGTCGTAGGTATGGGTGAGTGCGTCGGCCTGTACGCCTTTCTCTATCCGTCCGCCGTTGACATGGCGGTCGGCAGCGCCGACAAAGACATGAGAGGGGGTCTGGGTGCCTATGCTGCCCATCTCCTGTTCCGGGATGGACACCTTCACCTTCACCGTACTGATGTCGAGGATGGTGACAATGGCTTGTGAGGGCAACGCGGTCTCGCCCGCTCCCACTTGTTTGCGACCGATGATGCCGGAAACGGGGGCGTAGAGACGGGTGTCGGCGAGATTCTTGCGAACAATTTTCTCGGCGGCGTTGGCAGAGCGAACGCCTGCCTCAGCCGTGCGCAGGGAGGTCTCGGCCTGACGGAGACGGGTCTCCGCCTCTATCCATTTGATTTCGGGCAGCGAACCGTTGTCGTGCAACAGTTTCATGCGGTCGTAGGCGTCCTTGGCTTGGGCATAGACGCTGCGGGCTTGCTCCACCATGTCGTGGGCCTGACTGGTGGAGGCTACCGCTGCCTCAACGGTGTTGGCGGTACTGGTGGGGTCGATTTCGGCCAACAGTTGTCCCTTGGCGACAGCCTGTCCTTCGCTGACGAGCAGCCTTTTCACCACGCCCATGGTGGTGAAACTCACGGCGGTGGCCTCACGCTCCTCTATGATGCCTACATAGTGCTTGCCAGTGCCACTCATGGCGGTGGAGGTGACTTCGGTCTTTACCCTTATGGGCAACTTGGTTTTGCTGGTTTTGTCGCCGCAACCGATACAGGCCAATACGACTATAGTCACTGCTACTGCATTCCTGATTCTTGACATATATGAAAAAATGTTTTACTGTAGATTTGTTTAATTGGTTGCAAATTTAGAAAAAAAACTGGAAATATTAGGCAATCAAATAAAGAAAATCCTTCCTATAAAGGGAAGATGGTGAATGATGGAGAATAGAATGGGAATTGATGGGAGCGATGGGAATTAATGTGAGCGATGGGAATTGATGGGAATGATGGGAAGAATGGGAAACACGGGATACTGGGGGCTATGATTAATGAAGAGGGCACCCCTGAACGGGATGCCCTCTTGCTTGTTTTCTCCTCACGGAGAAAGAGATAGTGTGTTAGACTATTTGGCGTAGAGTGCCACGATGGTTTCGTATTTCTCCTGCTTGCCGGAAATCTGCTTCGGCTCTTCCACCTTCTTGCCATACTCATAGACCTGCTCAAGGGTGAGTTTGCCTTCCTCG
>CAMKSZ010000052.1 GCA_946415525.1 uncultured Prevotellaceae bacterium | reverse complement strand
GTTGTCGTCCCGTATGTTGCGTTGTTAACGCAACAACACCTCCCCTCCATTCTCTCCCTTGTATAGTCCTTGCGGGCATTAGGTGTGCTTCTTATTGATTATTCCATCCGAAAAATGAATTGACAAACACCGGCGCCTATAAATATTCGATGCTGTTTCGCCATAAATTTTAGCAAAAACATTTGGATTTCATTCTAAATGTTTATTTTTGCAAGAAAATAGACATTCATCATGAGGAAATTCTTTTTATATTTTGTGGCATGTGCGGTATGTGCACTGGCCGCTTGTGGCAACAAACAAACCAGTAAGACCGTGCAGAAATCGGAAACGACAGTGAATGACTCCATCGCCAAGAGTTCAGTGGCTGAGGAAAATGAAATGACTTACTTCCCTGCCATCGATCGTTATTTGCAGGGCATTGGAAGCCAATATGCAAAGGGCGACTTGTGTATTCCTTGTTATTCCATTGTCGATGTGGACGAGACAAATGCCGACGACATCCTTGTATGGGGGGACTTCTGGGTGTTCAACTACAACCAAGTGGGTGATACGCTCAAGACAGTGTCGGGCGGCAGTCACCCAGGAATGATGCACATCCGCCAGACCGAAAAGGGCTTTGAAGTGACTGGCTTCGACCAAGTGGCAGATGGCTCGGAGTTCACGAAAACTGCCCAAAAAATATTTGGCAAGCGCTATGATGCTTTCATGGCCATCAATAGCAATGGTGACAGAAAGGAGAAGCGCAGAAAAGAAGCCCTCCTGGAATATGTAGAAAAGCACAGCCTACCCGTCACCACCTACCAAGACTACGGATGGCCCCCCGTCAAAATAAAATAACCCCTAAAGACCTTAAGGCCCTTAAAGACCTTAAAGACCTTAAGGACCTTAAAGTCCCTAAAGCCCCTCTCATCCCCTCAAATCAAATACCCCAAACTCTTGAGGCGGTGTTCAAACTTGACCTTGTTCTCCTTGGGCACAAGGATGATGTAGTTCGCGGCCTTTATCACTAACGTGCGAAGCACTTCGTCGTTGGCCAACAATCGGATGAGTGGCTGGTTGTCCGGGGATATTTTATAGAGGTTGTAGTCGAGGGCGGAAATATCTGTAAACGGTTTGCAACGCTTCAGCAGACTGTCAAAGAATTCTGTCCATACTGGCGTTAGGTCGCCGCTGATGTATTTCTTGAAAAACGAAATCTTTTCTTCTACGTCTTCCTTATTGCTGCAGTGGGCGAGAAAAGTTTCGGCAGTCATGCGATAGCGCTTGTTCTGTATGGCAGTGCAGGTGTCACTCAACAGGCTCTCGTAGGGATTGTTGTCAACCAACGAGCGGATGATGAGCCGGTTGGGGTCGAGTTCGAAATAGGCTTTGTCTTCATACAAAACAGGACTATCGTATTTGTCTGATATGCCCAATACGTATGCCCCCAATGGTGTCAACCTTACATATTCCAATGTGTCGTAAGGACTTACGTCGTCTGTGTCGTATTCCCGACAACCGATGTCGAACAGTCCCCAGGAGGCCATGTAGAAGAGCAAACCCTTGACGTAGGGGATGCCCAACTCCTTGGTGGCCTGATCAGGATATACACGCCGCTCTTCATCGTTGAACTTGTTGTATATGGTCATGCGTTCCAACATGTAACTCTCTACAAATGCCAATTTTTCGCCGTAGGCAGTGCTTTGGTAGTAGCGGCGGAGAATCGAGTTGATTTCCACCCATTTGCCTACTTCCCATTCATTTATGGCATTGGTAAGGCATTCCATCAGATCATAACCATAAAAATATTCATAGCAAGAGGGGCGCAGTCCGGAATAATGGGGCATCAAAATCGGATAGAGAAAACTGGGATGCATACATAGGTAATCGTGCATCTTTTTCAATTCCTTTTCAGAGAAAAGCGTCTTCTTTTTCTTATTTTGAATATGGCCCCAGGCAGAAGCAATGGTCTGAAGCATGATAGAACCGCGCAACGACTGCATCGCTTTGGGTAAACCAAAGGCGCAGAAAAATTCGTCGATGCCCAAACGCTTTACTCCCATTTTCACGGAGTTGGCATTAAATTTATTGGTGGCTCTCACAAGGGTGCCTTGTTCCGTAAGGGCTTGAACCACTGGCAGGTGGGTGATGGTGGAGTGTTCAAAACAACCTTCTTGGAGGTCGGAGGGCAGTTCATCCGTCGTGACCAAGACTCTCTCTTCGGGCATCAACGCTTCGTAAAGTTGTTCACGAAAGCGCGGGATGATATTTACATAATAGATGCGGTTAAAATGTTCGTCGTAGCCGGAAGCATGGTACTCAACAAATGGAAGGTCAAGTTTCTCCAATCCCGACCAACTGTAATAAGACCTTGAGGGCTTCTCCGTAAGTCCTAACATCTTGCGCACTTCCTTAAGAAGACACATCCCCTGGCGCAAAAGCATCTTGAAGACCAATATCTGCTTGGGGGGAAGGTTTTTCATATAAGTGGCCAAGTTGCGATTGTCGCCAAACATCAGTGCCATAAAGTATTGGAGCACAGACTTCTGCTGGTAAACAGATGAAAGCACTTTCTCAAAAAAGTTAATGTCGGGACGACGGGTATTGTTGTCGTATGCAAATTCTATTTTTTTGTGCAACAGTACTTTCCTGACGGAACTGGCTATGTTGGTAAGTTCGTCTTTGTTATATTTGATGCCATATTGCTCGGCGTGTTGTTTCAACTGTTGTTGGCTGGGCACATAGATGGTGATGGTGACTATCAATTCTTCAAACATAGGGTGGTGTCGTGGATTTAACTGAGGATGAAATCAATGTCTTCTTCGGTGAGCACTTTCGAAGAGGTCGTGTCGTTGCCGATGAGACCGTCGAAAAGTTGAGACTTCTGCTCTTGCAGTTGCCTGATTTTTTCTTCTATTGTGTCGCGCATGATGATGGAGTAACTCATCACCTTCTGGGTCTGACCAATGCGGTGGAGACGGTTGATGGCTTGCTCTTCGGCGGCGCGGTTCCACCATGGCTCAAAGACGAACACGGTGTCGGCGTTGGTTAGGTTGAGACCGACACCGCCTGTCTTCATCGTCATGAGCAGCACTTGGCATTGGGCGTCGTTCTGGAAACGGCTCACGACGCTGCGGCGGTCGTGCGTCGAACCGGTCATCGTGGCAAAGTCGATGCCCATTTGCTCCAAACGCTCGCTCATCAACTCGATGCCGGCAATGAAATTGAAAAACACCACCACCTTGTGCCCGTTGTCGGTGGCTTCGCTGATGCTGTCCATCAACTGGTCTATCTTGGGAGAACTGATGCGCCCGTCGCTAAGGCTTTCTGGGACAGAGGCTATACGGCGCAATTCGCTGAGGGCTTGGAACATCACCATCTGGCTCTTGGCGACTCCGTTGGCTTGTATCTCCTTTTTCACCATGCCATGATAATATCGGCGGCGCTCCTCATAGAACTTCAACTGGTCGGCCGACATCTCGCAATAGAGCGTTTGTTCTATGCGGTCGGGGAGTTCGGTAAGCACGTCTCTTTTGATTCTCCTGAGCACAAAGGGGAATATCTTGCGACGGAGTGCCCCCATGGTTTCCTTGTCGCCTTGCTGTTGGATGGGGTTGGTGTATTCGCGGTTGAACTCTTCCAACGAACCGAACATCGCCGGATTGAGAAAACGGAACAGGGAATATAGTTCTGTCAGGTTGTTCTCTATGGGGGTGCCGCTGAGGGCGAGACGATGCTCGGCTTGCAATAGCATGACGGCTTGGGTGGTCTGAGAAGAGACGTTCTTGATGTTTTGGCTCTCGTCTAAGATGACATAGTGGAACTTCTTCTTGCAGAGTGCCTTGATGTCGTTGCGCACAAGGGCATACGTCGTGAGCACAAGTTGGCTTTTCAGCGATTCCTTCAAGTCGCGCTGGGTGCCATAATACACGGAGAAGGTGAGTTTGGGGGCAAATTTCTCAAGTTCGTCTTGCCAGTTGAAGAGCAGCGTACGGGGCATTACTATCAGTGTGGGCTTTTTCACCTTGGGATAGATGCGGGCAAGCATGGCTATGGCTTGAAGGGTCTTGCCCAATCCCATATCGTCGGCAAGACAGCCGCCTAAGTTGTTTTCGTATAGGTAGTTGATCCATTTCACTCCTTCTTCCTGATAGTTGCGCAGCGTGGCATTCACCTGAGGGAATTGCATGCGCTGCTCGTGTAGGTGGTTGAAACCGTCGTAAACGGCTCTGTGATGCTCAAAGGCGGCTCCTTCCATCCGTTTCTGCATCAGTTCTTCCACCTCGGGCAGGTCGAAGAAACTCACACGCAGCGTACCGTCCTTGTTGGCTCCGTGACGGTAGAGGCGCTCTAAGCGGCGCATGTAACTTTCGTCGATGATGGCGCGGTTGCCGTCGGAGAGGGTGATGTATTTGTCCTTGCGGTATTGGGCAAGGAAGTCACGAAGCGAGAACTGCTCCTCGTCAATGCTCACCGTGGCGGTGCCTTCGAGGAAGTCGATGCCGGAACTGATTCGCAATCCCAACTTGGGTTGGGCGGGCTTCACCTTGTAGTTCTTGAGACTTTCAGAACCGACGATGCGGTAGTCGCGCACAAGTTCTGGCAAGGCTCCAAGGAGAAAGGGACCTGCCACGGATTCGGGGAGGATGAAGAGGTCGTCTTCCTGATAGATGTTTTTCTTGTCGGAGGCCTTGGAATAACCGGTGATTTTGCGCTTCAGTTCTTTCACTTCGGCCGAATGGTCGCGATGGGCGATGCGTTGAACTATAATCTGGTGCTCCATCGTGAGGCGGGCGACATAAATGAGGTCGAAGCGCTGAAGGAAATGGTGGTCGTAGCCATCGAGGCCTTCGACAAGACGGAGGTAAAGGGCCATGTCCTCGTCCACCTTCTCAAAAATGAGGGTGGGAACGGTGGGCATCAACTGGTCGCTGTGCACTACTTTGTAGTCTTCGAACACTATCTGCACATTGGTCAAATAGGAGAACAGCACCGAAAGATAGGCTTCTGCCCATGATTCGGGGAACTTGATGATGAAGTAGCCTAAGGATGAATAGTTGTCGCCAAGGGGCTTGATGGGATGGATGGTTCCTTCGGTGAGCACGAAATCGTCTGACAATAGGCGGAAGTCGTCGGTGACGATGTCTTCGCCGGCAATGTCGGCTCGGCTGAAATATTCTCCTTTCTCCGTCTTGGTGATGACAAAGCGCATCTGCAACTGCATGTCGCTCACTTGAATGGGGCGCATCTTTTCGTCCACAAGACGGGCGCTTCTGATGAGTTCGTATAGCACCCAACGGTATTCTTGCAGATAGACTCGCTCGTTTCCTTCTCCCCATACGATTTTGTCGCGGATGTCTTCTCGTGCCTTCTCAATGGCCCTGAGCGTACTGAAAAGGGAGTCGGTGTAGAGTCGGAAGTCGGTTTCCACCTCGTTGCCATTGGCATCCACCACTTTCACATAGGCCAAATTGTGCTCGTCGAAACATATCATGAAGAATAATTTGTCGATTTTGCGTAATGAGGCGGGCGTGGCTACATTTTTGTTCGCATTCTTATGAAAATGCTTTAGGAAGAACTCGTCGTTGAAATCCATTGATGGTGTGGATAATTATAATAGGGATTTTATTCTGCTGGGATAAAGTCTTCGTCGCTATTGGAGAAAAAGTTGGAATGGATGATGGCTTCGGTCAACTGTGGCGCGTCGCCGTGGTCGTTGTAGAAGTCGAGGAAGACAATGCCGAATTGGGTATATTCCTTGGATTCAATCAACTCGCGGAGCGATTTGTTCATCGGTTTCCGCACATTGCGGGCTCCCCAGGCGGAATAATAGGGCTTGTGGTGGCGGGGATCCCACGCGATGCTGTTGAAGGTGATGTACCACTTGTTGGGGTCTTCGTTCTCATAGGCGTTGCGCAAATGCTGGCTCACAAGGTTGATTTTCTTGTAGGTCTTGTGCTCCTTATAGACATCTTCCACCTCAAAGCAGTCATAACTGAAAATGGAATTGTCGGTGAACTTCAGCAGTTTGCCAAATGGGCAGTCTTCTTGGCGCTTGATGACCAGCACCTTGCCACGCACTTGGCCAACGGGGGTGGTAGGTTGGAAGTCTTCTACGAAAAGGTCGGCATATTGTTCCCTCAACTTGGCGAAATTGCGGCGCATCTCTTCGTCCCATTTCCCTCCTTCGTCACTGCCTACCAAGGCGACGATGAATTCTGAGGGATGGGCGGTGAGAAATGCCTTGATATCGACCATCGACTCGTCGAAACCGTCGCGGCAGGTCATCGTGTGACCGTATTTCATGCTCTTCTTCAAGCGGATGTCGAAGGCGCGAATGCCGTCTTCGAGTTGCTCGGTCACGGTGAAGTTTTGGGTGTGGCCCATGCTCGTGGTGGTGTTCTCGGGCAGCGAGGCGCTACCGGCGTCATGGGTACCGGGGAGAGATACCTTCCCTATGCTGCGGTTGTCGGGGAGGTAGTGCATCCACTCTTGCATTGAGGCTTTCAGGCGATTGACATAGATGTTGATCTTCTTGCCTTGCTTCTTCGACTCGATATAAATGCGGCAAAGACGGCCGTTGATACCCGAATGGCCGACGATGCTGTAGGAGGAGTGTGAGTAGAAGTCCTTGGCGCCAATCATGAAAAACTCCTTGGTTTCGGTGCCGTGGCTGAGGTAAAAGTCGTCGATGACCAATTTCACGGGTTGCATGGTGCCGAAGGTGTGGTTGCGAACATAACAGGTCAAACGGCCTTTCAAGGCATAGTGCAGCATCTCGGGATACCAGTTGAGTGGACTTTGCCGCACATCAAGATGCGACTTCCACCAGTTGCCGGCGCGAATGCTCTTCTTGTGGCCTGCCGTCACCTCGATACTGCCTTCCTTGTCGATGGGCAGGATGGTACCGGTGCGCAGACGGCCCTCGCTGTCTTGACCTTCGGTGACGTAGCCGTCGGTGATTTCGTACGTGCCGTAATTGCCGTCGGGGCCCATCACAAGGTCGCAGCCGTAGAGGTTGAGGTCGAAGACATCGTGATGATACACGGTGTGCCGGGTATTTTCCACCAACGAGTGGTTGATGTTGCTTTTGGGCATGGTGTCCTTCATCTCCTCTTTGTGCCGGTTGGTCAAGGCGGCGGCAATGTATGTTTCGCGGTGCTTGCCGTTGTAGCGGTATTCTTTCTTACGGCCGAAGCAATAGCCGGCATAGAAGATGGCGTTGCCGTAATTGTTGTTGAACTTCATCTCCTCCCTCTTGTATAAGAGGTTGGTGATGCTGGCATTGACGCCAAACCGCCAGCGGTTGTAGTTGTAGGTAAGGCTGGCACGACCGAAGATGTCGAAACCGATGTTGCGGGTCATGCCAACATATTGTAGATCTTCAGGGGAAATGTTATCTGATTCAGTGTCGTCTTCCTTGTTTTGGGAGAGGTAAGAATTGAAAAGGTTGGAAAAATCATAGGCATAATCCCATAGATAACTGCCTTCGTTGTCAAATTTTAGCCATTTGATACCTGGGGAGAAAATGACGGAGATGCCGAAAATGAGCCGACGGGAGAAGACTTTGTTGTAGGCATAGCCAAGTTGTAGGTGAAGGTCGTCGATTCTCACGTTGGTGGGAATGGCGTTAATGAATAGGCTTATATCTTCTGGATAATTAAACATCAGGTTGAAGTAGTCTGTGGCTGATGTGATTTGGGTTCCTTTCTTCGATGCCATATAGTCGGGGAACATGTTGCCAAGATTTGTTTCCAACTTCTGATGGGTGTAGCCTAAGCCTAAGATGGGGGAACCGACCGACTTGAACTGGATGGCACCGTTGGAGAAGGCGGCGGGATTGGAGTATTTTTTGTGATTCGTGAAATAGTTGATGTTGATGCCGTTGATGCCGTATTTGATATGGTCGCCTACGCCAAAATTATTGGCTAATTCGGAGTTGATGGGTATGTTGTCATAGGTTTTCACTTTGTTCAACATGAAGTCGCCGCCAGTGCGACGCCGAATGAGGTCGATGTTGAACAAGTTGGAGTTCACGGAAAGGACAAATTCGTTCTTGCGCTTGTTGCCCTTGAAAATGTTGCTGGCGGCGAGATCGACACTGAAACCATAAAAAATCCAACGCCAACCAAAACTGGGGCCTAAACGATGCGAAACCCTCGAACGCATCGAAACGTCAACCAATTCGTTTCCTAACGAAAGCCATTCCACAGATGCGTTGTTTTGCAACTGAATGCACCAGTTGTAAAAAGAGGGGGTGGAGTATCGGGGGTCGTAGGCGGACCAGTTTCTGCCTATCCATTTAAAAGGGGCCAAGAGCACCTGGCCGAATCCTTTCTTGTGATGGGAGGACTTGGACGTGATGGCGGTACTGTCGGCATTGTCGGTAAGTGTTCCTTCGGCATGGATAGGCGATAGGGCTGTCAGCAGCAGGATGAGGAGGGCAAAGACGTTTCTTTTCATTTTAGACCGTTTCAACCGATGGTTTGTTGCAACTTCGCTGCAAATTTAGGCCATTTATTTGGCATTTCAAAACAGAATGTGCATGTTTTTTCGATGAAGCCAAGGATTTGCAAACTATTTGCATATATTTTTTATTGTGTGGGTGAAGCCTGAATAGGAAAACTGGTGTTTACTTGCCGAGAACAAGTAGAATAAAACTACTTGTTGCCAAAATATCACATTTATTTGCCATTACAATTTTTTATTGTTACTTTTGCATCGAATTTCAACAGTATTTGAAAGGAAAATGAATTTTACAGACAATTCTAAAGTGTTATTTATGAGGATGTGTAAAATATGCTTACTCATGATAGGTGTGTGCATGGGGACAGTGGCTTATGCCGAGGAAATTGAACAACCCGTGGATTCGATGGAAGAAGTTGCACCAGTGGAGAGAACTTACGTTGACTTCGTGCCGAAACATAATGTCAATTTACCTGTGTCTCCGGCTGCGCTCAATGTCGAAAATTACTACAAGCCGCTCGATGACCTTTCGTTCGCGGGGGTGCCTCTTTTCGTGGCGGGAATCATCGCCAAGGCGGAGAAAAAATCGTTCCGACAGGATTACAGCGATTCACATGCCAATACGCGGCTTGTCACCAACTTCAAGACAGAAATCGATAACTACACGCAATTTTTTGCACCGGCACTGGCTCTCGGACTAAAAATTGGGGGTGTCGAAGGGCGGTCTGATTGGATGCGCTTTGCTGCCTCTGCGGCTATGACCTATGGCATCATGGCGACTTTCGTCAACGGTATTAAATACACGTCAAAGGAAATGAGACCGGATGGTTCGACTGCCAATTCATGGCCTTCCGGACATACCGCTACCGCATTCGCCGGTGCCACAATCCTACACAAGGAATACGGTCTCACGGTGTCGCCTTGGTATTCTGTTGTTGCCTATGGCTCGGCTACGGCTACCGGCATCATGCGTATTCTCAACAACCGACATTGGGTGAGCGATGTGCTTTCTGGAGCAGGCATTGGCATCATGTCGGGAGAATTGGCTTACATGTTCAGCGACTTGATCTTCAAAGGAAAAGGATTGCTCCGCACCGACATTTCCAACTATTCCAAACTCGACCGCCAGCATCCGTCGTTTTTCGATGTTTCCATGGGTATGGGATTCGGGTCAAAAGACCTTACCTTCGACGACTTCATATTGACACATGACAATGGCTCTCCCATCAATATTTCATTCAGCAACGCAACGGTCATGGGTGTTGAGGGGGCTTACTTCCTTAACAAATATGTGGGCGTTGGCGGAAGGCTCAGGGTGCGCTCGTCGCCAATGAAGGGATGGGATCGCATCATGGCTGCTGCCAAAACCGAGGCAGACGAGTTCGTTACATCGCTTAAGGAGAGCGATAAGGATGGCGATCCTATCGATGTTGAGATGGCTGATTTTATAAAAGATGTGGAATTCACCATTGTAAGTGACCACATTACTGAATTTACAGGTGATGTTGGTATGTATTTCAATCTTCCTCTTTCTGACAGGATGGCGCTGGGGGCAAAGGCTCTCATCGGTAGAAGTGTTGTGCAGGATTTGGACATCAATGCGCAAATCGAGGGAAAAGTGAAGGATGTCAAATACGACTTGGTCATTCGAGATGGAGAATTTGACGACGAATCATTCAATATCAACAATGTCTTGTCAACAGGGGATGACTATTCCTATTCATGGGATTACCTGACATTGGGGGGTAACAACTCCACCAAATATGGCTTAGGCTTGTCGTTTACTTATGCGTATAAGAACAACTTCTGCTGGAAACTGTTCTGCGATTACGATTATACGAAGAAAACCTATACTCTAACCTACGATCCCGACAGTTATATGAGTGTAGCCATGCCTAAGATATTGGAACTTTACAGAATCCTCGACTATGAAATAGAACCGATGGTTTTTACAAAGAATAAAACCATGAACCAGTTCGTTATAGGAGCATCCTTTTCCGTCTCGTTCTAAACATTGTTTCATCACCACGCTTTTAGCCTCTATTGTGGGACTGAAGACCATGGCATGATTAATAATGGCGATATGGAACAGAAGGAACGGCTATGGAACAGCAATTATCTGAAGGTCATGGCAGCGAATTTCTCGATGTCGTTCGCCTTCTTCTTGCTTACTCCACTGCTGCCCCTCTATCTTAAGGAGAATTTTGGCACGTCCAAAGACATGATTGGCCTGGTGCTGTCGGGATATACACTGATGGCGCTCGTTGTACGGCCTTTCAGTGGATATATGGTGGACAGTTTCCCGAGAAAAAAGGTGCTTCTGTTGAGCCTATTCTTCTATTTCCTCTGCTTCGGTGGCTATCTCGTCGCTTCCACTTTCCTGCTCTTTGCTATCGTGAGGACCATCCACGGTGCGCCTTTTGGGGCTTCTACCGTGGCTAACAGCACGATGGCTATCGACGTGCTCCCGTCAAGTCGGCGAACTGAGGGCATAGGGTATTATGGATTGAGCAACAATCTCGCTACTGCCATCGCCCCTACCGTGGGCATGTTCATCTACCGCTATGTGCACAATTTCAACTTGCTCTTTGCCTTGGCGTTTGTTGTGGCGGGGGCGGGCTTGATGGTCGATGCCACCATCAAGATGCCGAAGCGACAGAGTGTGCCCAACAAGAAAGCGCTGTCTTTTGATCGGTTCTTCCTTGTCAGGGGGTGGATGATAGGACTCAACATCGCTTTCTTTGGACTATGTTATGGGGTGCTCAGCAACTATTTGGCCATCTATGGAAAGGAGAAAATGGGCATTACAAGCGGAACAGGGACTTATTTCATGTTGCTGTCCATTGGCTTGATTCTTTCGCGCCTTCAAGGGGGGAAAATGCTGAGGAAAGGGAGATTGATACACAATGCCGCTGAGGGGGTGCTTATCTCCACGGTGGGGTATTTCTTGTTCGTGGCTTGTCCCAATATGGTGGGCTATTATGGCTCGGCGGTGCTCATCGGACTGGGCAACGGTCATCTATGGCCGGCTTTCCAAAACATGATTATCGCCATCGCCAAGAACAATGAGAGGGGAACGGCCAATTCCACCATTCTCACTTGTTGGGACTTGGGGATGGGATTGGGCATTCTCTTCGGTGGGACCGTCGTGGAATATGCTGGCTATGCCACTGCGTTTTGGTGGATGGCTGCCATGCACGTGGCGGGGGCTTTGCTCTTCTTCCTTGCCACTAAAAAGGCGTATCTGAAAAGAAAACTTGATGTTCAATAATACTTAATGAAATGAAAGACATGAAAACAATCCTGTGCCTCTCTTTGGCACTTCTATTGATGGGCTGCAATGCCAAAAATGCGAAGACGTCCATCGGAGACTCGATGAATCGTGCCCAATTGGCGGACACCAAAGCGGCTGATGAACCTGCCGACAATGTGTCATTGCCTGCAACGGCGACAC
The DNA here is from genome assembly GCA_946415525.1 of uncultured Prevotellaceae bacterium. GTDB lineage: Bacteria > Bacteroidota > Bacteroidia > Bacteroidales > Bacteroidaceae > Prevotella. Next base: position 3,882 of record CAMKSZ010000052.1, on the reverse strand, counting down.
TTGCCGACCAGAATGGTGATTTCCAATTGTTTCTCAATGTCGAAGAAGCGGCTTCTGAAGATGCTGTAGCGCAAGTGACTTCGGTTTGGTTGGTCAACAAGAAAACGGGTGTGGTGCGCAAGTTGCTCGTCTCTAATCCCGATGCTGATTTGCAGTGGGAGAAGATGAAAGACAACAATGCCATCACTGTTCCGATTGAACAGGTGGCGGCAGCGGACAAGGCTTGTTTCGTGCCTGGTGATGAGGGCGTGATATTGGTGGAGGGTTGTCCTGAGGCTCGCAATATTTGGACGTATTTCATCGATGTCAACCGCATGACCGCCAAGCAGTTTCCTTCCACAGAGGGCTTGATACGCTTCGATGAAAACAACCGTCAGGTGGTCTTGGGTAGTTATCGCTACCACGATGAGGGTGGCCGCTATTCCGTTGAGAAGACATTCTCCTATGATGGTGTCTTCCAAAGCGAGGTTATTGGTGAGGACGAGTAATCGCCCGTCGTTGAAAATAAAAATCCCCTCGTGCATCACGAGGGGATTTTTTATGCTTGGGATGATGGCTTATCGATTCAGCACCTTGCGACCGTTCTTGATGACGATGCCTCTGTAGTTGCTGTCCACTTTCACTCCCATGAGGTTGTAGATGGGACCGTCGCTTTCACGGGCTACATCAATGTCGTGGATGGCGGCTGGGTCGGCTTTCAACTCAATCTTGTCGATGTTGCAATAGGGACCGGTGATGGTGAGGCGCAGCACTTGCTGGCCAAGTTCCAAGGGTTTGGTCACCTTGCCTGTTACCACTTTGTAGGTGTCCCAACTGTTGCTGGCAGTCTGGGGTACGCTCACCTTGAACAACTCGGTGGTCTTGCCGTCTTTCACCAGACTGACGCTGAAACCGGAGTTGGTGGAGCCGGAGGAGACGGTGGCTGCATAGGTGTACTCGCCGGCAAACTTCACATCGACGGTGTATTCGAGCCATTCGTTGGAGGCGGTGTAGCCGATAACATAACCGCTGTTGCCTGAAACGATGTCCACGCCTTCATTGTCGGTGCGGTAGTTGGCATTGCCTTCATCGTTGCTGTCGGAGTCGTGGAAGGTGAAACCTTCACCGCCCTTGTCGAAGTTCTCGGCTTCTATCACGCCGGGGATGCCGACGATGCCTTTGTAGGTGCTTCGCTTGTTGTTGACGGGCAACTTGCATTGGGCGATTTTGGATTCCTTGCCATCGGCGTCGGTGGCAATGGCGGAAATGGTGTACGTGCCTTTGGCTGTAGGTCGATAGACGGCTTCAAACGGTTCGGAGGTGACGGTTTGCAGCAATACATTGTCAACGAAGAACCTCACTTGGCTGATGGTGCTGGTGGGCGACGTGACATTGGCGGTCAAGGTGGTTGTCTCCATGACGGTGCCGGGGAGGGGAGAGGGCGTCAGGGAAATCTGGATGTTGTCGTCCACCTCGATGTGCCTGAACACAATCTTATCGACATTGCAACTGCTGCCGGTGATGTTGATGCGGAGTATCTGCTTGCCGGCTTCCAATGGTTGCAACAGACGGCCGTGGACGGCGGTGTAGGTGTCCCAGTTGTTGGCCCTAACGCAGGGGACGGGGATGGTGGGGGTGAGGTCTTTGGTCCCTTCGTCGGTGCTCAGCGATAGACTGATTGATGATGTGGTGGCGCCAGAGGAGACATAGGCGTCGTAGGCATAAAGGCCGGCTTCTTTCACATCTACAGTATATTCAAGCCATTCGCCTGTGGCAGTGTAGCCGATGGCATAGCCGCCGGTGCATTTCACGATATCGACGCCTCCGCCGGTGCTGCGATAATTGGCGTCGCCTTCGTTCTTGGTGTCGGTGTCGTGATAGGTCATGCCTTCTGCGCCAGTGTCGAAGTTCTCTGCTTCCAAGGTGCCGGGCAATGCTATCTCTCCCTTGAACGGGGAACGGGGATTGTAGGCGGTGAAGCCGGAGAGGCGCTCGTACGTGCTGCCGTCGGTGGCGGTCACCACGGCTTTCAGGTTGTGCTTGCCCAACTTCTCAGGGGTGTACTCTGTCGAATAAGGGGCTTCGGTCATGGTGGCAAAGAGTTGGTTGTCCACATAGAGGTCAACATGGTCGATGGTCTTTGTCCGTAACCTGGCCCTGACGGTGATGGGAACAACCTCGCCTTTGGTGACGCTAAGGGCGGCGGGCTTTACATATACGGATGCTTCCTTCACCATACCGGGGAAGGGACTCTTGGCGTTCTTGGCTGCGTCGGTATTCATGTATTCGCGCAGCCAGGTCATGGCGGGACGGTCCTTGCCGTCGCGGATGATGCCGGAGTTGCCGTCGGTGGTCCATGTGCGGCCATAGATGTAGCCCCAAAGGGTGATGCCGGCGCAGTAGTCGGATTCCCACATGTAGGGAATCTGCTCCTTGTAGCGCTGCAACTGCAGGGCGTCGTCGCTGGTGCCGATATCGTATTCGGTGCTGTACATGGGCATCTTCAGCGCATTCTGTATCTCGGTCATCGCGGACTTGAAACTGCCCACGTTCATGTCGGTGAGGTCGTGGGATTGGCAACCGTAGGCGTCGATGGGGGCACCGGCGTCGCGGAGGGTGCGAACAAGGTTGATGAACTCCGTCCGCTGCCACTGGAAGGTGTTGTAGTCGTTGTATATCAATATGGCGTCGGGCCAACGCTCATGGGCCATCTCGAATGCCTTGATAATCCAGTCGTAACCGGTCTTGCCGTCACCACCAAGGGCTGCCTTGTAGGGGGCGGGCTGGTGTCCGGGGACGGCCTCGTTCACCACGTCGATGAGGGGGAGGTCGGGATAGCGTTTCTTGATGGCGTCCATCCATTCCTCTATCGCCTTGTATTGCTCGGTGGAAGAGAGGTTGTCTATCCAGGAGGGATATTGGGCACCCCAGATTAGACAGTGAAACTTGAACGGGAAGTGGTGGTTCTTGGCATAGTTGTAGGCGTTGTCGCAACCGCCCCAGTTGAAACTACCACGACGCGAACCTTCAATCGATGACCATTTCGACTCGTTCTCGGGTGTAATCTGGTTCCACAGGGTGTAGAATTTCTCATTGCCGTAGTCCACGTTGTAACTCGTCGTGATGTTGCCCAAAAACTTGTCAGGGTTCGACGAGAGTTGTGCGGCGGCGGGGATGGCAAGGCTGGCCAATGCTACCGCAAGCGCACCATAAAGGGCACTCCGTGTTCGGCCGAAGACAGACTTTGCATCTTCTTTTCTCATGGTGATGTCGTTTAAAAGATTGTCTAATAATATATTACATTCAAAACCTTATAACTGTAGTGGTCGGATAGATGATGCAAAAGTAGCAAAAAAAAGACAATTATTATCACTTTTGCAATAATAATTGTCTTTTTACAATAAATAATCCGTTAGGGCCTTACAAATACTTGCAGATGAGGTAGGTGCCTATTACTTGCAAAAGCAGACCGGGCCAGCCGATGGAGAAGTCTTGAAGTGTGGCGGTGGCTTGTCCGGTCAGTGCCCATTCACCCATTCCGCCAAGCATCTCTGCCAATAGCACAACGCCGATGATGAGGGGAAGGGTGGCTTTCTTAAAATACTGGGCGGACAGCCCGGCAACCAAGGCCAATACCATCAACTTGAGCACCATCACTGGCAAGACTCCCCAAGCGGGCATGCCGGTCAGCAGATGGTTGACCAAAGGTGATGCGATGGCGGTCAGGAGGCCCACTTTCCAACCTAATTTATAGGCTCCGGCGAGGATGACCAAAGAGAGGGGGGCGAATATGATGCCGCCTTGCGGTATCAGATGAAACGCTTGGGGCAACAGAAAATTGCACCCTATGAAGAGGGCTGTCCAAAAGTAGGTCTTGCCTTCATCGTAGTTCAGCGTGTAGAG
>CAMKSZ010000051.1 GCA_946415525.1 uncultured Prevotellaceae bacterium | reverse complement strand
CACTCGGAAATAAAAATGAAAACTTTGGTTTTCATTTTGTATTTCTCTCGTTTATTCGTAACTTTGCGGAAAATATCACGGTATGATAGACAAAAATGTTAGCCTTGACCTAATGGAGTTCGTGGAGTTGAACATCCTCCCCCGATACAATCAGTTTGACAAGTCGCACAACCTCTCGCATGCCAACCGCGTGATAAAGGAGTCTATTGAATTGGCCCGCCATTTTGGGGTCGATGTCAACATGGCCTACGTCATTGCCGCCTACCATGACCTCGGGTTGGAAGGTCCCCGTGCCATCCACCACCTCACGAGCGGCAAAATCCTAACGGCCGACAAACGATTGTTGCGCTGGTTTACGCCGGCACAAGTCAAGGTGATGCGCGAGGCGGTGGAGGACCATCGGGCTTCTGCCTCGCATTCGCCGCGCAGCATCTATGGAAAGATTGTGGCGGAAGCCGACCGTGACATGGATCCCGAAACGGTGATTCGTCGCACCATCCAGTTTGGTTTGTCGCATCAACCAGAAAAAGGGCGTGAGGAACAGTGGGAGCGGTTCATGGAACACATGGACGCCAAGTATTCTGTCCACGGATATATAAAGATGTGGCTGCCCGGCTCCAACAATGAGCGCAAACTCAACCAGTTGCGCGAGTTGATTGCCGCTCCAGCCAAGATGCGGCCGGTCTTCGACCGTATCTACGACGAAGAGGTCTCCTCCGACAGCACCAACCGGATTTCTTCGTAGGTGACATCTGGCGGACAAAGGCTCTTGATGGCCGTCGTCCCATTGTCCGTGCCCACCATCTTGATGATTTTGCGGATGGCTTCCAAGTGTTGGAGCGAGATGATGTCGGTGAGTTTCACCTCTCCCGTGGGGATGTATTTGGCCAAATGGCCAAAAATGGTGCCTGCCGTCAGACCACGTTCCTTGGCGATGGCGTCGGGAGACATCCCCTGTCGGTAGAGTCGCATGGTGATTTCCCAAGTCTTTTCCTTGGGAGGTTTAGGCTCTTGGGATTTCTTTCTGTTTCGGGGCGACCGCCCTTTCTCCTGTTCTTCCATCGCGTCCAGCATCGAGAGTTGCTTTTCTCGTAGATAAAGGGTGATGGAGAACCCCTTTGCCTCTATCTTTTTCAAAAGCGTCAGGCGCGACTTCCATGCCTGCCGCAGTTCGGGCAAGAGGTTGGCGAGTCGTTTGTTGGCTTGTTGGTTGTTCGACTTCACCTCTGCGGCGAGTCGCAGGGGTTTCTCGAAAATATCCTGCAACCTTTCGGAGAAATACGCGGCACTCTTGCTTACCCGTTGGAGGAACGCTTCCGAATGGAGCGTCTCGGTAGGAGTCTGGCCAATGGCGACACGCCATTTCGTTGCGACAGCGGTCACTTGTTTCTTGAGATTTTCCAATGTCTCCTTTTGGAGCAGTTCCAGCGTGGCGTAACTGCGTGAGAAATATTCGATGAACACCCGCACCATCGACTCCTGCAAGCGGAGCAGGGGAGAGAAGTCAAACAGTTCGAGCAACAAGTGCCGGTAGTATTCCTCCTTGAGTTGTGAGAGCATCTCGATGCTCTTTTGGGCGTTCTCCTCCTGTGCGGCGATGTAGTCGTCCACCCGATAGTCGTTGATGATGGCACGCGGTAGGATGGGCGACGAGAGCACCATGCCCTCCAAGGTGCGGCAGCGGCTCAGGGCCACATATACCTGTCCGGGGGCGAACGAGCGTCCGGCATCGATGATGGCGCGGTCGAAGGTGAGGCCTTGGCTCTTGTGGATGGTGATGGCCCAGGCCAGTCGCAGGGGGAACTGTTCGAAAGTGCCTTTCACTTGCGTCTCTATCTCGTGGGTCTCGGCATTGAGGGTGTATTGGGTGTTCTCCCAGGTGAGGCGTTCCACGATGATGGGTACGGTGTCGTCAGGACAGAGCACCTCTATGTGGCGACTGTCGATGCGGGTGACCCGCCCGATGCGCCCGTTATAGTAGCGGTGGTTGGGCGAGGGGTCGTTTTTCACGAACATCACCTGCGTGCCGGCCTTCAGTTCCAGCCGTTGGCTGGTAGGGTAGGAGATTTCGGGAAAGGTGCCCTCGATGGTGGCCTCAAAGGTGAAGAGAGGGGAAGGCAACCGCTGCAGTTCCGATTCGTTGTGACGGTCTGCCAACCAGTTGTGGGTGGTGAGTCGTATGTAGCCATCCTCGGGACGGGGCTGGAAGCCGGGTACATGACGGCTGTTGAGCAGCGCGAGATCTTCTTCGGTGGCTTGTCCGTTGCGCACCTTGTTGAGGATGTCAATGAATATGTTGTCCTGCTGTCGGTAAACCTTCTCAAGTTGGATGGTGACGTAGTCGGTTTGGGCGAGCGCTTTGGAACCGAAGAAATAGGGCGTGTCATAATGCGGCTTCAACAGCACCTCGTCTTCGGGGGTCACCACGGGCGTGAGTTGCTGCAAGTCGCCAATCATGAGCAGTTGCACACCTCCGAAGGGTTGGAAATGGTTGCGGAAACGTCGTAGCACGGCGTCGATGGCATCAAGCAAGTCGCTGCGCACCATCGATATTTCGTCGATGATGAGCAGGTCGAGCGAGGCGATGATGCGCCGTTTGCTGGCTCCAAAGTCATATTTGTTCTGGATTCGTGCGTCGGGCACGAAAGGGGCGGTGGGTAGTTGGAAAAATGAGTGGATGGTCACGCCGCCGGCATTGATGGCGGCGACACCCGTCGGCGCGACGACGATGGAGCGTTTTCGCGACCGTTCCACCACGGTTTTGAGAAAGGTGGTCTTGCCTGTCCCTGCCTTGCCCGTCAGGAAGATGCTCCTGCCTGTGTTCTCGACAAAATCCCATGCCGTGCGCAGTTCCTGGTTCCTCTCCATATAGCCTATCTTAGTTGAAGAAATTCCATGAGATGCCAAACCTGAAAACCCGCGTGTTGATGGGGTAGTGTGGCGTGAGGAAATAGTCGCCGCCGCTGCCGGGACTGTTCACGTGGCTCATCATCACGAAGAAACGGGCATGCTTGAGGAAGAAGTTGGCGTATGCGTTGACAATGGGATAGTTGCCTATCTCCGTCTTGATGTTCTCGTTCTCCTGAACGGCATATTGTGCGATGCCGGGCACGAAGTCGGGAGCGTTGTATTTGGTGAAATACCGCACGTCGGCGCCTAAGTCGCAGTCGAGCACATGGGCGAGTTTGAACCTAAAGTAAAAATTGGCGTATGCGTTGAGGGCTGGGACGGGGATGACACGTTCAAGGCTCGATTTCTGATAGGTCAGCACGGCGTCGAGGTGGAGGAACTTGTAGGCGAATTTCTGTTCGATGGAGGCCGTTAGGATGCTGATGTTGTCGCTGCACTGACGTGCTGTGGCGGTGTTGTTGAGCCGCTCGAAATTTTCGTTCACGTTATAGTTCGTGCTGAAATAGACATGGTTGGTGATGTTGTCCACGGCAACACGCAGTTGCGTGTCGGTGCGCTCCCAGGAGAGTCTTCCTTGCAAGCGGGTGTGGGTCACGTTTTTGAAATCGTCGTTCTCCCACCAGAAATGCCGGGAGTGGTATTTCGTGTAGTAGAATGTGGGGGCATAGTGGTGGAAAAAGCCATCGGCTGCCAACTGCACGGTGTCGCCCAACAAGGGGAAGTTGAGGTCGGCGGTGCCGTCGATGTAAATGTCGCCGACACTTGCACCGAGTGTGCCCACCTCGCCGGTGGCATCGTAGTGCAACGTGTTGCCTTGCGTCTTGCTGATTTGTCCACCAACATACAGGGTCTGCTCGTTGTAGGAGCGGGCATCCGATGCGCTGTCGGGCAGGGCATAGTGCTTGAATTCGTGGTGGGCAAAGGCTTTCAGGCCCGCCTTGGCGTATTTGTTGAATCCCTCTAACAAGGCGATGGCAAAGGTGTTGTCGAGCGCGTAGTGGCGCGTCTTGTCGTAGATGGTGTCGCCGCTGAATCGGGCGAGTGTCTCGTAGGTGTTGGCGTAGTAATCCTTGGGATTGGAGTAGGCTTGGTAGATGCGTTCGGAGTTTTTGAATTTCACCGTGTGGATGAAACTGGTCACGGGGACGTATTCGCTCTTCATCCAGGTGGTATCGACTGGTTCGGCCTGGTTTCCTGCCGTTTCCTTGTCGAGGGCCACTTGCTTTTCATATTCCTCCTCGTCGAACTCCTCGTTGTTTTTCTCGGCAGCGCGCTTGGCGGCTTCCTTGGCTTTCTTGGCCTCGTTTTCCTTGGCAGAAGCCATGGCAAACTTCTTCGCCTTGATTTCCTCTTCGGTCATGGGCACCTCGCGGCTGAAGCCAAAACTGTAGCGGTGGGAATAGAAGACGGTCAGGTTGTCGTTGCGATTCCAGTTTTGCTGCAGCATGGTGGGAATTTCGTTCTCGCTGTATTTTTCCCTGAATCTTTCGGGGTGGGTGATGTAATTGTCGTTGATGATGCCGCCATTCTCGGCCTGTTTCATGTGGTTGGTCGATAGGAGCAGGTGGGCTTGGTAGCGGTCGCCGAGGTAGGAGCCCCAAAGTGTATAGTTGAAGAGCGAGGCGCTGTTTTCCTGGTAATAGCCACGGCCGTAGAGGTAGTCGAACTTGAATCCCACGCCGATTCGCTTGCCGGCATTGATGGCGAAGAGTGCCTTGAAATGGTCTTCGCCGTTGGTGCGGTTGCCGCAAGTGTTGAGGCTCAAGTTGGTGATGGGCGAGTAGGTGTTGGTGAAATGAATGTCGCTTACTTGCTTGACGAAATAGTCGTAGCCGTGGCTGAAGATGAAGTCGTCGTAACTTTGGCGGTCGGTGAAGATGCGGTTGAGCCTGTTGGCACCGAGGTTGCCGGTGGTGTTGTACTCGCCGTTCATGCCGGTGGTGAAGATGCTGTTCATGAACATAAAGGGCACCGTATCGGGCTCGGCAGGGGTGATGTCGCCGAAACGTTCGTCTATGGTCCACACCTTTAGGCCGCGCGGGAAATCCTTCTTGCCATCGACACTGTCTTTCTTGTTTCCCCTTTTGGCAAGTTTCATGACACCGTCTTCGCCGATGCTGTTATAGTCTTGTGCCGCGACGCCCAAGGGCATGGCGGCCAACAAGAGGGTGATGGCGAAAGGCAGTAGGACTCTCGTGGTCCAGTCGGAGATGGTTCTTGTCATGGGTTTCATTTGAGCATCCTCAGGCAGCACTCCACCATTTTGAATGCCATGCCGCCGATGATGACGTAGGTACCGATGGTACTGTCGCCCCACACATAAATGCAAACGCCGATTACTGCGAGGAGCATGAAGATGATATTGAGCACGTTGCGCAATCCCAACAACTGGTCGCTGGCGGGTTTCCTGTGGGAGCGGCGGCGGGTGGAAAGGCCGTCGGAAAGGTTGTTCTCAGAGTCGTTGTAGTCGGTCGTCATGGTCTATTGTGCTGAGAGACGTTGGGCGATGTTGTTGTAGATTTCCTCTACTCGGTCAACGGTCTTGCGGCGGAATTTGCCGGAAATCTTGGCCAAGCGGGTGCGCTTCTTGTTGAGTCCCCACTTGTCGGTAATCCATTCCTCGGCCTTGAAGTGTTCTCCGCCATCGCGCTGTTCTTCATACCAATAATTGATACGGAAGATGGTCACCTTCACCTTATTGCCTTCGCATTCGGCAAGCAGGGTGTAGATGAAGCGGGTGCGGTCGAGTACCAGGGCTTTCTTAGCGAAAGTCATCCATTCCTCAAAGTGGCACACCACCTTGCGCTCTTCCTTGTTGACGATGGACACCTTGCTCTTTTCCAACTGGTCTTCCTCCTTGGTCATGGCGGTGAGGAATTCGACCATGGTGTTGTAGTTGGTCATGGCGTCGGCATTGTTGGTGAAGGTCTTCTCCCATTTCACTTCGCCGTCCACTTCCGGCACCACCGGTCCGAGGTATTTGGCGTATTGGTACTCTTTGGTGACGGTGGCTTCGGGCTCGTTCGACGATTGGGGCGTTTCCCATTTGCTTTGGGCCGACAGGGCGACCGGTATGCAGAGCAATAATGTGATGATGATGGTTCTCATTGTCTTTTTGGACTCGTTAAAATTGGTTTCAACGGACAAAATTACGAATATTCGCGGTAATTCCCAAATGATTAAGCAGAATTAACGAATTTAGGTGCCCAACTCTATTCTTTTGTTTGCCTCTCGAGTTGTTCGGTGAGTCTGATTATCTCGTCGCGGTATTGGGCGGCTTGCAGGAAGTCGAGCCGCTTGGCGGCTTCGTTCATCAGTCGTCTGCTCTCGTCGATGACGGTTTGCAGTTCTTCCTTGCCGATATGCTGCATCACGGGGTCGGCGACCATGCGGGTGGCGTCGGGTTCGATGTAGGCGTTGCCATAGCCCTTCGTCTCTTTCTTCTCTTCGGGGACGGCAGTGCGGCTGGCGAGTGCTCCCTTGATATCCTTGACGATTTGTCGCGGGGTGATGCCGTGCTTTTCGTTGTACTGCATCTGTATGGTGCGGCGGCGCATGGTCTCGTCGATGGTCTTCTGCATGCTCTCAGTGATGGTGTCGGCATACATGATGACCTTGCCGTTGACGTTGCGGGCGGCGCGACCGGCGGTCTGCGTCAGCGACCGGTGGCTGCGCAGGAATCCTTCTTTGTCGGCATCGATGATGGCGACCAACGACACCTCGGGCAAGTCGAGGCCTTCGCGGAGCAGGTTGACGCCAACGAGCACGTCGAAAATGCCGGCCCTGAAGTCGCTCATCACCTTTACCCTGTCGAGGGTGGCTACGTCGCTGTGGATGTAGTTGGCCCGCACGTCGTGGTTGAGCAGGTATTCTGTCAGTTCCTCTGCCATGCGTTTGGTCAGGGTGGTGACGAGCACCCGTTCGTCGCGCTGGATGCGAGTGAGGATTTCATCCATCAGGTCGTCGATTTGGTTCTCGCTGGGACGTACCTCGATGTCGGGGTCGAGCAGGCCGGTGGGACGGATCAACTGTTCCACCACGACGCCCTCGGCTTCGGCTAATTCGAAGTCGGCGGGTGTGGCGGAGACGTAGATGACCTGGTGCACCATCTCCTGGAATTCCTCGAAGCGCAGCGGACGGTTGTCGAAGGCGGCGGGCAGGCGGAAACCGTACTCCACGAGGTTGGTCTTGCGGGCGCGGTCGCCGCCATACATGGCATTGATTTGGGGGACGCTGACATGGCTCTCGTCTATGACCATGAGGAAGTCGTCGGGGAAGAAGTCGAGCAGGCAGTAGGGGCGCTGGCCGGCCTCGCGCCCGTCGAAGTAGCGTGAATAGTTCTCTATGCCCGAGCAGTGCCCCAGTTCCTTAATCATCTCGATGTCGTATTCCACGCGCTCCTTGATGCGTTGTGCCTTGACGGCGTCGCCCATTTCGTTGAAAAAGTCGATTTGTTTCAGCAGGTCGTCTTGTATCTTGCGGATGCCTATTGCCTGTTGCTCCTTGGTGGTGACGAACAGGTTGGCAGGGTAGATTTGGTAGTCGTTGAAGGAACCTATCCGGCGGTAGGCGACAGCGTCCACCTCCTCGATGCTCTCTATGTCGTCATCCCAGAATGTCACTCGGAGCACGTTGTCGCTGTAGGCCATGAAGATGTCCACCGTGTCGCCCTTCACGCGGAAGGTGCCGCGCTGCAGGTCGATGTCGTTGCGCACGTAGAGGGCGTCCACCAATTGTCTGAGCAACCTGTTGCGGTCGAGTTTTTGTCCGACGTGGAGGTTGATGACGCTCTCCGACATGGCAGTAGGCCCGCCCATGCCGTAGATGCACGACACCGACGACACCACCACCACGTCGCGACGGCCGCTGAGCAGCGCCGATACGGCAGACAGTCGCAGACGGTCGATTTCTTGGTTGATGGCGAGGTCTTTTTCTATATAGGTGTCGGTGTGGGGGATATAGGCTTCGGGCTGGTAGTAGTCGTAGTAAGACACATAGTATTCCACGGCGTTGTCGGGGAAGAAGCCGCGCATCTCTTCATAGAGTTGGGCGGCGAGGGTCTTGTTGTGGCTGAGGATGAGGGTGGGGCGGTTGACGTTGGCAATCACGTTGGCAACGGTGAATGTCTTTCCGGAACCGGTGACGCCTAACAGCACTTGTGCGCGGTCGCCGCGGTTCAGTCCTTCGGTCAATTCCTGGATGGCTTGGGGCTGGTCGCCCGTGGGACTGTATTTTGAGGTGAGTTTAAATTCCATGTTTATTGAGACTTCATGTTATCCTTGATGGTCAGTAAGATAGATGAATATGTTCCTCTTTCCATTGTTTGTCGTTGCAATTAGCAAGCAAATATAGCACAAAAATCTGAATAAGTGAGCAAAGTTCAACTTTTTTTGTTGTCAATACTGTCATAAAATGTCATCAGGATAGTTCTCTTTTTGCTGAAAATGGTGCGACTTCTGGTCGCACCACCTCTTGCAAAATACTATTTTTTGCTAAAATTCGGCGTTAGGTTTTGTAGATAATGGAATAATGTGTAATTTTGCAGGTCAAAGCAATGGATATGAAGAAAATTCTCTTGATGGCCTTTGGGGTTCTTGTGCTGTTCTCCAGTTGCGCCAATGAGTTCAATAAGGTCTATAAGACCGACAACTACGACTATAAATACGAGTACGCCAAGGAGTGCTTTGCCAAGGGCAAGTACAATAGGGCTGTATTGCTGTTGCAGGACCTCGTCGCCATCATGAAGGGTTCTGAGAATGGACAAGAATGCCTCTATATGCTGGCCATGTCGTCGTATTGCGCCAAGGACTATGAGACGGCAGCGCAGTATTTTAAGAAATACTATCAGTCCTATCCCAAGGGCACCTTTGCCGAGATGGCTTCGTTTTATGTAGGGCAGAGTCTCTATATGAGCACGCCCGAGCCGCGCCTCGACCAGACACCCACCATGTCCGCCATCGCCGCTTTCCAAGAGTTCATCGACCTCTTCCCTGGTGCACAACTTAAGGATGTGGCGCACGAACGGCTTTACGAATTGCAAGACAAGTTGGTGGACAAGGAACTTTACTCGGCGAAACTCTACTACGACCTCGGTCCCTATTTCGGCAACTGCACCAATGGTGGCAGCAACTACGAGGCATGCATCATCACGGCACAGAACGCCATCAAGGACTTCCCCTACAGTGCCAAGCGCGAGCAGTTTGCCCTGTTGGTGATGAAAAGCAAGTATGAACTGGCAGAGCGAAGCGTGGATGCCAAGAGGCTCGACCGCTACCGCGATGCCGAGGACGAGTGCTACGGATTCATCAACGAATACCCCGACTCGAATTACAAAAAGTTGGCAGAGCGTTATATCGAGCACTGCAAGAAATATACGAAGGACATAGAAGACTGACACCAACCCACAACAACAAACCAAAACAAGAATATGGATTACAAGAAATCAAAAGCACCCGTCAACACCGTCACACGCAACATCATGGACCTCTGCGAGGAGACCGGCAACATCTACGAGACCGTGGCCATCATCTCGAAACGTGCCAACCAAATCTCTGTAGAAATCAAGCAGGACCTCAGCAAGAAACTCCAGGAGTTTGCATCCTATAACGACACGCTCGAGGAGGTGTTCGAGAACCGTGAGCAGATAGAGATTTCGCGCTACTACGAGAAATTGCCCAAACCCACCCTGCTTGCCACACAGGAATTTATTGAGGGCAACGTGTTCTGGCGCGATCCGTCTAAAGATAAAGAGTAAAGGCCATGTTGCAGCGCATACAGACCGTTTATCTCCTGCTCGCACTCATCCTCACGGTGATTTGCCTCTGCCTGCCCGTCGGCTTTTTTGTGCCTGATGGCATGGGAGTAAGCGCCGTGATGAACAACCTCTGGGTCAACACCCCCAATGGCGGGAACGACTTCTCGGTGTGGCCGCTCTTCGCCTTCTTGGTGGTCACTTGCCCTGTCTGCCTCTTCTCCATCTTCCTCTATTCCAACAGGCCGTTGCAGAGTCGCCTCTGTGTGCTTTGCATCTTGCTCAACATCGCCTGGCTGGCTTTCTACGCCTACAAGGGCTTCTTCTCGGTAGAGGAGGGGATGCATTTCAAGATGGCATTCGCTGCCGTGCTGCCTGTCGTCTCCATCATTCTCTATGCACTCGCCCGTAAGGGAATCCTCAAGGACGAGCGCTTGGTGAAGGAGAGTGAGTCGTTCCGCATCCGATAGCCTACCTTATAATATTATATAGGTACGTCATTTTCACGCCCCTTTTGAGCAGTCGCACTACTCGAAAGGGGCGTGATTGTGTCCATCTGCCAATGATACCAGAAACAAGGTTTTGCTTGGCGATGTAATGGAACATACAAATTTCTACCATTTTTTTTGCTATTTTTGCAGAATTAGTGTAAATTTGCAATCAATACGTTTGGTTCCACCTTAATAATGATAACTATGTTAGAAAAAATCTTTTCTCCCGAAACTTATTCCATGTTGGGCGCATGGGCTTTAGAGTTTTGTAAAAACCTCATTTTGGCGATTGTCGTCTATCTTGTCGGCAAGTTCATCATCAAGTGGGTGTGCAAGTTATTCACCAAATTGCTCAAGAAGAGCAATGTTGACCCGTCGCTCTTCTCCTTCCTCAGAAGCATTGTCAGCGTCACCCTTTGGCTCCTGCTTGCCATTGTCATTATCTCCATACTCGGCATCGAGACATCGTCGTTCATCGCCCTCTTCGCTTCCGCAGGTGTCGCCATCGGCATGGCACTCAGCGGGACGCTGCAAAATTTCGCAGGTGGCGTGATGATTCTGCTCTTCAAGCCTTTCAAGGTGGGCGACTACATCGAAGCACAAGGCTATCAAGGCACGGTGAAGGAAATCCAGATTTTCAACACGATTATCCGCACCAACGACGCACAGACCATCATCATCCCCAATGGAGGACTCTCCACGGGCAGCATGAAAAACTATTCCACGGAGAAATACCGCCGTGTTGACCTTGACTTCCACTTTGCCTATGGCGGCGACCTCGACGAGGTGAAGAAAGCCATCCGCGAGATACAGGCCGGCAGTCCGCTCATCATCCAGGGGCCGGTGGACGACTCGGAAGTCGTGGCAGAGCCTTGGACGGGATTGACCGAACTGGCAGAGAAGGGCGTGGTGGTGAACACCCGCACCTGGTGCAAGGGCAGCGACTATTGGACAGTCTATTTCTACATGAACGAGACGGTCTATCAGAAACTCAAGGAGCGTGGCTACATGTTCCCTTGCAAGCGGATGGATGTAAGCCTTTTGAAGTAAGGGTGTTATGTGGAGACTTGTCTTCTTCGCATGGACGGCGCTGATGGTGGCCTGTTCGACGGATGGCGATTCTTCGTCACGCCTGCATGGTGACCATAAATACAGGATAGGCGTCTCACAATGCTCCGCCGACATTTGGCGCGACAAGCAGAACGAGGAACTGCGGATGAGCGCTTATTTCCACGACAACGTGGAACTGCGGTTTGCGGCGGCATACGACAGCGACGAGCGGCAGGTGCAGCAAATAGACAGTCTCGTCGCAGAGGGCATCGACCTGCTCATCGTGGCGCCCAACCAGGTGGCGACCATATCGCCCGCCATCGACAGGACGTTCGACAAAGGAATCCCCGTCATCGTGTTCGAGCGCAAGACCAACTCACAGAAATACACGGCCTATATGGGAGCCGACAACTATGAGATGGGACATTTGATGGGCGACTATGTCGGTTCACGTTTGAAAGGGAAAGGCCGTGTCATGGAGGTGATGGGCCTGAAAGGCTCGTCGCCCGCCATTGAGCGGCACAACGGCTTTAGGGAATCCCTTGACGCCTTTCCCGGCATCGATATCATAGCAACGCTCCAAGGCGACTGGACAGAGCCGACAGCCTATAAAATGGTGAAGCAATGGTTAATTGACCATGCCGATGAGCAAGTCGATCTGGTGTTCGGCATGAACGACCGGTCGGCCATGGGCGCACGCAAGGCTTTCCAAGAGCAGGGGAGGGCACTGCCCCTGTTCTGTGGCATCGACGGTCTCCCAGGCGAGGACGGGGGGATCAGGTTGGTGCTCGACTCGCTCCTCGACGTTTCCTATATCTATCCCACCCACGGCGACCAGTTGATGCAACTTGCCGTGGACATCCTCGAAGGCAAACCCTACGAGAAAGAGACGCATCTCATGTCGGCGCTCGTCACCCGTGACAATGCGCGGGTGCTGCAACTTGAGAGCGAGGAAGTGATGCGCCAGTCGAAAAACCTTGCCCAACTCGACCATGTGGCGAGTGGCTACCTGCAGCAGTTGGCCAACCAGCGGACGCTGACGTTGCTCGCCATCTCCATGATCATCCTCTTGTTGTTGCTTTTGTTGGGAGCCTATTTCTATTTCAAGCAGAAGGCCCGCATTCAGCATGAGCGCACCCAAATGGAGCGGGAGCAGTTGGATTTCTATACGCAAGTGAGTCATGAATTGCGCACGCCGCTGACGTTGATTGAAGGACCTTTGGCACAGTTGGCGGAAACAGAGGATATCAAGAATGCCAGTGGCGAGACGACGAACATGTTTGACATCGTCAGGCGAAACACCCATCAACTCACCCTGCTTATCAACAAAATGCTCGATGTGCAGGTGGGAAAGGTGATGGGAGGCGTGCCCATTGAACAGGTGGATGCCGTCACCGTGGCACAACCTGTGGGCGACATGGGAACTGCCGTGGCGCAGGACGAGGATGCCCCCACGGTGCTGATTGTCGACGACAATGCCGACATCCGTGCCTACCTCCGCACCATTTTGCAAGCGAAATACCACGTCATGGAGGCTGAGGACGGACAAAAAGGCACCGAGGTGGCTCGGGAACAGGTGCCCGACCTCATCGTCAGCGACGTGATGATGCCTGTCATGAACGGCTTGGAGTTTTGTCAAGGCATCAAGCACGACATGATGACCTGTCATATCCCTGTCATTCTCCTCACCGCCCGCGCCCTCAGCCAGCATCAGATAGAGGGCTACGAGAGCGGTGCCGATGCCTACATCACCAAACCTTTCCAACCCGAACTGCTCGTTGCCCGCATTGTCAACTTGTTGCAATCCCGCCATCAGTTGAAGGACATTTGGAGCCCCAAGACTGCGGAGGATGACGTGCATAAGGAGAATGCCGATGCACCGACGATGGAAGTCAAGGACGACCCCTTCATCGCCCGTTTCGGGAAAGTGGTGGAGGAAAAGATGAGCGACAGCGATTTGAGCGTGGAGGCCATCGGTAGCCAATTGGGGGTGAGCCGTGTCCAACTCTACCGCAAGGTGAAGGCACTCACGGGTTGCACACCAGTCGATTTATTGCGGAGGGCCCGCTTGGTCAAGGCATGTGCCCTGCTCAAAGATACTTCCTTGACTGTCAGCGAGATTGCCTATCAGGTGGGATTCTCGTCGCCCAGTTATTTCACCAAATGCTTCAAGGATGAATATGGAATTGTGCCTGGAGAAGCAAGGTTTTGATGTATAGTTGGGGAGATTTTGGGGAGTTTAGGGGTTGGAACGCTACTTTTGCGAACAACAGACCGCTTATATAGGAGGGTGTGTCAAAATACAAATGCTCTCTTGAAAATCTTACAGTTTGAAACTAGCAAACAAGAAAAGACCATTTCAAAACCTATTTTGGGTCAAAGAAATGACTTTTCCTTTGCTATTTGAAGGTGATATGCTTACAAATTTTAAGTTGTCATCTCAAAATTTATCATTTTGACACACCCTCTTTGGCAAGTCGTAAAGATTTCGTACCTTTGCAACATCAAATATAACTAATATAACTAAGCCGTGCCATATTATTCATTTTGACACGGCTAAAATTTGAATAGATTCTTAAAAAAGCATGATATAAAACCTATTTTGATACAGGACGAATCATGTGACCGTAATATCGTCCGTCATAGTATGTGTAAACGCCACCTGGATGTAGGAATATTGAATAAGCTTTACTGGAGTCAGGACGGTCAAGCGTTGAATACCAGTAGTGCCCAAAATCATCTGAATCATAAAGATCAATCCAAGGGACATCACCAGAAGGTAGAAAGATATTACCACCATTAGAACCGATAAACATCCACCCTTGAACATCGTTGACTCCTGTCAATTTTTTCGTGCAATTATTTACAAGTTCCGTGATTTCCTTATCTGACGGCATCGCCCATGAACAGCCCCATTTAATATAAGCCGCATCATACACCGTACCACTGATGTTATTGCCCAAGTTATAACAAGTCTCATCAGAGCCATCGCAGTGTACGTAAGTGCTCCAATTATAAACGTCTTTTTCCTCTGTTTCACCCCAAGCATAGTAACTGCCAAAACTTTCTGGTTTATCTGCTCCTACATTGCAGCAAGCCCACTTCGTGCCAGAAGGCAGCCCAAGGTCGATAATGTGCGGGTGATGGTCATCAGGACAGGTTAGGTACGAAACAAGAGTTGAGTTGTCTGAGACAACGACTTCAATAATGGCGGTCTTCCCACTACGACGGTCTGTCACAGTGATAGTGGCAGTGCCAACACTGGTTGCAGTCACTTTTATAGAAGAACTACTCAAGATGGCGGTTGCTATGCTTGTGTCGCTGCTCCTCACAGTGAAATTCCCATTGCCAGAGGTAATGCTGATGGTGCCCTCCTCACCGATGTTGAGTTTCAGTGTTGAGGCTGAGAGTGTCAGTGGTAAATAATCCACAGTCACTGTGATGTCTTTTGTCTGACCGCTTTTCGTGTCGGTCACCGTGATGGTGGCAGTGCCACCGCCAAAAGCAATAATTGATACCGTGCTTCCATCAACTTCTGCAAATGCCACATTCCTATCGCTGCTTTCAACGCTGTAGCAGCCACTGCCGGAGGAAACTACCACCAAACTCTCATCACCTATAAAGAGGATTACAGAGGAAGAGGACAGAGCTAGAGGTATGTATTCGACTGATACCTCTATTGTTGCCGTTTGGCCACTCTTCGTATCTGTCACAGAGATGATGGCGACACCGCCCCCGACGGCACTAACAATCACCTTACCACCGCTCACTGCCGCCGTTGCCACAGACTCATCGCTGCTCTCCACACTATAGTTACCACTACCGGAAGTGATGTCTATATTTCCTTCACTTCCCATCACAAGGGTCATGTTGGAGGAAGATAGTTGTAGCGAGCCATACGCCACCTTGACAGGGACCTCAAGGTATCTCATTGTAAGCACATCTTTGACAATCACTTTGGTTTCTCCACTAGCCACGGCATTCAGTGTAATGAGTGAACCGTTGACTGAAGCCGTGACCACACTGGTGTTGGCCGACGTGACCTCATACTGATAGTAGCCACTGACTATGTTGACAGTGGAAGATTCTCCAACCGACATCATAACGGCTGTCGGGTTGACAATAAACGGTGTGTAGCCTTTCATGATGATATCTACCAACATCGTCACATCGGCCACGGTCACATCCCCATCCCTGTTGATATCACCCAACAAATAGTTCTGTGCATGAACTGTCACATTTATCAGTGACAAAACCAAGAGTATCAATAGCTTTTTCATATTTCTGGTTTTTGATTATTAGCGTTGTCCATTGATTATGATTGAGGTTAAGATTGTGCAAATATTGTATTATTTAATGAATAATCAAAATATTATTGCTTTTTTCTCTTGTTTCAAAAACAACAACTCTGTTCTGCCATTTTATATCATATCCCTAACTCTAATTATGATCTCCAATATATACACTCTGAAATATTTATCAGTAAATCCAAGTCATTCATGAATACAAAATCTAGGAACTTAAGGATTTATGAGAATCGGAGTTAAGGTAATTGATATATTTTTATTGGTGTCCGCTAAAAATGAATAACTGAGAGAATACATGTACGCAGTGCCGATAAACAGGCATTGCGGATTATTTGTATGCTCAGCATGAGTATCAGCTAACGGGTGCAAGTCCCGAGCGAGCCCTAATAGCGG